>JBOHTO010000206.1:0-48628 GCA_050733695.1 Gemmatimonadaceae bacterium | reverse complement strand
GTGGAAGTCCAGGTATTCGGCGTGAAAGGGAGCGCCGACACGCGCAAGGCCCTGAGGTTTTTTGCCGAGCGACGGGTGCGGACGCATTTCGTGGATCTTCGTGAGCGCCGAGCTTCGCTGGGTGAGCTGAGGAAGTTCGCGCAGAAGTTCGGAGTGGGGGCGCTGATCGATCGTGATGCCCCTCATTACCGGGAGCTCGGACTGCAGCACTCCCGCATGGGCGATGACCGCTGGCTGGAGCTTCTCGCTGCGGAACCAATGCTCCTGCGGATTCCCCTCGTGCACTCGCTGCGACGCGTCACGATCGGGCTCGCGGTAGCCCAATGGAAGACCTGGCTGGAGCGAGCGGATCAACCGAAGACGATCGGATAGAGCAGCGCAACAGCGGCGACGACGATCGCGAGTGCTACAACATCCAGCAGCAGCCCTGCACGCGCCATCTGTCTCACCGTGACCTGACCGGATCCGAAAACGATCGTGTTGGGTGGTGTGGCGACCGGAAGCGCGAAGCCGATCGATGCGGCGAGTGCGGCGACGAGCATCAGGGCCAGCGGCGGCTCGTTCACGGAATGAGCCAGTGATGCAGCGATAGGCATCGTCATCGCCGCGACGGCGGTGTTGGACGCCAGCTCGCTGAGGCAGAGCACGATCGCTGCGAGTCCCGCGTATATCAGCACCGTCGGATACAGAGCCAGGCCGCTCATCAGGCCGCCAAGCCAGCGGGCGACACCGGTGCCTTCCATGGCGGATGCGAGCGATAAACCGCCGCCGAACAGCAGCAGTACCTCCCATGGAATACGCCGCGCCTCGTCCCAGATGAGCAGAGGACGTCGCCGTTCCGTGTCACTCCGGGCCCTCAGTACGAACAGGAGGATCGCACCGGCCATTCCGATTGCCGCGTCGCTGAGCTGCGGAACCAGCGTCGTCAGCCCGGGCACGGTAATGGTGCCGAAGACCTTGGGTTCGCGAAAGAGCCACGCGGCCGCGGTCATGGCAAACACCATGAGGGTCAGTGCCTCACCGCCCCGGAGCGATCCGAGCGCGTCACGTCTTCCACGGATGAGATCCTTTGCTTCCGTGCCCAGTGCCACTGTGCCGGGAAAGACGACGAAGACGAGCAGCACCCACGTTGCGGGGAGCAGGATAGCGGCAATCGGCAGGCCGACGAGCATGAAATCGACAAACCCGACCTCACGCCCGGCCAGCTCGGCGGCCGCACCCGCGAATACCAGGTTGGGTGGAGTTCCGATCAGGGTGGCCAATCCCCCAATCGAGGCAGCGTAGGCAATTCCCAGCATGAGGGCCGTGCGCATATTGCGCGCGCCATGATCCTCGCCGAAGAGCGCTCCAACTGCGAGAGCGATCGGGTACATCATCGCCGCTGTTGCCGTATTCGATATCCACATGGAGATGAACGCGGTCGCGATCATCATCCCGAGTACTATCCTGCGCCCATCGAGTCCGATTGCGAGCACCAACCCATAGGCAATGCGAACGTGAGCGCTCCACCGCTCCATGGCAGCAGCCAGCAGAAAACCTGCGAGAAAGAGGAATACGAGTTGGTTGGCGTACGGGGCAGCCGCGCCGGCAGTCGAGGTCACGCCAAGGATCGGGAACAGCGCAATGGGAAGGAGAGATGTGGCCGCGAGCGGAACAACCTCCGTCAGCCACCAGAGTGCCATCCACGCGGCGGCGCCAAGCACGTGAGCGGCAGCGCGGGACACCTCCGCTGGTGCGAGCGCGACGATCGCGACGTGAAGGATCGGCCCGCCTGCGAGCAGCAGCATGCGGACCTGCCCAGGGTAAGGGGATGCGCCGGTCATCGTTCGTGCCTCAGAACTCGCCGATGAGCCCGATCTCCGGGTCCAGTTCCTCTCCGAAGCGCGTGAGCACTGCCTGCTGGACGATGGCGATGAGCTCGCGGACGTCCTTCGCGGTGGCACCGCCGAGGTTGATAATGATGTTCGCGTGCAGGTGTGATATCTGTGCGTTGCCGTGGCGGCGACCCTTCAATCCGCACTCGTCGATCAGTCGTCCCGCTCCCTTGCCTTCGATCTTTTTGAAGATGGACCCCACGCTCGGATGGTGCTCCAGCCATGGGTGCCTCGATCCTCGCCAGCCGAGGTTCTCCTGCATGATCCTGTGCATGGTGGCTTGATCGCCGTGCTCGAGCCGGAAGGTGACAGCGAGCGCGACATCGGCCCGGTAGTGCAATACACTCGTGTCATACCCGAAGCGCATGTAGTCACGGTCAACCGTCAGCCGCTCATCTTCCTCGCTCAGGATTTCGCAGGACTCGAATACCTCGGCGATGAATAGTGTTCGCTCCCGCTCGGGCGCGGGGGATAGAAAATGCAGGTTCTGCCAGACCGCACCACCGATGGTGCTGGGAATGCCAATGTAGTGTTCGAATCCGGACCAGCCACGGGCCACGGCTTCGTGGATCATGTCACCGACCACGGCCCCGCTCTCCACCCTGAGCTCGCCGTCCTCCGAAAAGGTGAACGCGCTGGCCCTGTTCCGGATGACCAGGCCGCGGAATCCTCTGTCGCCGACGAGTATATTTGCCCCCAGGCCCAGCACGAAATGCGGAATGCCCACCTCGCGCGCGGCGAGAACAGCATTGGCGAGGTCGTCGGCGCTGTTGGCGGTGTAGAAGAGGTCAGCCGGACCGCCGATGCGAAACGTCGTGTACGGTGCGATAATCTCGTTCATGCGCAGACGCGTCGGGTCGAGGCGCGCGGAGAGAGAATCGGCGGCAGCAACCAGCGGTTTGTTCATGAAGGCGAAAGAAACAGGGCCACCGCGACAATTCAAGGAGACAACTCATGCTTCGCAGTTTCAGATCGTGGGCCAGCGGTATTCTGACAGCATCGGCCGTGGGTGCCGGCTGCACACCCGCCGACGCAACGCTTCCCGATGAAGTGGAACCGGAAGCAGTCGCGTATCAGGAGGGTGTCGCATCGGCTCCTGTGCATGTCATCTATTTCGCCGACTATGTCTGTGACGACTGTGCGCGCTTCTCGAAGACGGCCGCTGCGCCCCTGCGCGAGGAGTGGATCCAGCCCGGCCGGGCGAGACTGACGGTGGTCGATCTCGCATGGCATCGGGGGAGTGTGGCGGGATCGGCCGCCGCTGTATGCGCCGCCGAACAGGAAGAGTTCTGGGCAATGCACGAAATGCTCTTCGAGCGGCAGGAAACGTGGAAGCGAGCGGTGGACATACCGGCGGCGCTCGAGGAATACGCGACGGAACTGGAACTCGATCTCGACGAGTTCCGATCGTGCGCCTCACGCGAAGGTCACCAGGACCGGCTGAACGCTGCCGAAGAGACTACACGTCGCTTCGCTGTCCGGGGCACACCGGCGTTCGTGGTGAATGGCAAGCTGTTCTATGGTTCCCAGGATTGGGCCTGGGTGGAGCAGGTCCTCGCCGCGCACGAGCGGGGGACGCCGGAAGAAGCTCCTGCTCCGCCATTTCGCTCGCCACCCGAAGCGGGAGCAGCGGAGGCAACGGAGGCAGCGGAGGCGGCGGAGGCGGCGACCGACTCAGCACGCTAGCGAGAGCACCGGGATTCGACGGCGCAGAAACCTGTCGGAAGCGGGGATTGCAAGGCGGACCGCCCGACCGGCGATTGCGCCGGTCCGACATTGTGAATAAATTCACATACCGGGGCCAATCGCCAGGTGCAGTCGCTGGCGCAAGTACGCTCCAGGCTGGCTTCAGGATCCATCACATACAGGATCCATCACATACAGGATCCATCACATAACGGTACCATGGTTGGTACTGGGAGGCATGAGAGAATGCGGTTACACGGACTTACCCTCCTTGCGGGCGCGTTCCTCCTCGCTGCATGCGGCGGCGGGGACAGGGAAAACGCAGGTGGTACGGCTACTGATGAACCGGGAGCCACGGCCAACACCGGGGGCACCGCGACCGGTACTGCCACGGCCATGCCGATCACCGGCACGACCCACGAAGTCAGGATGATCGGTGATGCGCAGGGCTATCGCTTCGAGCCCGCAAACATCACCATCAGGCAGGGAGACGGCATCAAGTGGGTGATGGTCTCCGGCGGTCCGCACAATGTCGCCTTCGATCCGTCCGATATTCCTGATCAGGTGGAGCCTCAGCTCTCGGCTAACATGCCGAGTCAGGTGGGCCCCCTTTCGAGCCCAATGATGATGACGCCCGACCAGAGCTACACGATCTCGTTCGCGGGTGTCCAGGCTGGCTCCTATGATTACCACTGCACTCCACACCTCGCGCTCGGTATGGTCGGGAACATCACGGTCGAATAGCTCGACGCAGGCCATGATGTACCGCGAGCGGAGGCGATCAATGCCTCCGCTCGTTGCGTGTGAGAACGCTCCTGCCGATTGTTCGGGATGCGATCGGGAGTCACATGGTGCCAGGACAGAACCCGGGCATGACCAGATCTGCCGGAGAGCGTACAACCGGCATGGATGAGCAGGTGCGCTATGTACGAGCGCGCGCGAGGAATGTCATCCGCCGACCGCTTTTTGTCCTCGCTGTCGGCGGAGCAGTGTTCGTCGCTGCGCTCATTGGTCTGCTGCTCGTCCCGCGCAGGGCGAACCGGGCATCGCAGGCCTTGCGTACGGCCGTTGCGGACAGACCGGATACCGTCGAGATCCGTGAGACCATCACCGGGATGCGCGGCGCACTGGCAGCGGCGGAATCCTCGCTGACGCGTACGAGAGCGGCAAACGCTCGTGCATCGGCGCCTGTCCGCGTACAGCAGCCAACCCTGTCGCCCGAATCGATGGCGCGGCGTGATTCGCTCGGCGCAGAGCTCGCGGAACTCGATGAACTTCTCACCCGCGCGGCAAGCGTACCGCTACCCGCGACGTACAGGGCCGTGGGCAGCGCGCGCGCACTCCGCGGCGACTCGCTGGCGGTGGTATTGCTCGATTCCCTGTCTGTCATCGAGCAGGAACGTGCGGCATTCGATGCCGCTGGCGGAGTCGGACCGATATTCGTCGGGCTCACAATGAGGGCCGCCGGAATCGGACGCGAGATTACCGCGCGCGCAGAGAGCGCACGCACTGGACTGCGCGAGGAGATTGACGTGCTCCGTCCGCCGCCAGCGTCCGTCGTTGCTCCTTCCCTGCCGGCGACGGATACCATGCCTCTCGTGACCCGGCGTGACGGCGCGGTTGCAGGGTTGCGGGCTTCGCTCGTCCGGCTGGAACAGGCGCGATCGCGGCTCGCACAGGTGGACCTGCAGGAAGAGGAAGCACGGAGACTGGCAAATGTAGCTGCTCCGCCCGTAGCGATGCTCGCGGCTGCGATCGTGATGGGGCTCATCGCCGGCTTTGTCGTGGCGCTGCTTGGCGAGCTACGCTTCCCGCGTATTTCTGATGCAGCCGAAGTCGAGCAACTTGCTGGCGCACGTGTGCTCTCCGTGGTTCGCCCGCAACCTCCTTCGCCCGAACGCATGCGCCGGAGCAGCGACCGCGTGCTACATCCGCTGATTCGCACCAGCAGCGAAGACTATCGGCTTCTGTATCACCATCTGGCTTCCGCTCAAGCACCTGTCCCGCTCGTGACAGTCACGGGAGCGGAGTCCGGGATTGTTGCCGCGGTCGCGTGCAATCTCGCCGTCCTCGCCGCGCAGGAAGCGCGCAACACGCTTCTCGTCGATGCCGATCCGCGCACCTCCGCGGTCGCCACGGTGATGCAGGTGCGAGCCGGGCCGGGGCTCGTGGATGTTCTCGACGGTCGTGTGGAATGGGCGGAAGCGATCGTTCCGGCGCTGGCTGGAAGGGATCGCACCGTGTTCGTCGTTCCTGCAGGACTGCCGGCGCACAGGGCCGAAGCGAGCTCCGCTGCGGCCAATCTGTGGAGCGGACTTGCACGCATGACGAGGCGATATGATGCGGTCATCGCAGCGGTCCCGCTGTCCAGGCGGGGTGATGCTTCCGCGCCGATCGACTTCGACCGAGCCATGGATGTCGTTGTGTGCGCGGGGATCGCCCGAATGTCGCTCGAGGCGCTGGTGTCTGCCGTCAACCAGATTCGCGAGAGCGGTGGAAACGTGCGCGGAATCGTCCTGTGGAGGCCCGAGCCGCCGCACATCACGATTCAGGAGATCGATGGGAAGGAAAGTGAAATGGCGACTCCCGCAATGTCCTGATGTGGGCAGACAGTCTCCGACTCGCTGAGGAGATATACCTGTCGCAATTGCTGCTATGGGGTATGGGGAGCATCATTGCCGGGACGATCCTGCTGGGTGTGCTGATATTGCGAGGGTCCCGCATTCCCCTGCTGCGGCACTTTGCCATCCAGACCGCGATTTGGGGAATGGCAGAAACGCTCCTCGCTGCTCTTGCCTGGCAACGACTCGCGCTCCGTGATCATGGTGACGCCACTCGCCTGACGAATACTCTCTGGCTCAGCACGGGCCTCGATTTCGGCTACATTGCTGTTGGAGTGACACTCATCGGATGCGGTTGGATGACCGGCCGCCGAGCCGGGCTCATGGGTGCCGGAACGGCCATCGCGGTTCAGGGCATTGCCCTCGCCACAGTCCGGCTCCACTTCCTGGCCCTTCTTTCGGCGTATTCCTGACGGATCATGGCAGAAGTGATCAATGACCTCCGGGCACTATCCCGGCCAGCGGCCTATCGCGAGATAGAGATACAGCTCGAAGCGTTGATTGATGGTCTGCGAGATGAGGTAGCTGTCATGGCTACCGTGAGCGCGCTCCTGCACCACAGCTTCGGCCACCTGTGGACCGGCTTCTATCGCGTCGTGGAACCGGAGCTGCTAAGGATCGGCCCCTATCAGGGCTCTCTGGGCTGCCTGGAAATCGGGTTCGGGCAGGGTGTCTGTGGCACCGCAGCGATGCGGCGTGAATCGATCATCGTGGATGACGTCGAGATATTCCCCGGACACATTGCATGTGATGCACGGGCGAGGTCGGAAATCGTTGTTCCCGTGTTCGCGGAGGATGACCACCTCGTGGCCGTTCTCGACATCGACTCCGATCGTCCCCGTGCTTTCAACGACGATGATCGCACGGGGCTCGAGGGGCTGCTGACAAGAATCCGCTACGCTGTAGGGAAACCCGCGTCGTGAACATCACCGGTTACTCCGATCGCATCAATCACGCCTTTGCCTTCGCCGCCAAGCATCACGATAGGCAGGTCCGCAGCGGAACCAGCGTTCCCTATCTCACGCATCCGGCGAATGTTGCGGTGATACTCACGCGCTACGGACAGGACGAGGATACGGTAGTCGCCGGAATCCTGCACGATGTCGTCGAGGACTGCGTGAACGAGGCATACACGTGTTCCATGCTGCAGGAGCGAATCGCAGACAAGTTCGGCGAGCACGTCCTGGATACGGTTCTCGCCGTCACGGAACGCCGCATCGACGATTCTGAAGTCGAGCTCTCCTGGGAGGAGCGGAAAGCCGACTATCTCGCCCGGCTGGCGGACGCCAACGAACAGGGTCGCTGGGTGTGTGCTGCGGACAAGCTGCACAACGGCAGCTCGATCCTGGCGGACATCAGACGAACGTTGTTCCCGGAATCAGTATGGACACGATTCAGGGTGGGGCGTGAGGAAACAATCCGCTGGTACCGGCGCGTGTACGAACGACTGCGGGACATCGGGTTCGGCGCGCCCATAATGGCTGAGCTCGAGCGTGTGGTTGGAGCGCTCGAAGCCTACGCCGGATCCGATGGCGAGAGCAGAACAGCAGGGCACGATCGCAGCGTCTGAGTCGCCGCCGGACCGTCTAACCAGCGCCGGTCAGCGTCCGGCTATCACCGAAGGTGCCGGGTATCTTCGTTCGACGTACTGATCCAGGATGCCAAGGAATTCCGGGACTATGGTCTGGCCCTTGAGAGTCGTGAACAGCCGGCCATCGACATAGACGGGAGCCCGTGGATCCTCGGCCGTGCCAGGAAGGGAGATTCCGATATTGGCGTGCTTCGATTCACCCGGCCCATTCACGACGCAGCCCATCACCGCGACATTCATCTCTTCGACGCCCGGGTGTTGCTCACGCCAGACGGGCATCTGTTCGCGCAGGTATTGCTGGATGTCCTCGGCCATCCGCTGGAAAAGCGTGGAAGTGGTGCGTCCGCAGCCCGGGCAGGCCGTGACCTGCGGAGTGAAGCTTCTCAGTCCGAGGGACTGCAGAATCTGCTGCGCGACGCGAACTTCCTCGGCCCGATCGCCATCTGGCCGGGGCGTCAGCGAAACGCGTATCGTGTCGCCGATCCCCTCGGCGAGCAGAATGGCGACACCGGCCGAGCTGGCGACTATGCCCTTCATCCCGAGGCCCGCCTCGGTCAAGCCGAGGTGCAGTGGATAGTCGCAGCGCGCGCCGAGGCGGCGGTATACATCGACCAGATCAGGGACGCCGGAGACTTTCGCCGATATCAGGATCTGGTTGTGAGGCAGGCCAACCTCTTCGGCGAGTGCGGCTGATCGGAGTGCGCTCTCGATCATTGCCTCGATGTAGACGTCGCGGGCATCATGCGGCTCGTCGCGCCGGGCGTTCGCGTCCATCATCGACGTGAGAAGGTCCTGATCGAGCGACCCCCAGTTCACGCCGATGCGTACGGGCTTTCCGTTCGCGACCGCGATCTCGACGATCGTTCGAAAGTTCTCATCGCGCCGTTTGCCACCGACGTTGCCCGGGTTGATGCGATACTTCGCCAGTGTACTGGCGCAGTCGCGGTGCCGGGCCAGCAGCAGATGTCCGTTGTAATGAAAATCACCGACGAGCGGCACGATCGCACCCATGTCCACCAGCCGTGTGGCGATCTCCGAAATGGCAGCCGCGGCCGCGTCGTTGTTGACGGTGATGCGAACGAGCTGCGAGCCGGCATGCGCGAGGGCTCGAACCTGGTCAGCTGTCGATGCGGCGTCGGCCGTGTCGGTGTTCGTCATCGACTGGATGACCAGCGGGTGGTCAGATCCAATCGGTACACCGCCCACTACGGCCGTTGCGGTCGGTCTGCGAGAGGCGAGAGGCACGGGGTAAAGGTAAGCGCTTTCCCGGATCTGGTTCAGGTCTTACAAGCCGCACCGGCCCAGTAGCGGGGCCAACCACGACCAGAGGATTGTCGTGAAGGCAGGCTCTGGCTATTGTCGTCCGATCGAGGCATGCCTATATTCGCGCGCAGTGGTTGTACCTGGCCTATCAGTCATTCTCAGGAGTGGGGAAAATGCGTGCGACAGGAAAGGTGAAATGGTTCAACGATGCGAAGGGTTTCGGATTCATCACCCCCGACGACGGGGCGAAGGACTGCTTCGTTCACTACAGCGCCATACAGGGTGATGGCTTCAAGTCCCTTGCGGAAGGCGACGCTGTGGAGTTCGACGTTGTTCAGGGGCAGAAGGGACCAGCGGCGGAGAACGTATCCAGGGCCGGCACGGGCTGAGGACCAGCCTCGCGCCGGACTCGCATCGGCCGATTCCTGCTCCGGCAGGCCGGGTGCCGGGCACCTTCCGCAGTGATGGTGCCCGGCTGTGCTTTTTTCGGTTCTTCGAGATCTTCCCGAAGGCACGGGCTCTCACAAGCGGACTCTCACAAGCGGACTCGCACAAGCGGACTCGCACAAACGGAGGTCCGCAAGACTCTGCTCGGCTATGGTAGCCGCGAAGGGCGGTGCCGTGGAGGACGCCCGCGACGTGGTGGTACGGCGCTCTCTGCCGCCTCGCGCAGCCGCCGGTCCAGGCCGGCTTCGATGCTCGTAGTGTCCATGGTCAGGCGAATACCCGGGCCGATCGGGATCGAATGGTCGTCTGCCTCCCGGAGCCGCTCGGCAAGATCGAGCGCTGATACGATGGGTATACCGAGTCCGCGAATGAGGTGTATCGCGATTTCGAGGGTAAGGATGGCGCGAGGTGGAATGCGGCGCAGCACGCCTTGGCGAAGGCGCGGCACATCGGCAACGTGGTGGTGTGAAAGCAGGTTGCTGAGCCACTTGCGGTCAACGTTGAGCGCCCCAGCCGCGGCCGCGAGGTCGTAGGCCCTCATAAGTAATTATACTAGGTACGCGCGTTTTATATCGCAACCATCAGCACGGGAGGTTAAATATACTATGTCAGCAGAATATTTACTGGCGCGCCTCGATCTGTTCCGCCGAATGCTCCGGGGGACCGGGCGCAGCAGGCTCACGTCTATCCTCCCTCTGTTGCTGATCGCCTTCGCCACTGCCGCCTCCGAAGCCCATGCCCAGAGGTCTGTTTCGATCGGAATCATGGGTGGTGCAACGCTTCCCCTCGGCGACCTCGACGATAACGGCGTCGAGACCGGCTTCAACATCGCGGGCATCGCAGAAATCGGCGCCCCGCTTGTGCCGCTCAGCTTCCGGATAGATGCCATGTGGAGTCAGCTCGATTACGAGTTCGATGGGGGTATCATTCCCCCCGGCTTTCTCGGCGATCCGGACGACGGCCTCCGCCTCGTCTCTGTCACTGGGAACTTCAAGTATGCCATGTCGGGTATCGGGCTCAGGCCGTATCTGATGGGCGGCGGGGGCTACTACAACGTGCGCGCGGCCGGTGCGGAGACGCAGCATGAGGTTGGTATCAATGCCGGTGCGGGGCTCGAGCTATTGCTCACCGGGCTGACGACGTTCGCCGAGGTACGTTTTCACCACATTTTCACCGAGGGCGAGTCGATGCAGATACTACCGATCTCGGTAGGTATCAGGTTCTGACCGGCAATGCCTCTCGTCGCGCCCTACTGAATCGGAGACGTAGCTTGCTCAAGATCGTGATGAAAGCGGGCCTCGCGGCATCGGCACTCGTAACCCTGCCAGCGATAGCACTCCACGCACAACTGCCAGCGGGGATCGCCATATCCGTGGCCGTTGGTCCTGCGATCCCCGTGGGCGATCTGAAGGACGCCGGGTCCGAGACGGGATTCAACATCCTGGGTGCCTTGCAGTTCCCGATCAGCGGCGTGCCCTTGACGCCGAGGGTCGATGTCCTCTGGATGCAGCTCGGCATCAGCGGGAACGGTGGTGACACGAGGATGCTTGGCCTCGTCGGGAACGTTGTCTACCCGCTGGACATTGCGCGGCTTGGGATTTATGTGCTCGCTGGAATCGGCGGTTACAACATCACTGTGGCCGACAACGATGCGACCACCTATTCCGGCTTCAACGGTGGTGCAGGGCTGGAGCTGGAACTGGGCGGTGTGACGATGTTCGGGGAGGCGCGCCTGCATTACATCCTATCCCCGGGGCCGGACCCGATGCTCGTTCCGGTCTCTTTCGGCGTGCGCTTCTAGGAACGGCGGGTGCGCCGGGTACGTGGATGCGTGCCTGGCCGGTGAAAGCTCCGAAGTTCGGGCCTGGTGCCATCGTGGCCGCGGCGTTCATTGGGCCGGGCACGGTCACCACGTGCACGCTCGCCGGCGTGCGCTTCGGATATGCCCTTCTCTGGGCACTCGCCTTCGCCACACTCGGTACCATCATCCTGCAGGAGATGTCAGCCCGTCTCGGCGTAGTGGGCCGTCTTGGTCTGGGTGAGGCAATCCGCAGGCGTTTCGACCGTCCCGATCAGCGGTCGCTCCGACTCGTCGCGATCCTGCTCGTCGTCGGGGCGATCGGCGTTGGCAATGCGGCGTACGAGACCGGGAATCTTCTGGGAGCGGCACTCGGTATCGAGCTGATCGCCGAGGCGGTGGCTGGTGGTCGCGACATCGCTCCATCGCTCGGCGTCTGGGTCATGGCTGTCACCGTTGCAGCGGGCGGCGTACTCTGGACCGGGAGCTACCGCGTGATGGAGCGCGTGCTCGTCGCCCTCGTGATTGCAATGTCGGTAGCCTTTCTGGTGACAGCGGTCGCGGTGGCGGACAACCTCGGGCCAATCCTCGAAGGAGTGTTCGTTCCCTCCCTGCCCACAGGCGACCCTGTTGTCGTGCTCGGCCTCATCGGCACGACGATTGTCCCCTACAATCTGTTTCTGCATGCGAGCTCCGCGCGCGAGCGATGGAGGGACGCAGGGGAACTCGGTGTGGCCCGCGCTGATCTTGTGATTGCGATCGGACTGGGCGGAATAGTCTCGATGGCAATCGTGGTCACCGCGGCCGTGCAGCAGGGTGCGTCGATTACCGATGCCGCCAGCATGGCAATCCAGCTCGAGCCCATGCTGGGGCGATGGGCGACGATCGTGTTCGCAGCGGGGCTCTTTGCCGCTGGTGCCACTTCGGCGATAACCGCGCCGGTCGCCGCGGCCTACGCGCTGGCGGGAGCATTCGGGTGGACGATAGACCTCCGGGCGGCACGCTTGCGAACCATATGGGGTGCAGTTCTCCTCACCGGGACAGCATTCGCGATGGCAGACGTGCGACCCGTTTCCGCGATTCTGTTCGCGCAGGTGGCGAACGGACTCCTCCTCCCTGCCGTCGCCGTTTTCCTTATGATCGTGATGAACGATCGGCGGACGCTCGGAGCCGCTGCGAATGGCTGGGTCGCCAATGCGCTGGGGTCCACAGTCGTGGTCCTGACACTGCTGCTTGGGATCCGCCTGGTAGCGGGTGCGCTTGCCTGACAAACCGATCCGATGCATCCCGGGTCGTAGCTGCTACACTCTGCGTCCAGGACGGGGAAAGCGAACTTGATAGCCTGGTCCGTCGGTGCCCTACCCCGCGCGCAACTGCAGGTCGGTGTTGCGTGCGGCTTCACTTGCCGAGCGGAGCGAGCCGTGTGCGGCTTCGAGCTGCTTCCGCACCGCGTTCGGACCGGTGCCGCCATCGACATCGCGCAACGCGACAGACGCAGCGGCTGACAGCGTTTCGAAGACATCGGGCCGGAACAACGGATGCACTGCCGTGAACGCCTCAAGGGGCAATGCATCCAGCTCGCAACGGTCCTCCTCGCATTTTCTCACGAGCATCCCCACCGCTGCGTGGGCGTCCCTGAAAGTCACACCGCGTCTGGCGAGGTAATCGGCGAGGTCGGTGGCCATCATCGTGCTCGACACCGCTTCGCGCATGCGATCCGTGCCGAACCGCAGTTCGCCAAGCGTCCCGGCCACCGCAGGAAGCACGAGTAGCATCGCATCCACCACATCGAACAGGGCGCGCTTGTCCTCCTGGAGATCCTTGTTGTAGCCGCTCGGAAGACCCTTGAGCGTCGCCAGAAGCGCAGCGAGCGCCCCGATTGAACGCCCGGCCGAGGCACGTGCGAGCTCCATGGCATCCGGGTTGCGCTTCTGGGGCATCATGCTCGATCCACTGCTGTACGCATCGCCGAATCGGACGAAGCTGAACTCGCTCGATCCGAAGAGGATGAGATCTTCGGCCAGGCGGGAGAGATGGACCCCGAGCAGCGCAACCGCGAACAGCACTTCCGCGATGAAGTCCCGATCGCTCACGGCGTCCATGCTGTTTCGGGACAGTGAAGAGAAGCCGAGGCTTCCCTGCAGCAGCACGCGCGAGACGGGATATGCACAACCCGCAATGGCACCGGCGCCGAGTGGAAGCACCGCGGCGCCACGAGCTGCGGCGGCAAGCCGTTCGCGGTCGCGATCGAGTGGCCAGAAGTGGCCGAGCATCCAGTGGGCAGCGGCCACGGGTTGGGCTCGCTGAAGATGCGTATACGATGGCATGATCGCGTCGCCGAGTGACTCGGCGCGGGCGAGCACCACGCGCTGCAGCTCGCGAATGGCATCGTCGAGCTGCGTGCATGCGTCCATTGTCCAGAGGCGAGTTGCCGTCGCGACCTGGTCGTTACGGCTGCGACCCGTGTGCAGCTTGCCCGCCACATCGCCGATCGCGGCGTGCAGCAGCCGGTCGATCATGGTGTGGACGTCCTCATCCGAGGCGGCGGGACTTTCTCCTCCTGCTATGCGTGTCGCAACCGCATCAAGGCCCGCCTCGATGGTGCTGCTCTCCTCGAGCGTAAGAACGCCTGCGTTCCAGAGTGCGACTGCCCAGGCCCTGGAGAGCCGGATGTCGAATGGCCAGAGTCGGAAATCGACAGCGATCGAGCTGTTGAGCGCGTCGAACGTCGAAGCACTGCTGCCCGCAAACCGGCCGCCCCAGAGTCTGTGTCCGGATGCCGGCTCATCGGAGAGCGGCTTCACGCTATCGCGAGCGTCCGTGGAGTGTCCTCCTGGCTGGCTGCCTGCGATTCCGCACTCTCACGATCCTTGATGGCGCGAACCCGCTGCGACAGGCTGTACAGCCGGATGAATCCGGCTGCATCTCCCTGCTCGTAGACGGCATCCTCTCCGAAGGTCACGAAACGCTCGTCATAGAGCGCGTTGGGACTCCTGCGCGCAACGATCGTCACTGTCCCCCTGTTCAGCCGCAGGCTGACACTTCCGCTCACCTGCTGCTGTGTGGTACTGACGAACGCATCGTACGCTTCGCGCTCGGTGGTCCACCAACGCCCCTCGTAGACCAGGTCGGCGTAACGTGGGGCGATTACATCCTTCGCGGCGAGAGTACGGCGGTCGAGCACGAGCTGCTCCAGTTCGCTGTGAGCCGTGTAGAGGAGCGTTCCGCCCGGTGTCTCATAGATACCGCGCGACTTCATTCCCACGAGCCGGTCCTCCACGAGGTCGATGCGGCCGATACCATGGCGACCGCCAATCTCATTGAGCCGTTCCACGAGGCGTACCGGGGACAGCGTTGCACCGTTCACGGAGACAGGCGTTCCACTGCTGAACCCGATGGTTACGTCCTCCGGCTCGTCCGGCGCCTCGTCGGCACCGGCCGTGAGCTGGAACAGATCAGCCGGCGGAGGCATGGCCGGATCTTCCAGGGAGCCGCCTTCATGGGACAGATGCCAGATATTGCGGTCACGCGAGAAGATGTTGCTTCGCGTCGCGGGAACAGGAATCCCGCGCTCCTCGGCATATGCGATCGCGTCCTCACGGCTGCGGATATCCCATTCTCGCCATGGCGCTATGACGGGAAGTTCCGGGGCGAACGCGGCATACGTGAGCTCGAAGCGCACCTGGTCGTTTCCCTTGCCCGTGCAGCCGTGCGCGAGCGCATCGGCGCCGACGGACAGTGCGACGTCGACCTGACGGCGTGCGATGAGCGGGCGCGCGATGGAGGTGCCGAGCAGGTACTTGCGGCCGTATATCGCACCTGCCCGGAGCATGGGCCAGATGAACGACTCTACCAGCTCGTGGCGCAGGTCCTCGATGTGGCATTCAGCAGCGCCGGACGCAATGGCCTTGGCGCGTACTCCCTCCAGTTCCTGTCCCTGTCCCACGTCTCCCGCGACGCAGATGACGCGTGCGCCGTAGTTCTCGCGCAGCCACGGGACGATGATCGATGTATCGAGACCGCCGGAATAGGCGAGGACAATTGTGCGGGGCATGGGCGCTTTCCCTTGGCGATTGATTATGCACTAAGTATGCATAAGTACGCACATTCCGGGGCCGGAGTCAAGGGAGCATTCAGTGGGCCATTCAGCGGGTTGCTCAGCGGGCGCCGGGCCGCTTCAGCCCCCACTCCGGGCGGCGAGCGATTCGATGCGCCGGACGGCCCGTTCGCGCGCGGCCTCCGAGCGGCATATGAGCAGAACCGTGTCATCCCCGGCGATGGTGCCAACGAGGTCTGGCCACACTTCGGCGTCAAAGCCGGCGGCGACGGGCTGAGCCGCCCCGGGCGCGGTGCGCAGGACGGCAAGCTGCGCCACTGCGTCGATACTCCGGAAGAGCGTCGGGAGGATGGCGTCCAGATTCGCCCTGGTATCCTCGCGAGAGCTGTCGGAAGGCGTGTAACGCACTCCGCCAGCGGGGGAAGGAACACGCGCCAGGCGAAGATCACGGATGTCGCGTGAGAGCGTGGCCTGCGTGACGTCCCAGCCGCGCCGCCGGAGAAGCCGTCGCAGCTCCTCCTGGCTCCCCACCGGCCTCGCCTCCACCAGCTCGAGGATGGTTGCCTGACGCTCCTTCTTGTTGGGCATATCGCCTCCGAAGTGCGGAGAATAGCAGCGCTGCCCGCCGGGGGTAACCCCGCCTGCCGTGCCAGCGCGGCCATTGACACGGCGCTGTAGCATGAATATGCATTCACCGTGCATAAGTTCTCTGTCGGCGTCCTGGGCGCCACCGGTTACGCGGGACGCGAGCTCTGCGCGATCGTGCGGCGGCATCCCGCACTCGTGCTGGCGTTCGCGTCCGCGCGCGAGAACACCGAGGTCGCTGCTGCGGTCGCGAGCGGAGGGGTAGCTGTCGTCCGGCACGACGACGCTCCGCTCGACAGTGTGGACGTGGTCTTCAGCGCCCTGCCGCACGGAGCCTCGGTGCCGTGGGTAAAGCGTGCCCGCGACGCCGGAGCCAGAGTCGTCGACCTGTCGTCTGATCTCCGCCCAGCACCGGGAAAACCGGCGGCCGCGCCATACGGTCTCCCGGAGCTCATGCGCAGCGACCTGCACGGCGCCGGCGTGGTCGCGAACCCGGGCTGCTACGCGACCGCGGTGCTCCTCGCCATTGCACCTCTGGCCCGGATGCAACTCCTGGATGCCCATGCCCTCATCACTGTGAATGCTGCAAGCGGTGTGACCGGTGCCGGGGCCGCGCCGCGCCGGGATCTCATGTTCGCCGAGGTGACGGGTGACTTCCGGGCCTACGCGGTCGGGAACGAGCACCGCCATCTGGACGAGATGCGCGCCGTCCTCGCGTCGCTCGGCTCCGACAATGACATTGTCTTCACGCCGCACCTACTGCCGGTCGCACGCGGGATTCTCGCGACGATCACGGTGTCGCTCGAGGCGCCGCTCGCGAGCCCTCTGGCGCCATGGCGCGAGATGTACAGCAGCGAGCCGTTCGTCGAGCTTGCCGATGGCCCGCCCACGCTCGGCGAGGTCGTGCACCGGAACGTAGTGAGGATCTCGGTGACTCCGGCTGCGGGCCTTCGCCGGCCGGCGCTCGTCATCGTGTCGGCAATCGACAACCTGGTGAAGGGCGCAGCCGGTCAGGCGGTGCAGAACGCGAACATCCTCCTCGGCATCGATGAAACTCTGGGGCTGGAGACGTGATGCGCGTCGTCAAGATCGGCGGACGCGCGCAGTCCGATCCGCGTGTCTTCACGGCGATCGACGCGATGTGGCGATCGGATCCGGGCGGGCTGTGCCTCGTGCACGGAGGTGGCGACGAGATCTCCGCGCTCCAGCGCGCTCTGGGCAGGGAGCCGACGTTCATCGGAGGCCGGCGTGTGACGACCGCGGAGGACATGTCACTCGTCCGGATGATTCTTTCCGGACTCGTGAACAAGCGCATCGTCTCGCGTCTCGCTGCGTTGGGCGTTCCAGCGCTCGGGGTGTCCGGTGAGGATGCCGCGATCATTGTCGCGCATGCTTCGGGCGAGGATGCCGGTGATCACGTGGGAGTTCCCCACAGCGTCAATGACGCGGCGCTGCGACACCTCATGGCGGGTGGGTTCCTGCCCGTGATTTCACCGGTGTCCGGGCGCCCGGTCGCGGGTTTCGCCGGCACGGCCATGCGCGACGACTGTATCGGGGCCCTCAACGTGAATGGTGACGACGCGGCCGCTGCGGTGGCGATCGCGCTTGCTGCCGACGAACTGCTCCTGGTTGTGGATGTTCCGGGTGTTCTGCGGGAGGGCGAACTCCTCAATGTCATCGACGCGGACGACGTTGACGCTCTGATCGCAGGTGGCGAAGCATCGGCGGGAATGGCTGCGAAGCTGGAGGCAGCAGTCACCGCCGCCCGTGGTGGAATCGGGCGTGTTCGTATCGCGGGAATGGAGACGCTGCTCGCGGGAGAAGGCGGTACATGCGTCACGCGTGCGGAAGTGCCCGCATGACGACGGCGATCCGGACGGAAGGGCACCTGGCCCCTGCGGGGAGCGACGCTCTGCTCCCTGTCTATCGTCGCACGCCTGTCACATTCGTGGGTGGGGAAGGCGCGCGCCTGATCGATGCGGATGGAAAACGCTACATCGATTTCACGAGCGGAATAGCGGTGAACGCGCTCGGATACGCGGACAGCGGGCTCGAGACTGCGATGCATGAAGCCGCGAGTGGTCTCGTGCACGTGTCCAACCTGTACCACTCCGAGCCAGCAGCTCGTCTGGCGTGTGCCCTGGTCGACAGGACCTTTGCCGATTCGGTCTTTTTCTGCAATTCAGGCGCTGAAGCCAATGAGGGCGCCTTCAAATTCGCGCGGCGCTGGGGGCGCACTATCGGCGGCGGTGCCAAGAATGGGATCGTGGCGCTGCGGGGCAGCTTCCACGGGCGTCTCTTCGCCTCACTGGCGGCAACCGATCGCCCGGAGTATCGCGCGCCCTTCCGCCCGCTTGCGGGTGGTATGGCGATAGTCGAGCGCGACCCGGATGAACTTGCAGCGGTGCTGGACGCGGAGACTATCGCGGCGCTCATCGTGGAACCGGTGCAGGGAGAAGGAGGGGTGCGTGTGCTCGACGCGGCGCTGCTGCGGTGGTTGCGGGCGATCACGGTGCAACGGCGCATCGCGCTCATCTTCGACGAGATTCAGTGCGGTCTGGGCCGCACCGGTCACTTTCTCGCCTGTGAGGCAGCGGACGTCACACCCGACATCGTGACGCTGGCCAAGCCGCTCGCGGGTGGGCTTCCCATGGGCGCGGTCCTGCTGTCGAGCGAGATCGCACGTTCGGTGCAGCCGGGCGATCATGCGACGACGTTCGGTGGCGGACCCTTCGTGGCATCGGTCGCGCTGCATGTTGTCGAGCGACTCTCCGACCCGGAGCTTCTCGCGGCGGTTCGCAGGAACGGAGAATGGCTTGGCCATGAACTGCGAGCGATATCGCAGCGCACGGACCGCGCGCGTTCAGTGCGCGGGACAGGATTCATGTGGGGACTGGACGTCGTGGACCCGGCCGCTGATGTCGTTGGCCGGGCGCTCGATCTCGGTCTCCTGCTCTGCTCAGCCGGCCCGCATACGGTCCGGCTCCTTCCACCGCTCATTGCCGGCCTGGATGATCTCGCCGCCGGTCTCGCTCTGCTGGAGGAGGCGCTGTGCAGTTATCCCCGGTGATCTTTCGCTCCGCGCGCACCGCTGATGCGCCCGCAATCGCAGAGCTGGTGAATGGCTTCGCGGCGGAGGGAGTGATGCTGCCCCGGACCGCCGAATCGGTGGAGCTTGCTATCGAGAGCTTTGTCGTGGCCTGCGATGAGCGCGGCGGCATTCTCGCGTGCGGCGCGCTCAGGGAGTACTCGCCGTCGCTGGCCGAGGTCTCCGCGATCGCCGTGGATGCGTCGGCGCACGGCCGCGGTCTGGGGAGCGAGATCGTCAGACGCGTGGAGCAGCTCGCGCGCCAGCGCGGGATCGGGGAGTTGTTCGCGCTCACGCTCACTGCCGCCTTCTTCGAATCGCTGGGCTATTCGGTGGTCGAGCGTGCGCGCTACCCCGAGAAGATGCGGCGCGATTGCACAGGCTGCGCGCGCCGATTCACGTGCGGGGAGATATGTGTGCGTAGGGATATCGAACCCGCCTGTGCGGGCCTTACCGCCGCGGCGTAGGATCGCCTCTCTCGCCCGGTTGGCGAGGTAGTGAACTGGAGCATCGGTTCGCTGCACGGAATCGGCCTGACGCTCGGCCTGACGCTCGGCCGCGATGGCTCGCGGAAAACGGCGGACATCCGTAGAATTCGCAGATACCTTCCGGAGCCCGTCACCTTGCATGGCCGCCTGCTGATCACGGCATTCTTCCTCGCTCTTAGCGTTGCGCTAGCGTGCGCCTCGAATCAAACCGCGCGGGGCGGAAGAGGCTCTGCGAAGAGCGCCGCTGATCGGACAGTGGCCGATACGGCTGCAGCGCGTCGCATCTTCGAGGCCAACATCGACGCGATTCACAAACGCGATCGTGACCGCTATCTCTCGTACTATCTTCACAGCGACCGCCTGGTTCGCAACGGGCCAGGCGGCCCCGAGGTCGGCTTCGAGAGCTGGCCCGCACGCCGCGACAGCACCTGGCCCGATACGCTCGTTGCGCGCGATCTCCGCCTCATCCCCCTGGCGCCGGGCGTGGTGTACGGCAGCTACCACTACCGCGTAACGCAGGGTGAAAGCACAAGCGAAGGAATATCGGAGCGCGTGTTCGTGGAGACTCCGGAGGGGTGGAGGATCGCGGTCTCGACCGCTTTCGGTCTGCCCGAAGGCGCGCCGCCCCCGCCCGTAGCACTTATCGGCGGGACGCTCATCAATCCCGGCACCGCTCCGGTTCCGAACGCGGCGATCGTGGTGCGCGCGGGGCGTATCGAGTGCGCCGGCAGCGCGAGCCGGTGTCCTGTGCCCGACGGAATCGAAACGATCGATGTATCCGGCTTGTATGTCGGGCCCGGGCTCATCGATGCCCACGTTCACTATTCCCAGACGGGTTGGGTCGATGGCAGGCCCGATGCCCTGGATGTGCGCAACAGGTATCCCTACGACTCGGTTGTCGGTGCGCTGGAGGCGCATCCGGAGCGCTTCCACCGCGCCGCGCTCTGCTCCGGAGTGACTGGTGTGTTCGACGTGGGCGGTTATACGTGGACCTTCGACCTCGCACGCGAGACCGTGAGCGCGATCGATGCGCCGCGTGTGTCGGCCGCGGGACCGCTGCTGTCCACGATCGATCACTGGGTGAATCTGCCCACCATGCGGCAGTTCATCTTCATGAAGGATGATTCGACCGTCCGCGCCACCGTTCGTGCCCAGGCGGCACTCGGCGCCGGGGCGATCAAGGTCTGGTATCTTCGCCTCGCTCCCACCGAACGCGACCGCGCGCGCGAGCTGCTGATGGCTGCCGGCGAGGAAGCGCGCGCGATGGGGTTACCGCTCATCGTGCACGCGACACAGCTCGAGTCCGCAAAGGATGCACTGGTTGCGGGTGCCTCGGTGCTCGTGCACAGCGTGGAAAGCGATACCGTGGACGCTGAATTCATCGAAGCCGCCCGGCGCATGGGTACGATTGTCATTCCAACGCTCACCGTGCGCGAAGGTTACGCCGATGTGTATCTGGGCCGGTCGCCCGCCGGTCGCTATCCGCTCGACTGCGTCGATCGTTTCACGCGTGCAAAGCTCGAGACTGTGATCCCGACAGACCGGCGTGCGCGGCCGGCTGAGCGCGTTCGCTCCGGCGTCTGGGATCGTCAGCGTGAGACGATGGACCGGAACATCATGCTGCTGCACGGAGCAGGAATCCCGATCGCTATGGGTACCGATGCGGGGAATCCCGGAACAGCGCACGGGCCGAGCGTGTACCGCGAGATGGAAGCGATGCAGGCGGCCGGGATGGACGCGGCGGACGTTTATGCGTCAGCCACTCTCGTCGCTGCACGTGCGATGGAGCTGTCAGCCGAGCTCGGATCGATTGAGGCGGGCAAGCGCGCAAACGTGGTGGTCTTTCGGCGCGATCCCACGGCCGACATCGCAAATGCCCGCGACGTGAGCCACGTCATGATCAACGGAGCGCTGTATGCGCGATCAGCGCTCATGCCTCGGGACGACGCTCCCTGAGCAGCATGCGCGCTGGAACGCACTGGAACGCACTGGAACGCGCTGGAAGCTGCCGCGCAGGCAAGCCCTTCAGGGCACGACCGCGATACCCCCTGCCTGTTTTCCGATCTCGACGCTCGCGACCGTCTCGAGGTCGCGCAGGTCGATGATGTCGACGACCCCGGGATCGGCTCCCACGCCTTCGAGCGTCACGAATGCGTAGCGGGAATCACCGCTGACGGCGACGCCGCTGGCGAGCCTGCCGCCGCCGGAAATGTCGGCCAGAAGCTTCGCGTCCGAGAGTCGCCAGATGGTCGTACTGCCCGGCCCCTTCTGCGTGGCGATGAGCAGCTCACCATCCGGCGTCGCGGCGAGGTTGTATGGCGCGGGCGGTGTATCCCACCTGCGCAGCAGCGTCCAGCTCGCGACGTCGACCTCGACTATCTCGTCTGACTTGTTGCACGCCACGTAGATCTTCGCGCCATCGGCCGATGGTTGCGCCCATGTGGGTGAGCAGAGGCTTGACATCGCCATTCCATCTTCATCGGCCCGACCGGTGTGGCCCGCCATTGCATGCGCTGCCGCGGGGGCCGTCGTATCGGCCATCATCACTGCCACCGGACCCTCCGATCCGGGAGCGACGTTGAAGAGCCGCGACAGCTCGAACGCACGTGTGTCGACCTCGACCAGCAGGTCGTTCATCATGCAAGCCGAGTAGTGCCTGGAACCGTCGGGGCTCACGCGGGAGCCGTGAGGCATCCGGCACGTGGTCACCCGTGCAATCTCCGTCATTGTCGAGCCGTCGACGATCGACAGACTCGACCGCTTCATCTCCGGGTCCTCGAAGTTGAAGTTGATCGCGTAAACGAGCGCGCCATCGGGTGAGATATCGACAGTCGCCGGGAACATGCCGAGCTCCACATCGTCGATCAGTTCGCCCGTGCTCATGTCGAACTTCTGCAGGCGCCCCAGGGGAATACCGTGGGCCAGCGTCACGTAGAAGGCGTTGCCGTCCGTCGATGGGATCACACCGTGCGGACCTTCGTTCTCGTACGGCCACACGCCCACCTTGAACGTCCGCACAACGCGCGCTCCACACTGTGAGCTCGCGATCCCTGCCGCGCACGGGGTGAACTGGATGAGAGCCACCTCGTCCTCGGACTCTGCGCCGGCAAGGATGCGATAGGACACTGCGCTCCCTTGCGGCCGAGCTGCTGCAGACGCGGCATACACGGCCGACGCAGTCGGGGTTTCCCCGCCAGGTGTGCTGCGTGGCGAAGTAGCGCACCCCGGGAGCATGGCGAATGCCGCAAGGGGGGCGATGCTTGCGATCCGGGAGACAAATGTCACGGGGTCAGCGTCTCCTCACGAGGCGGGAGCTGCACGGCCCACAGGCCGGAATTGAAATCACTGAAGAACACGTGCCCCTTGTGCGGTTGCGGGCCCCATGCAAAGGCAGTGTTCGCAACGATCCCGTTCGGATCGACCGCCCTGAACCTCACGAGTTCACGCCCCTGATCGTACAGGTTGCCCCTGAGCTCACCCGAAACATCGACCACGCGCAGCCCCGCGTTGTAGTAGGCGACGTATAGCGTGTCGTTCTGGATCCAGAAGTTGTGCGGACCGGCCTCGGGCACCTGATAACGCGCGACCTCCTCGGGATTGTCGATGTCGGAGAAGTCGACGATGTGAATGTAGCCGCCTGCCTCGGCCTGACTGGCGTCATCCGGATTCAGTCCGTAGGGGAATTGTTCGTCACCCACAAACACGTAGAACTTTCCGGTGGGCGACTCGTACGGAAAAGCCGAATGAGTGGCCCCGATCGGGTACTTGTACGACGAGATGTAGACGGGATTCGCCAGCGAACCACCCTTCTTCCCGCCGCCAACATCCACGAGGATGACTCCGTCATGCCACTGTGACGCGTAGGCAACCCCGTCCACGACCCAGACGTCGTGAATCCCGTGCCCCGGTGTATCCAGCTCGAAGAAGCTCACGCGCTTGGGATTGCGTGGATCCTCGATCGAGATGATGTCGAAGCGAGTGCCCGCGTTGATCGCGAAGACGTGCTGGTTCCATATGAAGACGTTGTGCACGCCGCCGAACAGTCCCTCGTCGAAGCGCGAGAGAATCTGCACGTCCCGCGGATTGCCGCAGTCGAGCACGACGAGGCCGTTCTTCCGGTTGGACGCTCCTTCGCGCGTGATCACGCAGATACCCCGCTCGGCATCGACCTTCACGTCGTTGACCGTCCGCGCATCGACCTGCATACTGTCCGTGCGAACCGGGTTGGCCGGGTCGGTAACGTCCCAGAAATACGCGACGCCGTCGGCGCCCCAGGTGCCGGTCACGGCATAGTCACGGCCATCGCTTCCTTCCCAGACCCATATGTCGGAGGTATGAACCTTGTTGACCTGTCCCTGTCCCTTCCCCGAGGACATGCGCATGCTGTGGTAGCGGTGCGTGATGTCGACCGTTCTGCTTCCGGCGAGATCGCCGGCGGTCGCGAAGACAGTGTAGTTCCCCGCCCGATTGGCCACGAAACGGCCTTTCTGATCTACCTGCGCCGGTGCTGCGGATGCGATGACGGTATCCTCGACGTCGGCCTTGACCGAGAAGATCACGGGAAGCCCTTCGACGGGGCGTCCATTGGCATCGCGGGCGACGGCGGTAAAGTGGATCACGTCGCCCGTGCGGCCGGAGTTGGCGCTCGCTGCAACGGAGAGCGAACGAGCCGGGTTCGCGACGACGGTGATGCGCCTGGTCGAATTGATGCCGCCGCCCGATACGCGAAGCTCGGCCGTGCCCGGGCGTACGGCGGTCACGCCACCGAAGCGATCCACCTGGACAACGTCGTCGTTGCCCGAGGACCACGATACGGGGACATTGTCGCGCTCGGCGCCGGATGCGTCGATGACGGTCGCCTCGTGGCGTACCGTCGTTCCGGCGTAGAACGTCGATGGCGAGCCGGAGATACGTATTTCAGTGACGGCCGGCCAGCGCACAACAACGGGAATCTCGCCACGTGTCTCGCCACCGCCGGGAACGTATGCGAAGAGGCGGAACTCACCTGGGCTGTATGCCATCACAGCTCCTGACTGTGCATCGACGCCAACGCTGCGGCGGGAGCTGGAAAAGAACACTACCGGCGCCGTGATCCTGTTGCCGCTCGAATCGTAGGCGATAGCCGTGACGGAAGCGCTGTCGTTGACATCGAGCGTAAGGTTCGCCGGAGTGATCTCGATGCGCGCCACAGGTGGTGTGGGCGCGGCAGTATCCTGGGCGGTGAGCGGAGCGCCGGCCAGAAGGGCGAGAACGGCGAAACGGCGGGCTGGCAACATTGGGTCCCCTGTGAGCAGGTTGGTCTGGAGAGTCCGAGATGTACATTCGTCGGTGGCGGGATGGAAGATCCGCCCGTCACGTCACCACAAACGGAGGGAACCCCATGGGGGTCCTGCAACACCGGCTGATCAGCATGATACTCTCGTGGATCGTCGCGGGTCCGGCAGCCGGCCAGACGGTGCCGTCGCGGGAGCCCGCACGTCCCGCGCTGATCGTGTTCATAACGGTGGACCAGTTGCGGCCGGATTACTTCGAGCGCTATGCCGATCAGTTGACCGGTGGCCTGCATCGACTGTGGACCGGCGGGGCCGTGTTCACTCGCGGCTACCAGGACCACGCGAATACGGAGACTGCGCCCGGCCACGCGAGCACTCTCTCCGGTCGCTTTCCGCGCAGCACGGGGATAGTGATGAATAGCGCGGGCGTGCAGGATCCGCAGCACCCGCTCGTCGGCACACCTGGTCCCGGTGCATCACCGTTCAGATTCAGGGGGACGACGCTCATCGACTGGATGCGAACGGCAGATCAGGATTCACGCGCCCTCTCCGTATCCCGCAAGGATCGCGGAGCGATCCTGCCGCTCGGGCGGGCGCATCAACCCGTGTTCTGGTGGGCCCCGGAAGGAATATTCACATCCAGCACGTTCTATGGCGACACACTTCCCGACTGGGTGGGCCGGTTCAACGCGCGACGCACTCCGCAGCGCATGGCTGGGGCAGCGTGGACGCTCCTGCTCGATGCCGGAGAGTATCCGGAACCGGACACGGTGATCGTGGAGAACCAGGGCAGGGGGAACGTATTCCCGCATCGTCTACCGAATGACAGTGCGATGGCTGGACGCGCGTTCGCCGCCTTCCCATGGCTGGACTCGCTCACGCTCGACTTTGCACTGGAGGGAGTGACGGAGCTCGGTCTCGGAGACGGCGGCGCCCCCGATCTCCTGGCCGTATCACTTTCCACGACGGACGCAGTGGGACACGCCTTTGGCCCGGACTCGCGCGAGTTGCACGATCAGGTTCTGCGCCTCGACCGCTACCTCGGCGCCTTCATCGATTCGCTCTACGAACTGCGTGATTCATCGACCATCGCCTTCGCTCTGACGGCTGACCATGGGGTTGCGCCCTTTCCGGCAGTACATGCAGGAAGAAATGGAAATGCGGCCGATCTGTTCGTCGATCTGCGGCCGGCTGTTGCGGGGCTGCGTACGATGTTGATCGACGCGGGACTGGATAGCTCGGCCGCCGAGGTTCGTGACGGAATGTTGTTCATTCATCTTCCGGCATTCGAGGGGAACCGCGTTGGTGCGGATTCGATCGTCCGCGGTTTCGCCGCCATGGCCCGGCGTATTCCGGGTGTGCTTCGTGTAGACATCGTATCCGGACTGGCTGCGAAGGATACGACGAACGATGCGATCGCCAGGCGCTGGTATCACATGCTGCCGGCCGATCTTCCGGTGGAAGCAGTGGTCACACTCGAGCCGTATCATGTTGGGACGGGCGTAACCTACGCGCAGCATGGATCACCGCATGACTATGATGCGCACGTGCCGATCATCTTTTACGGTCCGTTCTTCGCAGCGGGATACCATGACACGTTTGTCAGGGTTGTGGACATGGCACCGACACTTGCGCGCATAGCGCGCATAGCGCCCACCGAGGCGCTGGATGGCCACGTGCTGTCGGAGGCGATACGCTGACGGGGCGAGAGCGACAATGACCACGTACCGCCGCAGGCAGTTCACTGCGGTTCGCCAGGCGCTGGATGAGGTTCGCTTCGGCCCGGGACGAACGCTGAACCTGCGTGCCTCCCTGCCGACCGCCGCCGATGCATCGGCGCGTGCGGAGGCGTGGCTCAGACAGAAACAGGTCGAAGGAGCGCGGGAAGTACTGGTGATCACTGGCCGAGGCAACCAGAGTCCCGATGGCCACTCGGTTGTTCGGGAAGCCGTGCGTCGTGCGCTCGCAGCGCTCAGGCGGCGAGGTGTCGTCGCGACAGTGGCGGAGCACACACCTGGTTCCTTCGTCGTGACGCTCGCCTCTATGCGCGCGCTCTCGGACGCTCCACGCCGAAAGCGCGAAAGAGGGAACCCGCCAGCCGCAGAGTTGCGGACGCTTGGCGGACTGCAACCGGCGACCGTTCGGCTCCTTCGCGACCTCGCCGAGCACTCGCTCGCGGCGCTTGGCGTGCGGGATACCGCACGGCATATCGAATCGGAAATGCTGCGGCAGTTCGACCTGATCATGCCCGGGGTTTCCGGCACCTCGCGCAACAAGGAACAGCAACTGTGTCGTGCCATCGAGCGGGCGATCGAGGAGCATGACAGCGCCTGAGCCTCTTGCGTGTCGGGTGGGCTACGGTTCATCGTCCCCATGGCAGCACCCATGGTAATCCCCGATCTCCACCGCCGCGATCAACCGGCTGGGTGCGCTCATCGATGAGGCGATCGGGTTCAGTCTGCGCGGCTACTGGAGACCCGAGCTCGATGAGTTGCGCGGCCGCGAACTGGAGAGACGAGGTGCCGCCGAGAACCGTCGCGGCGGCAGTGGTGACCGCCGTGAACCGGAGTGAATTCGCCGGGGTAAGACTGCGGAGTGAGGCGAGGCCTGCGAGTTATGACGCGACAGGAAGGAGAGGACAATGACATCGATCGTGTGCCGCGGTGCGCTCCTGCTGCTGGCGGTCGCGACCGCGGGATGTGCCGCGGGGAACGACTACGACATGACCGACAGCACTTCGATGGACAGTGTTTCACTCGATCGTGCCACGATTGGCACGCGTGACAGCTCCGGTGCCGACTCCGTCACAGGGATTCGATCGCAGGAACCGCGCGTGAGCGGAGGCGCCGTCGACCCTCGCCTGCGTCCACCGACCGGTCGCACTGATGGGACTCTGATGATTGATCCGGACGCCCCGCCGCGCAGCGATACGGGACCGCCACCGGCGCTGCCTGCGGAACCGATGATGAAGGATCCGCCCGAATGGCGGCCGGTGCACCGTCCACCCCCGGCCCCGCCTCAGTCCGCGCACGACAGCAGATAGGTCGCGCAGTCTGCCGCGATGTTCCCGGGGCTGTCATCGGAGAGCGTCCGGTCAGGGAGGTGACGCGGGGCCGAGCGTGTCGATGAAATGCGCAAGGCTGTCGAGGCGATTGCGCCGCAGCTCCAACTCCCGCCGGATCGCGCGTCGCTCCGCGGCAATGGCTGAACTGTCGCGTGCGGCGATGCCGGCGGCGATCGTGGATGCCGGTGATGGCGCGACTGTGTCGCGCGCGGCGGCTTCGGGTGCCACAGTATCGGACGAGACAGCATCGCGCGCGACGATTGCAGCCGGTCGTCTGCGGATTGGCGCTGAGAATCTGACGGGAGCCGACTCGCGCGGTGGTACCACGGCCGTCTCGCTCCCTGTCGCTGTTGCACTGGCCGAACTGCTGCCTCTGTCGCGTGTCCTGTTGCGTGGAGCCGGAGGAAGTGACTCGACCGGGACTTCGCGGGTTGTGCGACTGACCTCTCCGGCCTCCACCGATGTGGTGGACGCGGAAACCGAATCCGGCGCGTTCTTCGCCGTCGTGGAAAGCGGGCGAAGAGATGCGGATGCGACGATGCCGAGCACGATGCCAGCGAGCACGGCACCTACGACGACAAGGATCAACTGACGAGGATCGTTCGCGATCCGGTGCATGGCCTTCCGAGAGCTTTCCCGCCACTTCCCCCACTCTTGTTCAGCGCCTGGTCGTACCTGCTCCGTCGGGGTCGGCCGCGCCCGTGGCGATGCGCCGGCCGGTGCCTGTTCGTGATGAGGTGCCCCAGGCTGTGTGGATGGGCGCCGTCGCGCGACATGGATGCGCGGCAACGATCGACCCGGGCTGCTCGAGCTGACGGCGGGCGCTGGCCTCGCAATGGAGCGGGCGACAGCCTTGCCGCGACGGGGTGATCGCGACGGAACAACGTTGGCTGTCAGGACCGGTGCTGTCTCCCGTGCCCGTGGAATCTTCGGTGCGGTGGGTGTCGCTGACACCGCGGGTGTACTCTGTGGCGCGTCTGGATGTGGCGACGGCTGACGGCCCGGCAGCGGTGTCGACAGCACCACCCGTGTACTCTCATCGAGGATCGGTGAGGCGGAACGTGGCGGATCATGCGCCGCGGCTGCGGCGCGTGCACTCCGGCGCGGAAGGGACGGAACGACTCCGCTGCACGAGCAGCCGAGTGCGACCGCGCAGTCGATCAGCGCACACTCGCGCGACATGAGATGTTGGGCAAGCCGGCCGGGGAGCCCCTCTTCCTCTACTTCGATTAGTGCCCTGTTGCCCGCTTCGCTCCAGAGGGATTCCGGCGTGGGCAGACCACCGGGCAACGAGCGGTAGCGACGACGATCGGGCGGGAGCACTGAATCGAAGAACGTGGGCTGATCGGACAGTACGATGCCGCGTTCAGCCAGTGTCTGGAGAAACTCGGCCGGAGAGAAGCGCGCATCGATCGATTCGTCGGCTCCGGAAGGGCAGGCGCCGACAAATGTGATTCGTATCGGTGCATCTCCCGCGATCTCGCGCAGATAGCGGGCGGTCGCGACAGGGGGTGGAGCAAGATTCATGAGAAACGGTGCGAGGTCGCCGCCGGCACCCAGCAGACGCGTGACGACGTGCGGACAGGCACAGAAGACAGCCGGCTCCTGTTCGCGCAGTCGGAGTTCACGAAGTGCCTGCGTTGCGATGAGTTCATCACCCCAGCTCACAGGTACCACCGTACGAAAGCCGGCCTGGGTGCAGGCGTGCGCGAGTTGAACCGGCGTCGCCGGCAGCGCTTCGAGAATCGCATCAACGCCGAGCACGACCACGGGTGCGTGGCTCGTTCGGCTCTCTGCAAGCATGGGCTGACGTGTTCCGGTATGCGGCCAGTTTCTTTGCTGCGCTCCCTGGCGGCGGGAGCGAGGTCGGGTGCAACGCGGGACGAAAGCAAGCAGAAAAGGCAAGTCGTGTCCAGCTTTGGCCGCGTGTCGACACCTCCCGGGGACTGGCGCGACTGGCAGATTCCAGCTACGTCAGGTCATGCCGCAATCACTCGCGACCCACGACGTCTGAATGCGCCCGACTCCGCTCCTGCTCGCCGTGGCCGGAGCGGCCACGGCCATCGCGGTAGTTGCGCGCCAGCTCGGCGCAGCCGCCGTTCGGCGCGAGCTGGCGGAGCGCAACCCTGTAGGAGAGGGTGGGATTGTACCGGGGGCCGCAGCGATCGAGCTGTGGCACGAGGATGCTCCTGCCCTGCTGCTGCTGCACGGCTGCGGTGACACGCCGCAGTCGATGTCGGCTCTCGCTGCGCACCTTCACGCGTACGGCTTCTCCGTCAGGGTACCGTTGCTCGCGGGACATGGCCGCACACTGCGCGAGTTCGCCGACGTCAGTGCCGACGAGTGGGTCCGGCAGTCGCGAACGGAGCTCCGGAGGCTCCGCGCCCGGGCGAGCGAGGTGGGCATCGTCGGGCTCTCGATGGGCGGGGCCCTCGCAGCCATACTCGCGTCGGGCGATCGCAAACTCTCTGCACTGGTGCTGGTGGCTCCGTACCTAGCAATGCCGCCGGCGACGCGATTTCTGGTCCGGCTGCACCCGCTCTGGGGGCCGCTTGTACCCTTCGTTCCGGGATTCGGGAGTGATTCGATCCACGATCCTGTCGAGGCCGAAAGGAATCTGGCTTACGGATACTTCACCCCGAAAGCGCTCGCGGCACTGCTCGCGGTTGCGGATCGTGGAAGCGCTCTGCTCCCGGAAGTCGTGGCGCCGACGCTGATCCTGCAGTCCGTGGAAGACAACCGGCTCACCCGCGAAGACGGAGAGGACGCGTTCGCGCGTCTCGGGTCAGTGCGAAAGGAAATGGTCTGGACGAGCGGTGGAGGTCACGTGATCACCGTCGACCATGGCCGGGCGCGCGTGTTCCGGGAGATCACGCGGTGGATGCGCAGCAACATGGAGAGCGCACCCACCGCGCGATGAGACCCTCGGGTCAGGGACCGGTCACCTGAATCGGTCGAACTGATCGCCGACCGTCGAGCCCAGCCGTTCCGCGCCTTCCTTGACCGTCGAGCCGAACCGCTCGGCGCCCTCACGTGCCTGCTGCACGACGGTAACGCTGACGCGCTTCACCCGCGTTACGGGCGAACGCTTTCTGCTCTTCTTCCGCGTGCCACCCTTCCTGGCAGCCGTCTTGCGCGCGCTCTTCTTTCGAGTGGTCTTGCGCGTTGTCGTCTTCTTCGTTGTGGTCTTTCGTCCGCCCCGTTTACGCGTCGTCTTGCGGCGGGTGGTCTTCGTGGTGGTCTTGCGAGTACTGCGCTTCCGGCGCGTGGATTTTCTCGCACCGCCCCGCTTTGCCGCCGATTTCTTTCGCGTCTTCCTGCGCGAACCGGACTTCGTCGCAGTCTTCCTGCGACCTGCCTTCCTTGCACCCTTGCGAGACGACTTCTTTCGCGTAGCCATTGTCGGAACTCCTGGTCAGGAGGTGATGTTCGGACGACATAGCAAGATTCGCGCGCATTCCGTGAAATCGTGCGTCATTGGGTCGCCGGTCCGAGCAGCGCTCGACCCGGCAGCGAGCCGGTTGCATAGCCACCATCGACGACCGCCGTACCGTTCACGAAGACGTGATGCATGCCGGTGGAGATCTGCTGCGGCTGCTCGAAAGTCGCGCGATCGATGACTGTTGCGGGATCGAAAACGACGATGTCGGCATACTGTCCCTCCTTGAGAACGCCACGCTGATCGAGACCAACCCGCTGAGCGGGGAGCGACGTCATCCTGCGGATCGCGTCTTCCAGCGTGAGTACGGAATCCTCGCGCACGTAGCGCCCGAGAATACGCGGAAATGTTCCGAAACCCCGTGGATGACCGCGCCCACGGCCGGTTGTATCCGGAGTACGCGCGCCCGCATCCTGGCCGATGGAAACCCAGGGCTGAGCGAGCCCCAGCCGCACGTTCTCCTCCGACATCGAGAAGTAGATCGCGCTCGTTTCGCCGCTGTCGGCGAGAAGGATGTCGTACGCAGCCTCGTACGGATCCTGTCCACGCATCCGGCCGACCTCGTCGAGGCGAACGCCTTCGTACATTTCCAGCGAGTCGGATGCGACCGAGTTAATGAGGATTGCATCGGCAGGTCGGCTCCGATCGTTCGCGGCACGCTCCTCCGCGAGTCGCGCACGCACGGCTGGATCGGCGAGGCGGATCAGCATCGAGTCGGTACCCCCCGCCTGAACCCAGGTGGGGAGGATCGCGTCCAGCCCGGTACCGCTCGCCGGGTAGGGGTACATGTCGGCCGTGATATCCACGCCGGATGAGCGTGCAGAGTCGATGAGCGCGATTGCCTGCGCCATCTTTGGCCAGTTGGCTGGACCGCTCGCCTTGAGGTGGCGGATCTCGACCCATGTGTCCGCCGCAGTCCCGATGTGAATGGCCTCGCGGATGGCGTCGAGCAGATTCTCGCCCTCGCTGCGGATGTGTGATGCATAGCCTCCGCCGTTCGCGGCCGCACGGCGCGCGAGAATCGTGAGCTCCTCCGTGCTGAAGAACGTGGTCGGGGGATAGATCAGGCCGGTGCTGAATCCCATCGCGCCGTCGCGCATTGCACGTTCCACGAGCTCACCCATCTGCGCGAGCTCGTCCGGCGTGGGCGACCGTGATGCGTCGCCCATCACCGCGCGTCGAACCGAGGCGGCTGCGACGTACGTGCCGAGGTTGATGGCAGTGCCGGCTTCCTCGAGGAAACTGAAGTAGCCCTCGAGCGAATCCCAGGAATCGACTCCGGAGTCGGGGCGTCGTTCGCCCGGCACCGTGTTGGGCCATGCCGAGCTGACCTCGCCCGTTATCTCACTTGTTATCCCCTGGGTGATCTTGGAGATCGCGCCGGGATTCCGGAGGATCGCGTATTCGGAGTGTCCCAGCATGTCGATGAAGCCCGGCGCGACGACGAGTCCGGTTGCGTCGATCACACGGTGAGCGCGTGCGTCGGAGAGAGATCTTGCCGGTCCGACGTGGGCGATGCGGTCGCCGATGATAGCGACGTCGCCGTAGTACCAGGGGTTGCCCGTTCCGTCGACGACCCTGCCGTTGCGAAGAATGACATCGTATGTCGGATTAGCCGGGGCACGGTACAACGGCCTGCACCCGGCGGCTATTGCCAGGACGGCCGCGAGCAATGGTGTGATTCGCATTGGAAAAGTATGCGGCTCGAGCTGCCGCTCGCGCCAGCCGTCGTGGAGAAGGGCCGGATCTCCGTCTACGGGACTCGCTGACCGACGTTCAGTTCACGTAGCGCAGTGCAATGCGGATGAGACTCTCCGCCTTTCGTGCTGCACCGGCGGCGGCGATCATTCCGTCTCGCATCAGAGCTGCCTGCTTCTCGACGCAGGCGCGCTCCTCGCACGCGATCGCGGCATCGGCCGCTTCGATGGCCTCCACCGAATGGATGCGTGCGGAGTCCAGTCCCACACGTCCCAGCTCCCAGTAGCGGACGAATCTGCGGCTCTCCATCTCACCGTAGGCCCCGGATTCAGCGAATGCGGCAAGACGATTGCCTTGCGCAATCGCCTGCTCGGCGTTCGTCTTCGCCGCGACAGCGGAGATTCGCGCAGACGCGACGAGATCTTCCACCCTGCTCTCGAGCGAATCGGCGAGCGCGATACGCACCTGAACGCTGGCGTCATCGTACAGCATGGCGGCGATCGCGATGAGGTGCCCCGTGCTGTCGGCGAGTCGTACTGACGGTGAGCGCGTATCGACGACGGGCGTGCGTGGGGCCGGAGTCGGCTCCGGCGCTGGTTTCGGTGCCGGTGCAGGCGCTCGCTCCGGAGTCGGATTCCGTGGAGCAGGGGGGGGGGGGCGAGGGCCGATCTACTGGCGCAGGTGCATCAGGTTCACGGCTCGCTGCGGCCGCTTCGGTCCTCGCCTCCGGGGTAACCGGCACCGGTTCGGGGTCCGGCTCGGTCTGTGCGACCACCCGAGCTGGCGGCGGAATCGGGGTCTCTATCAACCTTTCGATGCTGTCGAGCCGCGCCCGGTGGGCCTCCAACAGGCGGCGAACGGCCGCGCGTTCCTCGGCGAGATCGACCGACTCCTGCGGCACACTGTCGGCGGTCACGGGCTCTGCGGTCACGCTGTCGGGCGGCGGCGGTTCTTCGACTACCGGTTCTTCGTGTTCGGGCCGTGCCCGCTCAGGTCCGGCTTGCGGCTCTTCGACTTGCGGCTCTGGTGGTGTCGATTCAGGCGGCAGAGTGTCGGGCCGAACGTATACTACGACGGTCGGCGGATCGGGGTCGATCGTGTCGATCGCGGCTGTCGTCGCGCTCGTGTCCGCTCCGATGACACAGGCCCCCGAGTTCGTGCGACATGCGCTCGCAACGTAAACCCTGGGCCCACCGGAGCGTACGACGAACGTATCCGGCTCGATCGCAGTGGATTCTTCGGTGCCTCCGCGGGATGCGATACAGCCTGCGGTGAGCAGGGAAATCAGTACAAGACGATACATCCACAGCCTCCTCGACAATCCGCAGCCTCGACGCATTCGAAGGCATTCAAAAGCCTGAAAAACGTCGCTTGCAGGACCTACTACTGCAAAATGTTCGCCCCTCGCCTGGAATTACCTGAATTGGAGTACCACCGTGGGAATGCGCCCTGGACATGCGGCTCGCGGGGAGAGCGAATATATTCCGCGGCGAAACCGGACCAGGACCAACTCAGACCACGAGGTATCCGTGCGTACAATCAGGACGCTCGCCATCACCCTTCTCGTCGCCGCCTGTGCCCCGGGTGAGCAGGATGCTGTAATGACCGATAGCTCGGCGATGGACATGGAGGACGCGGATATTGCACCCGCCGGCGGCAGCGGAGTTCCATCCGGGTACGCCGGCCGGACCGATCGCCCCAACCAGAACATCGGCGACGCGAGTTACACCAGCAGCGGCGACCGGTGGGAGGTGCGCACCGGCCCGGCGCACATCGTCTATTCCGTGGGCGATTCGGTGAGCGGGGAGTACTCCGTGACGGCTACGCTGGAGCAGGCGGAGCAGCCCGAGCATCCCGAAGCGTACGGAATCTTTATCGGCGGTCAGAACCTGGACCAGCCATCGGTGGAGTACACGTACTTTCTCGTGCGCGGAACGGGAGAGTATCTGGTCAAGGTGCGCGAGGGAGAAGAGACCAGGAACGTCGTTGGCTGGACCGCGAGCGAGCACGTTCCGAAGGCGGACAGCACGACTGGGCGCGGGAGTTACGAACTGACCGCGGAGACCGACGCCGACTCGGTCCACTTCCTGGTCAACGACGAGCAGGTCGCGGCGGTGGCGGCCGGGGCGGTTCCCACCGCTGGAATCGCTGGGCTGCGGATCAACCACAACCTGCACCTCATGGTCACGCCGATCGCTATCGATCGCTGATTGCTGATGCGGCCCGCCGCTCCGGTGCACGATCCGCGAGGAGTGTTCGAGTCTCGCCGTGCGCCAGGAGCCAGAGCCGATCGTCCGGAAGTCCCGCATCGCGCCACGCCTTCCGAATACGGCGCGGCGGGTCGTCCATCGCTTCGTCCGTGAGCTTGAAGGTGCCCCAGTGGATGGGCACCATGGCGGCGGCCGGGTTCGCCGTGTGTCGCTCGTGCAGGTCCAGGAAGGCGCGAACAGCTTCCTCCGGGTTCATGTGCACGACGCGCATGAACCAGCGCGGCTCGTACGCCCCGATGGGCAACAGCGCGAGATCGAAGGGGCCGTATCGCTCGCCGATCTCGGCGAACGCCGGGTGATATGCACTGTCGCCGCCGAAATACACGCGGCGATCACCGGCCAGCATCGACCAACTGCACCAGAGCGTGCGCCCACGGTCACGGAGCGTCCGCGCGCTCTGGTGCTGCGTCGGCGAGCACGCGAAGCGCACACCGTCGATCGTGCGGTCTTCCCACCAGTCGAGCTCGACAACGTTTCGGGCGCCCCACGATCGCTGCAGACTGCCGACGCCGAGCGGTGACAGCCATGTCGCGCCGGCGTGGCGCTCCGCGATGCGCCGCACGGTCCGGCTGTCGAGATGATCGTAATGATTGTGCGACTGGAGGATGACGTCGATCGGCGGGAGCGCGTCGAAGTCGATCCCCGGGCCAACCCAGCGGCGCGGACCGGCAAAGCTCACCGGGGATGCGCGCTCGCTCCAGATGGGATCGGTGATAATGTTGAGTCCGCCCAACTGCAGCAGCAGCGTCGAGTGGCCCACCCACGTGACGGTCACCACGTCATCCGTTGCGCGCGGCGTGGCATACGCCGGCTCCACGCGCCTGAACACGCCCGGATCGGGATCGCTCGCCATCTCGCGCGCGAGGCGGTCGATGATCACCCACTTGAGGAAGTGGAGGTAGCCCCACGGGCGCGCCCCCGGCCACGGATTGCGAAACCCACCGCCGGGCGCGTGATGGCTCGGCACGGGCTCACTCATTTCTCGGCGCAGCGCTGAATGCGGATCAGCGACGGGCGGCGCCGAGGTTCTCGTGAACGTGCGCGGTGCTCTTCATCCCGACGAGCGCGGCGGTCACCGCCGGAAGGGAGCGCACGAACGCAATGGCGCGCTGTGCGTCCGTTTCGAGTGTGGGGAACTCCTCGGCGAGCTGCTGCGGCAGACCCTGTGTGAGCCGGGCCTGCAGCAGGGTGGCGCTCGCCATCACGGCAACGCCGAGCCGGGCGGCCGCATCCAGGACGGTCGTCTGCTCCCCGCCGGCGAGCGTCTGGGAGGGCAGTCGCAGCGCCTCGGGCATGGCAAGATTGATCGGGAGCTGTACCATGCAGAAGCTGTGGTCGGCTCCGCCTGCCTCCTCGGCCAGCCTGACCAGTTCCGCGAGCGAGAGGTGATCGCGGCTTTCGCTGCCCACCCGCAACCCGTTCCACGTGGCGCAACCGTAGCAGCCGATCTCGCCGGTCGCTACGCGTTCCTCCAGCAGCGCGAACGCATCGCGCAGCCGGCTCGTGAGAGTGGTGCGATCGACCGAGTCGAGCTGCTGTTCGGGATTGTGGAGATAGTAGATATCGATTGTCTCGACGCCCAGATTGTTCCGACTTCGCTCGATCTGGTCTGCAATGAAGGCCGGCGCCAGACAGTGACCTCCGGCCACGACGTCATCCGGAGTCATGATCCCCGCGTCGTAGAAATTGTGCGCGAGGTACGCCTGATACTCGTCGCGTGACGCCGGTGGGGTACCGTCGAGCGGGATGTATCCGCCCTTCGTACAGAGCATGACCTCGTCGCGCTCGACATCCCCCACTTCGATGGCCGCAACCAGCGCGGCACCGACTGCGCGTTCGGAACGCTGGCAGCGATAGTTGATCGCCGAGTCAACGAGATTGATTCCGTACGCGAACGCGAGCCGCAGGGCCGCCTCGTACCGCGCGTCGTCGCCGCCCTCCGGATCGCCGAGGTATGTGCCGAGTCCGATGGAAGACACGCGGCACTGATCCGCAACAGTTCGGTAGAAGCCGGGTATGAAGGTGGACTCGTAGCGTGCGGCGTAGCGCGCTGTACCGTTCCGGGTCGCCCGCCCCGGCAGGAGCGCGCGTGCTGTTCTGTGCGCAGTCATTCCCGGGGACGCTACCAGAGATGGCACTGCCCTGCAAGTCTGTGTCGTCCCGCCGGAACGGCACCGCCATTGCAAGAGCTACCGCAGGTGTCGCCGGCCTGCCGCCGTTATCGGCTGGGGCCGCATCCACGAGAACAGTCCATCCAGGGTTTCGGATTCGTGAACGCTCGCATTCTTCTGCTCGCGCTGTTTCCAGCCATCGCATGCGGACCCAGTCGACCCGAGGTTCTCACACCGGTGCGTCCGGATACGGTGAGCCGGATGGACACTATCACTCTGGATGTGATCCGGCCGGACGGCGTTCCGACGCGTGCCTACCAGACCGTGGCCGACGATCCCTTCACCCGGATCGACCGGATGGGCATGCCCGGCCCGAATCAGTATCGCTCCGCGAATGGAGCGCCTGGCCCCGAGTACTGGCAGCAGGAGGCCGATTACACGATCTCGGCCACGCTCGATACGGCAGCGCGGCGACTCTCCGGATCGGTCCGCATCGCATACACGAACAACTCGCCCGATTCCCTCAGTTTCCTCTGGCTGCAGCTCGACCAGAACCTGTATCGTCCCGGCAGCCGCGGCGCCTCGATAAACCCGGCGGACTCGCGTTGGGGCGCGCGCAATTTCCAGGGTGGCTACGAGATAACCGGGCTGACGGCAGGCGGCGAGACTGCCGAATCGAACGTGGACGACACGATGATGCGGATAGATCTCGATTCGCCGTTGCCGCCGAATGGGGGCGAGACCGTGATCGCGATGGACTTCGCCTTCCTGATCCCCGATCACGGTTCGGACCGCTTTGGCCGTGACAGCACGCTCTACGAGCTGGCGCAGTGGTATCCGCGCATGGCGGTGTTCGATGACGTTCGCGGGTGGAATACGGAGCCGTATCTGGGGCAGGGCGAGTTCTATCTGGAGTACGGCAATTTCGAGTTCGCGATAACGGTGCCTGCCGGATACGTCATTGCCGCGAGCGGGACGCTGCAGAATCCGAACGACGTGCTGACCGCGGCGCAGCGTTCGCGGCTCGCGGCCGCGCGAACAGCGGACACGGTCGTTCAGATCATCACGGCCGGGGAGTCGGTGCCGGAAGCGGAGGCGGGAACGGAGACGTGGCGCTTTTCCGCGGAGAACGTTCGCGACGTTGCCTGGGCGGCTGCTCCCGACTTCCGATGGGACGCGACGAGCTGGAACGGGATACTGACGCAGGCCTACTATCCGTGGCCTCGCGCCGGTGCCGGGTGGGAGAACGGCGCGGAGAACACGCAGTGGAGCATTCGCACGTACTCGGAGCTGCTCTTCCCCTATCCGTATCCGCAGGCGACATCGGTCGCGGGTCCCGTGGGCGGAATGGAGTATCCGATGTTCGTGATGGTGCACTACGCGGATGAACCGCAGGGCGCCTTCGGCACGATCGATCATGAGCACGCGCACGAGTGGTTCCCGATGATCGTCGGCTCGAATGAGCGTCGCTACGCCTGGATGGATGAGGGCTTCAACACGTACGTCAACGCTTTCTCGGACGAGCGTCGCGTGCCGGGCAGCACGGCGTGGACGAGCATCATCGACAACTGGCGTGGTGTTGCAGAAGCGGGGATCCAGGAGCCGTTGATGACGCCGCCCGACCGGATCGACAGGGCCGCGCTCGGCGCGATCGGTTATCGCAAGCCGGCCGCGGTACTGCTCACGCTGCGCAACCATGTGGTGGGCGCGGAGGCGATGGATCTGGCGTTCCGCGAATACGTGGAGCGGTGGGCATTCAAGCATCCAACGCCGGCCGACTTCATGCGCACGGTCGAGAATGTGACGGGGGAGGATCTCTCCTGGTTCTGGAGGGCGTTCCTGTATTCGGATGACGTGCTGGACATCGGGATCGAGGGAGTGACCATGCGTGAGGCCGAGGGCGAGCGGTTCGCGGTCGTATCGCTCGCGCGGCATACGTCGATTCCGTTTCCGGTGACCTTGCGACTTGCGTTCACGGACGGAAGCACGCGCGATGTGACGCTGCCGGTGGAGATCTGGGCGCTTGGTGACCGATACCAGGCGGAGATCGCGGTGGACCAGACGGTGACGGGTGTTCGACTCTGGCCGGATCCGTCGGTGCCGGACTGGGATTCGGGCAACAATACGTGGGGCGATGCCCCGGCCGCGGACGAATTGGGGGCCGTGACCGGCGGCGGACTGGCGTCGTCGATCGGCGGGCGGTAAGGGGGCGTGGGCGAGCGGGCTACCGGTTGGGGGCGACCGGGCCGGTCATGTAGTTTCAGAGTTCAGAACAAAACGGTTTGACCGAGGCGGACTGAGAGAATGCCGGATTTCGCAAGCTGGGCCAGTGACTGGTGGAAGCCGGTCCTGTTCATCGTCATCGCCGGACACGTGACCAACGTGTGCGTGACGCTCTTTCTTCACCGGGCGCAGACGCACCGCGGTGTAACTCTGCACGCGCTCGCCGCGCTACCCATGCGCATATGGCTCTGGCTCTCGACGGGGATCGTCACCAAGGAGTGGGTGGCGTGTCATCGCAAGCACCACGCGTTCGCCGACCGCGAGGGTGATCCTCACAGCCCGCTCCTGGAAGGGCTCCGCAACATCGTGCTCAAGGGCGCCTTCTACTACAGGAAGACTGTGAAGCAGCCCGGGCTGCTGGAGAAGTACGGCAAGGGTACGCCGAACGACTGGATCGAGCGGCATCTGCTGTCACGCATTCCGGGCCTGGGCATCGCTGTCATGCTCGCGATCGACATCTATCTGTTCGGATTCTTTGTGGGCCCGGTTGTGTGGCTCTTCCAGATGATCTGGATCCCGTTCTGGGCGGCGGGAATAGTAAACGGCGTGGGCCACGCGCTCGGCTACCGCAACTTTGACGTGAAGGACGAGAGCCGGAACATCTCGCCCATTGCGATATGGCTGGGTGGTGAGGAGCTGCACAACAATCATCACGCGGATCCGCGGTCGGCCAAGTTCAAGGCCAGGTGGTACGAGTTCGACATCGGGTGGTTCTACATAAAGGTGCTCGCGCTGGTGCGACTGGCAAAGGTGCAGTACGCGCGATCGTGAAGCCGGTCCGGCTCGACCGGGGCCGTATCGGTCGCGGTGCCGGGCAAGCATCGTCGATGCCGCGGCCTCGAGCCTTGTCGCCTGCACTTCCATGGGCCTATTGAGAAGTAAATCTCGATCTGGTTCAGCCAGCTCGCATCACGCGCACCGCATCACGCGCACCGCATAACAAGCCGCTCCTGATGTGAAGCGTTGGCATTGGTAGATGGGAGGCGTGGTTCCGGGTGAGCGGACCGTTTTCTTTCGCCTCCCTTCAAACCGTGCGTGCGGGTTTCCTGCACACGGCTGAACGATGGGGTTCACGAGTGCAGTATGCACGGGTGCGGACAACGAACGGTACCGCGAAGTCGGTGAAGGCCTGCAGATTCACTTGATGTTGCGGCCCACGCGTTTGCTCCCTCCAAAGAGGCTCTTGACGCCCCGCTGTGGCCGTGCACCTCTCGATGCCCGACTGGGGCCCGCTACCGGGCGCACCGACGCTTACCCCGGACGGGACTTGCACCCGTTGGTTCAGTTCAGTTCGCTGAAGCCTGAGTCAATGGACTCGTCAGGACGCACCATGTGGGTAAGCTATTCAGGCGTGTTGAGGGCGATGGATTGATCGGGTTTGCGGGCTTTCGGTGCGAGCCTGCGACTGGGGCTGGGCAGACTTTCCGGGGCCTGGCCCGGAGCTCGTGTGCAGCCCAAATCGAAACTCCTGCATCTCCTGCGGTCCAACCTGCGGCTGCGGCATTTCAGTCCACGGACCGAGGAGGCGTATACGGGGTGGGTGCGTCGTTTCGTGCGCTTTCACGGCCTTCGGCATCCATCCGAGATGGGGGAGGAGGAGGTGAGGGTGTTCCTGACGCATCTCGCTGTGGAGCGGCAGCTCGGTTCGAGCAGCCTTAATCAGGCGCTGGCAGCGCTGCTGTTCCTCTACGGCGAGGTGCTGCGGCGTCCCTTGGGGGCACTTGGGCAGTTACCGAGGGCGAAGCAGCCAACGCGGTTGCCCGTGGTGCTCACGGTCGCGGAGGTCCGCCGGGTCCTGGCGGAGCTTCAGGGCGTGTCGCGGCTGATCGGGCTGGTGCTCTACGGAAGCGGCGCCCGACTGCTCGAGTGCCTCTGCCTCCGGGTCAAGGACGTCGATCTTGCCCGAGGGGAGTTGTGGATTCGGCGAGGGAAGGGCTCCAAGGACAGAGTCACGGTGCTGCCGGCGATCTTGCGGGAGCCTTTGGCCATGCAGTTGGACCAGGTGGCGTCGCTGCATCGCGCCGACTGCGAGTTCGGCGCCGATGCCGGGTGGGTCGAGTTGCCTGGGGCGTTGGGGCGCAAGTATCCCACTGCGGGCCGGACTCTGCCCTGGCAGTGGGTTTTTCCGGCCGGCCGGCGTTACCGGGATGCCGCGTCGGGGCAGTCCCGGCGCCACCACAGGCACGAATCGGCGATGCAGCGCGCGATGGCTGCGGCCGTGCGGCGCAGCGGAATTCTGAAGCGGGCGAGTTGTCACACGCTGCGGCATTCGTTCGCGACGCATTTGCTCGAGAACGGCTCCGACATCCGCACTGTCCAGGAGCTGTTGGGGCACCGGGACGTAACGACCACGATGATCTACACGCACGTGTTGAACCGTGGGGGGTTGGGGGTCACGAGTCCGGCCGATCGCGGGGAGCTGGGCGATCTATTGGGCGGATTGGCGGAATAGGGCGCGGGGTGGCAGACTTGGGGGGAATGGGCCGGAGATAGCGCGGCCCAATATCAGTTAGCGTGCCGCAACCGACCGAGTCTCAGTGCCAGCCGACCGTAGCGCCATTTTAGCCTCAGTCTGTGGCGCGCTCGCAACGGGCGATCGCGCAACCGCTGCCAAATACGTCAAAGAGGAGTATCCGTTCGAGCCTATTGCCGCCGTGGAGCGGAAATACGGAGAGCTCGAAGCGACCAAGGTATTTCTGAGAGACGGGTTCATCGACAGGTACTCGGGGAGTCGACTCGTCTTCCCCGGCGCGCTCCGGGTCCTGTCCGTGGAGTTGCCCGCTGAGTTCCCGTTTCACTCAAACTGGAGGATGAGTGAAACCCACGAAGCGTTTTGGGAACTGTCACCTACCGTAGACCACATCGTGCCGGTCGCTCGCGGGGGTGAGGATGCGGAGGCGAACTGGGTAACAACGTCGATGCGTCGAAACAGCGCCAAGTCCAACTGGACCCTGGCGGAGCTCGGGTGGGAGTTGCAGCCACCAGGCTCACTGGAAGACTGGGACGGCCTTCTCTCGTGGTTCGGCCGTTACGTCGCAGCCAATCGACATTTGTTAAAGATCGGCCTCATCGCTCGATGGTACAAGGCCGCCGGTCAGGCAGGCGCGCGCTAACACCGCGTTGCTGCTGCCGGCTTTCGGTAAGGAGGCGGCCTTGCTCGCTACGCTCGCTGGCCGCATCTATCATGATGCCCCGCAGCAGAACGCGTTTCCGTTAGATGGACCTCAGCGTCGGAAGAACGACGGCCGCTCGCTAGGTTCTTCCGCTGCGGCATCAACAGGAGATCATCTTCTCGCAGCTCCTACACGAACGAGAATGACAGACTGCATCTTCTGTAGCATCCTTGCCGGCGACCTTCCGGCCAGCTTTGTGTATCGCGATGACCGCTGTGCCGCCTTCATGGACATCCAGCCCGTGAACCCAGGGCATCTGCTGGTAATCCCCGTGCGACACGGCGCGTATCTCGCCGACATCGATGCCGAATTGGCCGCCCACCTCATGCGGGTCGGCCACGCAGCAGCAGCGGCGCTCCGTACCAGCACACTACAGTGTGAAGGCGTGAACTTCTTTCTCGCCGATGGGGAGGCCGCCATGCAGGAGGTCCTCCATGTACACCTTCACGTCTTTCCGCGCTTCCGCGGCGACGGATTCGGCTTGAAGTTCAGTCCTGAGTACTACCATCGTCGGCCCGAGCGCTCGCACTTGGACGAGATTGCGGCGACCCTCGCCCGTCTGATGGTGCGGAGTCCGGCCGGTTGAGGATGCTCGCCCTCGGGCCACGTAGGGTCAAGTTTGAAGTGCAACACTGATCGTCAGGGGACATAAACCTCCTCGGGTGTGCGATAGGCGAGCCGCTTGCGTGGTCGGCGGTTGAGCCTATCGGCGATGCGTTGACAATCGCGCGGGGTGAGGTGCTCCATACTCGTGCGCTTCTTCAAGTACTGTCGGATCAGCCCGTTCGTGTTCTCGTTCGTGCCGCGTTCCCAGGCATGGTGCGGGGTCGCGAAGTAGCACTTGGCGGGCACGAGTTGCTCGAGCGCCTTGTAGCTATGGAACTCGGTTCCGTTGTCGAGGGTGATGGTCCGCACCTGACGCGGTTGCGCGGCAATGAGTTGTCGCAGGCGGGCGTTCACCTCCGGGGCGGCCCGCCGCGCAAGCAGGCCGATCGCGGTGAACCCCGACTTCCGCTCCACGAGCGTCACGATGCAGGCGCCGTGCTGCGTGTTACCGAGGACCGTGTCGCCCTCCCAGTGACCGAAGCGCGAGCGGTTGGTTGCCCCGGCCGGTCGCTCCGACAGGTGGCGCTTCCCGGCAAGTCGGCCCCGGCTGTCATAACGGCCATAACGTTTCCGGAAAGGCTTGTAGGCATTCCGCAGGTGGTGCCACAGCGTCCCCCCGCGCTGCTTGTCCTGCCACACATAGCGATAGATGGTCTCGTGACTGATCGAGAGGCGGCGACCGCGGCGGAACCGGCCGACGATCTGTTCCGGGCTCCAGTCTTCCCGGAGCCCGGCCGAAACGGCCGCCCAGTCCGCCGCGGTGAACCGGGTGTTCCGGCGCGAGCGCGAGCGGCGACCGTTGGTGTAGAAGTTCGCCAGCAGGTACCGGTAGCTGCCGTCGTAACGGGTGGCGTTTCGGCGGAGCTCCCGGCTGATCGTGCTCGGGGCGCGGCTCAGGGCCCGGGCAACCGCGCGAAGGCTCAGCCCTTGGCGAGAGAGCACGGCAAGAGCGTACCTTTCCTGCAGGGTGATCTGGCGATAGGTCATGGCTTCCTTTCTCTTGGCGGAGGATTGAAGCCTAGCCTATTCCAGGTCACCCCACTAGTTTCCGGGATCGCCTGAGGTGTTGCACTTAGTATGTGAATCCACGCCATCTAACGATTTGCGAGACTGTGTGAAAACTCCGATTTGCCGATGGTACAATCGGCGCGTCCCGTTGTAGAATGGTCACGCCTTTTCTGCAACCCGACGTGAGGTTCTGCTATGGGCTATATCTGCGGTGCGGACCGAGAGCAACAGCTGCTCTTCCCTGAGGTGCTCGATGAGTACGTCACGGCGGAGAACCCGGTGCGGTTCATCGATGCGTTCGTCGCCTCATTGGACCTCAAGGCGCTGGGCTTCCAGCGGGCGACTGCGAGCGAGACGGGCCGTCCCGCGTACGATCCAGGCGACCTCCTTCGGCTCTATGTCTACGGGTATCTCAACCGACTGCGCTCAAGCCGGAAACTGGAGCGGGAGACCGGGCGCAACGTGGAGCTCATGTGGCTCATGCGTAAGCTCACGCCCGACTTCAAGACGATCGCCGATTTCCGCCGCGACAATACCAAGGCGCTCAAGCAGGTGTGCCGGGAGTTCACGCTGCTTTGTAAGCAGCTCGATCTGTTCGCTGGAGAGTTGGTGGCGATCGATGGCAGCAAGTTCAGGGCGGTGAACAGCAAGAAGCGAAACTTCACGGCGGCGAGCCTGGAGCGGCGGATTCGTGAGATCGACGCTCGAATCACCGAGTATTTGAGGGAGATGGACACGCAAGACCGCTCCGAGCCTGGCAGCTCGGTGGCGACAGCGGCGGCGCTCGAAGAGAAGATCGACGCGCTCCACGAGCGAAGGACCCGGTACGAGAGCCTCTGCGGCGAATTGGAGGCGAGCGGCGAGAGCCAGCGCTCCGAGACCGATCCTGAGAGCCGCAGCATGAAGGTCTACGGCGGGGTGGACGTGTGCTATAACGTGCAGACGGCAGTCGACGAGAAGCACAAGCTGATCGTTGCCAATGACGTGACGAACGATGCGACCGACCGAGACTACCTGAGCCCCATGGCGAAGGCGGCCAACGAGGTGTTGGACTCCGATCATCTGCAGGTGGTCGCCGACATGGGCTACTACAACGGCCCCGAGATCACGGCGTGCCTCGAGGCGGGGATCACGCCCACGGTGCCGCGGCCCCGTACGTCGGCCAACGCGAAGCACGGACTCTTCACCAAGGATGATTTCAAGTACGATGCTGCCGAAGATCGCTATCGGTGTCCTGCGGGGGAGATCCTGACGTATCGCTTCTCGACGGTCGAAGGGGGTCGCGGAATGCGCTACTACAGCACGGGAGCCTGTGGGCGGTGCGCGATGAAGGCCCGGTGTACGAGGAACCAGCAGTCACGCCGCATTACGCGCTGGGTGGACGAGGCAGTGCTCGAGGCGATGGAGCGGCGTCTCAGGGCCCAGCCCGAGTTGTTGACGCGCCGCAAAGCCATCGTCGAGCATCCGTTTGGCTCGATGAAGCGGGGGATGGACCAGGGCTACTTTCTGATGAAGGGGCTTGAGAAGGTCGGTGCGGAGTTCAGCCTGACGGTGCTCGCCTACAACTTGAGGCGAGTCATCACTCTCGTCGGCGTGCCGCGGATGATGACGGCGCTGGCCTGAGACACTGTGGCCGCTCTTCTTTCGTGAACGCACCAGCTAGCGCTGCAGCCAGCGCTCAGCGAGCGCAAGACACATCGCTTCCAACTTGACCGGAGCATGAGCAGCAAGCGACCAACCGTGAAATCCCATTCTCAATCCACTGCCAGAAAAACCGAGAAGTTTTCACACAGTCTCTCACTGGAGCCGACGGGGCGGCCGGCCGCCCTACCGTGGTCAGAGCTGCGCCCTGGCCGCCCCGCAGCTCAGTTCAGGCGTTATGCCGACAGTTGATGGATCGACGGAAGCGCAACGCGGAGGATCAATCTGCTGTCGAATAGGTATCGCGTCCCGCAGCGCGCATATCTCTGGCACCGGAGTGTGACATGCGACCGTGGAACGAACGCCTCCTCCTCGGTGCCGTCTCGTTGCTCGTGTTCACTCCCCTTCCTCGGGTGACTGCGCAAACTCCCGCTACGGAGGCCACGACTGATCTGCGCGGCATCGTGGACGGGATTCTTGCCGCGTGGGAGCACGCCGATGTGATCTGTCTCGGCGAGGGACACGGCGATCAGAATGACGCCGACCTGCGCATAGCCTTGGTCCGTCACCCCGACTTCGCCCGCCGTGTGGCCGTCATTGTCGTGGAGTTCGGCGATGTCGCGCAGCAGCCTCTGCTCGATCGTCTGATACTCGAGGGCGAACGGCTTTCCCGCGACCAACTACGCCAAGTATGGAGTACCGCACGCGGCGCGGAAGTGTGGGAGTCGCCAGTGTACGAGGCTTTTCTCCGGGCTGTCAGCGATGTCAACAGACAGTTGACGCGCGAGAGGCGCGTGCGAGTCCTTGCTGGCGATGACCCAGCACGTGCGAACCGAGGAGGAGCTATTCGGGAACTGATCCGCCGCGAGATCTTGGATAAGCAGATGAAGGGGCTGGCGATCTACGGCGCTCGACACTGCGAGCGACGTGGATTCGGGTTTCCCGGGGAGCTCGCCGACCGCTATCCTGGGAAGATCTGGTCGGCCTTCGGCTTCTATGATGTCGAAGCCGGCCGGCGTATCCTCGGCCTTGGCTCCGAGCCGCAACTTGTTCCCGTCACGGGAACTGATCGCTCGAGAATCCCAGTGGGTCGAATGTTCTTCACGGGAATGGCCAACGATCCGGCTACGCTTGAGAACATTGCCAACGCGATCGTCTACTATGGCGATCGTTCCAGAAGGTCTCCGGATCGCTGAGGTCGGCCCGGCATGCGAATGCAGTTGATGAAATTGCCGGAGCGGATGGACAAGGAGCGAGCGCTCATCGCGGACTATGGGCACTACATCGCCCGCTTCGACGCCATCGCCGACTATCTCAAGCGCCGGCAACCGCCTGCCCTGATGCTCTGGGGACGGCACGATCCATTTTTCGATCTCGCCGAAACGTTGTCATGGATGCAGGCTCTGCCGAGGATGGAAGCCCACGTCTTCGACGCCGGCCACATGCTGCTCGAGACGCACGCGGCAGCGGCCGTGTCGCTCATGGTCGACTTCATCAGGGTGCCGCCCCAGCATAACGGGAAAGCCAAAGAACGGGAGAGCATGAGTGACGCCGGCTGAGCAGGCTGCCCGGAGTGCGGCGCAACGCAGCCGCCGCATAACCCGCCAATGCCGCAGACCGCAGCTGCGGGACGCGGCGCCGTAGAATCGAATGGTCGCAGTGGCCGCGTCGGCCGCTGATCGGCATCACGTTAGCGCTACATCAGGGTATTGCCTCGGTGAATCGGTCGGGCTATACTTCGGATAGCCTTCGGAGGAGAGCACAATGATCACCAAGATCCAGAAATGGGGCAACAGCCAAGGGTTGCGGTTGAGCAAGACCCTGCTGTCCGACGCCGACATCGAGGTGGGCGATGCCGTGGATGTGGCAGTGCACAAGGGCGCTCTGATTGTGACCCCCGTGCATCGCGTACGTGGCGCGCGCGACCTGCGTGCACTTGTTCGCCGCGTCCCGAAGGACTACAAACCCGAGGAACTGAATTGGGGGACCCCGGTCGGCCGAGAGGTCTGGTAGTGGCGGGCTATGTCCCCCGGAAGGGAGAGTTGATCGCGCTCACCTTTGACCCACAGTCCGGTCATGAACAGCGCGGCCGTCGTCCCGCCCTGGTCGTCAGCAACGATCTCTTCAACAAACACACCGGGCTGTGCATCGCGTGCCCCATTACCAATACCCGCCGCGACTACCCGTTCCATGTGGCGGTCCCTGCTGGGGATGGCGTGACCGGCTTCGTGATGGTGGAGCAGGTGAAGTCGATTGACTACCGATCCCGGAAGGCCAAGCGACTTGGGACGGCCTCGACAGCAATGCTCGAGGAAGTGTTGTCCATCCTGGATGCGTGCATCTACTGAGCGCTAACAAACGGTTGCAGCAGTCAGCCGGGCTATTGTGCGCGCGCTACGCGCGCTCTATTTGATTCGGCTGCAGCTGAACCGTAGGCGTTAGGCACCAGTGAAGCCGTGGTCGATCTTCCAGCCAAAGGAGGAGTTGATCGTGAAACGGGTCAGTCTGACGGCCTTGACGTTCATGGCCGCGGCTGTCTTGGCCGCGTGCGGTAGGAATGCCCC
>JBOHTO010000205.1:0-4638 GCA_050733695.1 Gemmatimonadaceae bacterium | reverse complement strand
CGCACCACCACCGCGACGAGGAACTCTGATTGCGGGTCCTCTTCTGGGGGACACCCGACTTCGCAACGCCGGCGCTGCGCGCGCTCCTGGGCGAGGGCTTCGACGTGGTTGCAGTGGTTACGCAGCCGGATCGCGCGGCCGGCCGCTCCCGATCGCGCCTCGTTGCGCCGGCGGTCAAGCATATCGCGATCGAGGAATCCATACCGGTGCTGCAGCCGGAGCGCCCCCGGGGCGATGACTTTCTCGCCACGGCGCGCGCGTTCGAGCCCGATGTGTCGCTCGTCGTCGCATACGGTCACCTTCTGCCGGCAGAGGCTATCGATCTCGCGCGGCTGGGGACCATGAACATTCACGCATCGCTGCTTCCGGCACTGCGCGGCGCGGCTCCGATCCAGGCTGCAATACTCCAGGGTCTCGACGAGACCGGCGTCAGCATCGTCCGCATGGTGCAGCGCCTCGACGCCGGGCCCGTCGTGCTGCAGCAGCGAACACCCATCCTCCACGACGAAACAGCCGGTGAACTGACCCTCCGGCTTTCCGAGCTCGGCGCACTGGCCGCTATCGAGGCACTCACGCTGCTCGACCTCGGCCAGAGCACCGAGCGCGAGCAGGACGAATCACTGGCTACGTACGCGCCGAAGATCGATCGCGAGATGGCCCGCGTATCCTGGAGCTCGGGTGCCGACGAGGTGGCTCGGGGCGTTCGCGCGTTCGACCCGCGTCCCGGTTCGTTCACCCGTCTCGACGGGCGGGACGTAAAGCTCTTCGGTGCGCGGGCCGTGCGCGGCATCGAGGGAGACGCCGGTCGGGTTCTCGAGATCGGCGAGGACGGGATGCTCGTTGCGTGCGGAGTGGACGCGACGAGGATCGCGTATGTGCACCCGGCCGGCGGGCGCCGGCTCGCGGCACTCGACTGGGCGCAGGGACGGGGCGTGCACGCCGGCGACCAGTTCGCGAGCTGAATCACAGTCCCATCACGGAGAACGCCGAGCCACTCATGCCGGCTGCGCGTACCGTCGATATTCCCCGCGTGCACGCGGTCACGAACGACCGCATTGCCCAGGCTCCCGACTTCCTGTCGCGCGCGCTCGCCGTCATGCGAGCCCTGGGCCCGCAGGTGGCGGTGCACCTTCGCGCGCACAGGATGCCCTCGACTGACATGCTCCACCTCGCCGAACGGCTGGTAGAGGAGCAGACGGCCAGCGCGAGCTGGCTCGTGGTGAACGACCGGCTCGACATCGCACTCGCGGCCGGGGCGCGCGGGGTTCAGCTCACGTCGAAGTCGATGCTGGTGCGCGACGCCCGGACGATCGCACCCGGCATGGCGGTGGGAGCGAGCGTGCATGACATCACCGAAATCGAGTGCGCAGCTCTCGCGGGCGCTGACTGGGCCGTCGCGGGGAACGTGTTCGAGACGGAGACGCACCCGGGGACCGCGGCTCGCGGCGCCGACCTCATCCGCGAGATGGCGGCGATGGACTGGCTGCCGATAATTGCGATCGGAGGGGTGTTGCCACGGCACGTCCCGGCGCTGCTGGCAGCCGGTGCGCACGGCGTCGCCGCTATACGAGGCATATGGGAGTCCGGCGATGCCGCGCATGCGGCGATGCAGTATCTTTCCTCCCATGATGCGCGCGGAAACTCGTAGCGAGTCGATCGCTCTCACGGTGAACGGCCGTACACGGGAAGTCCCGCGTGGCTGGTCCGTTGCGGACCTGCTCGCGTCGCACGAACTGGACGCGCGGATGGTGGTCGTGGAGCACAACCGGACGATCCTGCGCGACCGCGATGCGCTCCCGTCCATCCGCCTTGCAAGCGGCGATGCTGTCGAGATCGTGCACTTCGTGGGGGGTGGCTGATATGTCCACCGTCGCACCCGTGTTCACCACCAGCGCCACGATGGACACCGCATTCGTCATCGCCGGCCGCGAGTTCCGTTCCCGCCTGATGGTCGGCACCGGCAAGTACGCGCACAACGAGTTGATGCTGCGCGCCATCGAGGGGTCGGGCGCCGAGGTCGTCACCGTCGCGGTGCGGCGCGTTGATCTCGATCGTTCAAGGGATGACGGCGTCCTGCATCACCTGGATGCATCGCGCTACTTCCTCCTCGCGAATACCGCCGGTTGCTACACATCGGACGAGGCCATTCGCTATGCCCGCCTCGCCCGCGCGGCCGGCTTCAACGAGTGGATCAAGCTCGAGGTGATCGGCGACAGGGAGACGCTCCTCCCGGATACCGCCGGTCTGCTCGAAGCAACGCGCACGCTCGGGGCAGAAGGTTTCAAGGTGATGGCATACACCAACGACGATCTTGTGACCGCACTCCGGCTGGAGGATGCGGGGGCGGTGGCCGTCATGCCGCTCGCATCGCCGATCGGCTCGGGGCTCGGCATGCTGAACGCGTTCGCGATTCGGACGATCAAGAGCCGACTCGGCGTGCCCGTGATCGTCGACGCCGGAGTGGGTACGGCGTCGGACGCATGCATCGTCATGGAGCAGGGCGTGGACGGCGTACTGATGAACACGGGCATAGCCGGCGCGGACGATCCCGTGCGGATGGCCGCTGCCATGCGCATGGCGGTCGAGGCAGGACGCCTGGCATATCTCGCCGGACGGATGCCGCGTCGCGAGGTAGCCGTGCCATCCTCGCCCGTGACCGGGATGCTGGAATGATCGCCGATCGTACCGTCCGCGGTGGTGTCACCGATGCGCGCATTGCGGCCGCGAACATCGCGACCGACCTGCGCGGGGGTGAGCGGCTTGATCCCTCCTTCGACCGTCGTGCCGGCCGTCTCGATTCGCGCGATCGCCGGTGGACGCAGGAGCTGGTTTACGGAATGCTTCGGCGTCGCGCGTGGCTCGATGCACTGCTCTCGGAGCGCGTGCGTGGCGGGCTGGCCCGACTGGATCCCGACCTGACGGATCTGCTGCGATTGGGTGCGTACCAGCTCCTGCACATGGGAAGCGTGCCAGCGTATGCCGCCATCGCACAGACCGTCGAGCTGGCGAAACAGCGACACGGCATGGGAGCCAGTCGGCTCGTGAACGCGGTGCTCCGCCGGCTGGACCGCGAGGGATCGACGCTCGCTTCGCCCTCCGCCTCCCCCGGCGATCCGGTGGACGCGCTTGCGCTCGACCACTCTCACCCGCGCTGGCTCGTCGCGCGGTGGGTGGCTCGCTGGGGCGGAGATGAGACGGAGCGGCTGCTGGCCGCGAACAACACGGAGGCGCCGATGGTCGTGCGCCCCTTCGGGATCGTGCGAGAGCAGCTCGAGGCGACGCTCGAATCGGCGGGCGTTCACGTCACTGACGTGCCGCTCGTGCGCGACAGTCTCGCTCTCACCGGCACGATCCCATCGCTGCACGAGATGGGCGCGTTCAGAAAGGGGCTTTTCTTCGTGCAGGATCCGGCGGCCACGCTCGTCGCCGCGTACGCCGGCATCGAGCGGGGCGCGACTGTCGCCGATCTGTGCGCTGCGCCCGGGGGCAAGGCACTCGAGCTCTCCCGCTCCGCGGGCATGATCGTCACATCCGACCTTTCACTCTCGCGCCTGCAGTGGGCACTGGGGAACGTCCGCCGACTGGACGCGCACAGTCTCCTTCCGATGGTGGCCGACGCACGCTTCCCCGCGATCCGCCCCATGGACGCTGTCCTCATCGACGTACCCTGCACGGGAACCGGGACGTTTCGCCGGCATCCGGACGCACGCTGGCGGCTCAAGCCATCCGATCTCGCCGTCATGGGAGCGTTGCAGCGGTCGATCATCCGGGCTGCAGCCACGGTCGTGAAGCCGGGTGGCCTGCTCATCTACAGCACCTGTTCGCTGGAGCCGGAGGAGAACGACGCACAGGTGGAAAGCTTCCTCAGAGACTCACCCGACTGGCGGCTCGAGCCTCCTCCAGAGGGAACGGTTCCGGCCGAGGTCCTCGACGCGGGCCGCCTCCGCCTCATGCCGCAGCGTCACGGCATGGATGGCGCCTTCGCGGCACGCCTCCGGAGGACGACCGGGTGAGGTGGCGCGGGCATGCCCGCCGCTTCCTTCCGTTCATCATCGCGGCCACGGCCGGCTTCGTTCTGGCCTACCTGGTGGTCGCGTTCGTCGTCTTTCCCGCCGAGCTCATCCCCGATGAGCTGATCGTGCCGAACGTCATAGGGCAGACGTACGACCAGGCAGCACAGCACCTCACGAGCGCCGGATTCCGCGCGACAGCGGGCGAATCGCGCTTTCACGTTTCCGCGCCGCCGACAACCGTGCTGGAACAGACGCCGTCGCCCGGAAGCCACGAGATGCGCGGAACGCGCGTGGTACTCGTTGTGAGCGGAGGGCAGCGCACTGCCGAGGTGCCGGCCGTCACAGGAATGGCGCGTCAGGACGCGCTGGAGAGCATACGCGGCGCGGGCTTCACCGTGGGATCGGTGCTGCAGGAAGCAAGTGACGAGGCGCGCGGGCAGGTGATACGGAGCCGGCCGAGCGGCGGGCAGCGGGTGCTCATTCCGTCGACGGTGGACATCGTGCTCAGCTCCGGACCTTCATCGTTGCGCACTCCGGATGTCGTGGGACGCAGCTTCGCACAGGCGCGCCAGCTTCTGGAGCAGCTCGGGCTCAAGGTGGGCGCGGTGGATGTGGACCGCGTGTC
>JBOHTO010000204.1:0-2932 GCA_050733695.1 Gemmatimonadaceae bacterium | reverse complement strand
GCGTTGAAGATGCACACGAGGTCGTAGTCCGTCCCGGGGAGATCGTCGGCGCCGGCGATCTCGAATGTCACGCGCTCGCTCACGCCGGCCTCGCTCGCGGCCTTGCGTGCGGCCTCGACCGACTCGGCGTGGTAGTCGAACCCGTGGAACGTCGACGCCGGATAGGCGCGGGCCATCAGGATGGTCGTCGCGCCGTAGCCGCAGCCGATGTCGGCCACGCGGCCACCCGACCGCAGCCGCTCCTCGATCCCCTCGAGCGCGGGGATCCAGGCGTCAACTAGGTTCGCCGCGTAGCGGGGGCCAAAGAATCGGTCCGTACCGGAGAACAGATCACTGTGGTGCTCGTGCCATCCGACCGCGCCGTCGCTCTCGAACGCGCCGCGTACCAGGTCGAGGTCACGGTGGGTGAGGTTGGCGATCTGCATCCCGCCGGCCACGAACGCCGGGCTCGACTCGTCGGCCAGGCATGCCGCCTGCTCCGCGGTGAGCGAGTAGCGTCCGGCGGCCGGATCGTATTCGCAGTAAGCGCTGGCCGCCTGGGCGTTCAACCATTCCTCGACCAGCCGGGGTTGACAGCCGGTGCGGTCGGCCAGCTCGGCGGCGGTTTGCGGACCGGCCGCGAGCTCCCGGTACAGGCCCAACTCGTCTCCGAGCGCGACTGTGGCCGCGTGAATGGTCGCTCCCAGGTCGCGGGAGAACTTTTCGAGAAAAGCCTGGAGCTTCTCCTGGTCGAGCGCCATGTCGGTACCCTCCTCGTCGGGTTCGTGTCGGATCCCCAACGTACGGAGGGCACGGGCGGCCCGTCATCGGGCTAAGTGTGCAACTTACGATCGTGCGGGATGGGCCCTTTTACCCACGCGCCGGCGGCGTCAGATCGTGCGCGAAGGCGTAGGCCGCCGCCTGCGTCCGCGACGACACGTCGATCTTGGCGAAGATGTTCGAGAGGTGCCGGGCGACGGTTTTACGGCTGATGCTCAGCGCCGTTGCGACGTCGTGGTTGCTCTTGCCGGCGGCGACCAGAGCCAGCACCTCGGCCTCACGTGGGGTGAGACCGTCGGGCAGCCGGGGGTGTCCTCGAAGGGTGGCGAGATTGTTCGAGTCCAGTATGGCGCCGAGGTGCGTGAACGCCGCCTCGGCGGCGTCGAGCTCGCGGGCCGCGGCATCGGAGTCACCCAGAGCGTCGTAGGCCCGTGCCAGCAGCAGCCGCACCCGGGCGGTCTCATACGGAGCATGCAGCTCCTGCCAACCCTCGCACGCGCCGCGCAGCGCCTCGAGCGCCTTCGCGGCCTGTCCACCCGCGAGCAAGACCGCGCCCCGAGCGTGCCGGGCCATCGCATCGAGCCCCGAGCTCCCGTAGTCCGACGCGGTCTCGTCGAGCTCGGCGCTCGCCCTGCGGGCCGTTTCCAGGTCCCCGGCCGCGTAAGCGATCTCGACCTGGGCGACGCACAGCCGAGCGCGAGCGAGCCGGTCGGTTGTCCCGGCGAGGCCGGCGCGGATCGACGCCGCGCCTGTGTCGATCCGGCCCTGCGCGAGGCGGAGGAGGGCGAGGCCGGGTTGTGGGTCGCGACCGCGTTCGTGGGCGTCCCTGTAGGCCCGACCGGCCCCGGCCAGGTCGCCGCGCAGGCGACGTAGCTCACCGAGCTGGTAGTGACCTTCGGCGACGCTTGCAACCTGGATGTTCGCGAGATCCTCGCAAACGCGGTGGGCCTCGGACTCGGCCTGTTCCCACGCGCCCGTCGTCTGGAAGACCTGCGAGCGGTGGACCCGGCAGATCCCGGTGAACAGCACCGCGGCGGGCAAACTCTCCAACCACCGCGTCGTTCTCCGCGTCCACTCCGCCGCCCGGCGGAAATCGGCGAGCTCGTGGCACGCCGCCATCAGGTGACAGTAGATGTTGCCCGCCCAAGTCGGGCTCAGCTCGTCGCCGAGCACGGCCACCATCGCCTCGTCCAACAATTCGTTTCCATCAACCACTCGCCCCTGTCGGATCAGCGCCCGTCCTTCGCCGAGGATTCCCAGGGCGACGAGGTTGGGGTCCGCCTGTCGCCGACCGATCTCTTGGACCTCTCGGGCGCTGGATGCCACCCCGTCGAGGTCGCCACCGCCCAGCCCCGCCTCTACCTCGAGGAGGTAGCGCACATACCCGTGCTCGGGGCACTCTGGTTGGTCTCGGAGTATTCGCTGGGCCCGGCTCATCCACCCCGAACCGGCGCCGTCGTCCCCCCGGAGGAACAGGCTGATCGCGATGGTCATCGCCGCCGAGGCGGCCTGCTGTGGGCGGGTTCCCTGTAGGAACATCCGGTAGGCCTCCTCGGCTGCGGCGAGCGACTCGTCGACCAGACCCAGCCACCACGCCGCATCGGCCCAGATGTGAAGATCATCGGCCGACAGCTCGCCGGTATCCCGAGCCGCGAGAAAGCCATCGCGGGCACCCTGCCAGTCACGGCGCGCGTATGCCTCGCGGCCCGCGTCCAGGATCGGAGTCACGTCACCCATCGGACTCCTTTCGAGGGCGATGGATATTGATGCTTGACGCCCCGTTGGATATCCATCACAAGATACCGGGCCCTCACCGCAAGAACAGACCTGCCGGGGCGCTTCAACGTACGTGATATGCGCGGAGCGCTGGGGGCAAACGCCCGTACCAAGATCGCGTTCACGTGCTCGCGGGAGGATGCGACCGTCCTCGAGCGCCACTTCCGCCCCTATCACTTGGACACGCGTTGGACACGCGAGGGCGAAAAACGATGACCAACGTCGGCAGGCGAGAACCGCCCGAATCATGTTGCTGAGTGGGCAAGACGCTCGATGGCAGATGTTGAAAAAGGACGAAAACACCCTTGCAGCGAACTCATAACCCGGAGGTCGCGGGTTCAAAACCCGCCCCTGCAACCACGAAGGCCCTGGTAACAGGGCCTTTACCTTTTTCTGG
>JBOHTO010000203.1:0-22422 GCA_050733695.1 Gemmatimonadaceae bacterium | reverse complement strand
TCATCTGGCTGGTGATCGGCGCGATCTTCTTCACGATCCAGATGGGTTTCATCAATTTCCGCGGCTTCGGTCACGCGATCGCCCTCACGCGCGGCAAATACGACGACCCGACCGCCGGCGGCGAGGTGAGCCACTTCCAGGCGCTCTCCGCGGCACTGTCGGCGACCGTCGGGCTGGGCAACATCGCAGGGGTTGCGATCGCCGTCGCGACCGGCGGTCCGGGTGCCACCTTCTGGATGATCTGCGCCGGATTGCTCGGCATGTCCTCCAAGTTCACCGAGTGCACACTCGGGCAGCAGTTCCGGCAGGTGCGCAAGGACGGACGCATAATGGGCGGGGCGATGTACTATCTGTCCAACGGACTCGCCGAGATGGGGTGGGCGCGTCTCGGCAAGGTGCTCGCGGTGGCGTTCGCCCTCCTGTGCATCGGCGGCTCGCTCGCCGGCGGCAACGCCTTCCAGGTGAACCAGTCGATGAACGCCCTGCAGGAATCGCTGCCCTTCCTGGAGACGTACCCCTGGGTCTACGGGCTCGTCATGACATTCCTCGTAGGCATCGTGATCATCGGCGGAATCAGGCGCATCGCGACGGCGGCGGAGTTCATCGTTCCCTTCATGTGCGGGATCTACGTACTGGCCTGCCTGTTCATCCTGATCGTCAACTACGATCGCATACCCGAGGCCTTCGGCTCGATCATCGAGGGTGCATTCAACCCGCGCGCAGCGTACGGTGGCTTCATCGGAGTTCTCGTGACGGGCTTCCAGCGGGCGGCGTTCTCCAACGAGGCGGGGGTCGGATCAGCGGCCATTGCCCATTCTGCAGCGAGAACGAAATATCCTGTCCGCGAGGGTTACGTCTCGCTGCTCGAGCCGTTCATCGACACGGTGATCGTCTGCACCATGACCGCGCTCGTCATTGTCATCACTGGCGCCTACGCGAATCCGGAGTACAGTGAGCTGATCCGTACCAACCAGGGAGCGGCACTCACATCGCGTGCCTTCGCTGAGAGAATCACATGGTTCCCGTACGTGCTGTCGCTCGCCGTTATGCTCTTCGCCTACTCGACGATGATCTCGTGGTCGTACTATGGGGAGCGGTGCTGGGCATGGCTCTTCGGCGACCGGAGCTCCGGTGCCTACAGGATTCTCTTTCTGCTCTTTGTCTTTCTCGGCTCTATCATCACGGCGACGAACGTCCTCAACTTCGGCGACCTGATGATCCTGGGGATGGCGTTCCCCAACATACTGGGGCTGTACTTCCTGAGCGGGCGAGTGAAGCGCGAGCTCAAGGCCTACATCGAGAAGAAGAACGCAGGGGAGATGGTGATCTACAAGTAGCGGGAGTCCGGATGGAGTCGCGCGCGAGCGGCGAGATCGTGCGTTACTCGCCCGCCTCGCGCATTCGATCGAGGAATTCGCGAATCCGCCGCGCGTTTGTGCCCGTGTCGCCCCGTCCGACGCGCGAAACGGAGCGTATGTCCACGCGCGAGCCACCGCCGGCCGGTGTGATCCGGATAACCACGTCATCATCGAAGCCAAACCAGAACGTCCTGTCCGTCGCCTCGATGCGTCCGGCCGATGGATCGGAGACGATGATCTCCCAGCCGAGATCCCGGACCACGTCCACCGCACGCTCGAAGGTCGCGCGTGGGGCCGCCTCGAACTGCAGCGGCTCTATGTCCGGGTACGCTTCCCGCTGCTGGGCAGCGATCTCGGGACCACCGTATTCCGCCTCGTTCGTGGCGGTCGCACGGAGCGGCAGGATGGCTTCGAAGCGAGGCGGATTCTCGAGGTCGGTGGTGATGTCGTGAATCGGCGGAGCGGCCCTCGCCGTCGCGCGCCAGCGCCACGGTACGATCGCCAGCACCGCAGCAATCACGAGAGCCGCGAGGGCGAATGCGAATCCTCGACGTGGACCTCCGGGGCGCGCGATCACGGCGGCGACGAACGCGATGAACACCGCGGCGATGGCGGCGTAGGCCGTCCACTCGAGCACGGACAGTCCGGTGCGAAAGTGCCACCACCCCCAGCGCGTGCCGAGTCCTGCCAGAGCCATCACGAGAGCGACCAGGACAGAAACGCCGAGCGCGAGAATCGCGGCACCGGCGATGGGCGGACGCTGCGATCGGTCCAGCGCGGACTGGTTGGTCATGATCCTTCCTCGCGGGTCAGATTGAATCGAGCAGGTCGTCCACGGCGCGCGAATCCGCGTCGCGGAGCCGTCCGCCGGTGACGATCTTCTGAAGAACGTCGGCCGCCTCGCGCGCGAGGTCGTCGGGATGCTTTCTGTCCACCGTGAAACGGACGATGTTGCCAAGCAGGACAGCGACCATGTCGCCATCCTCGTCGACGTCGTCTCCGGTCTCGCCGGAAGCGCCGGCGGCCCCGGCCACGGATGCTTCGTAGTTCGGTACGCTTGTGCGCCACGGCTCTGCATCCTGACCCTTCTCATCCGAGAGGAGCGCCGCTGGCACGATCGCACAGAGCCTGCATTGGAGACCGGGGGGCTGCTCCACGGCGAGCAGCGCGAGCGGGACAGGCGCTGCGAAGAGATCCAGCGCGAGCAGTCGCTGCACGGAGTCCGCAGGGATGGCGCAGCGCGCGACCAGCCGGTCATCGATGAACGAGCCAAGACACGCCCCTTCCGGCACGCGCTCGCTCGCTATGGGTGCAATGCGGATCAGGACCGGCAAGGCCGTCGTGACGAGCACGGTGTTGCTGGCTGGCTGCTCCTCGCCATCTGCTTCAGGGAATCCGGATTCCTCCACGTACGATCTTCTCCTCCAGGCACCGTTTGCCGCGACTCCACTGCGTGCGTCGGCCATTCGGCAACCGAACTCGTATCGCCGTGACTGCGACGGTGAAATATCGCCTGGACGAGGGACGCGCAAGCATCGCGCCGCCGGCCACGCCGAATGTGATCGGCAGCACGCTCTCAGAAGTTGGAACTTCTGTCCATGCTGAAGCTCGCGAGACGGACATCCTTCGCGCCGCGCGCGACGCCGAAGCCGACGCCCAGACCGACCGAGATGGCAGTACCCGCCCCGACGATGGGCAGCAGAAGCGCGACCGGCGCTGCGAGGAGCATGGCGCCGAGCCCCGCGGCGAATGGCGCGATTCGACGCTGGACGGCGTCAACGAAGCGCAACCGCTCGCGCACGAATCGGCGCGCAAGCTTGAATCCCGCCATTGCAGCGCCCAACGCGATGAGCATGGCAATCAGTGCGATCACGGTTCCCTCCTGGGGTTTCCATGCCCTACGCCGTCGCGGCGCCGACGGTTTCCTTTCGCCGTCCTCCCGAACTTCAGCGTTCCACCACGTGCAGCGTACGGCGGACGGTGAGCGGCGCCTGATCGTACGCATGCATCGAGAGCTCGATCGTGTACTCCCCGGGATCGACGCCCGGCAGCTCGAGCAGGAGGGCGTACCCGGACACGCTGGCGGCCTCGCTGTGTGCTTCCCATCGGAGCGCGACAGGAGTGTCTCCGTCCGCCAGCCCGATTCTCTCCGCGAAACGACTGACCCATCCGCGGCCGGAGCGGCGCACGCGTAGTACACAGGTGACGGTGCGCGCCATTCCGGCTCCGTCGAACAGCTCCCAGTAGAGCCCGACGCGCTCGCCGACTGCGATCCCCGTGGTCGTGAGCGCTACCGGCAGCGCCTCGTCGAGCGTACGCGGGAGCGCTGAGTCGCCCCGAACGAGGAGCACGTCGGACAGGGCAAGCCGACCTGGGACGGTGAGCGCCGCTCCGATGCCATGGCGAGCCCGCCACGCGCGGCGCTCTCTTCGATCGAGCGCCTCGATGCTGACGACGGCGGGCCGAGATGCAGCGGTGACGCGCACCCAGCCGCCGCTGTCCGTCAGAACGGAGAGCCCGTGCGCAGCCTGGGCGCTCTCGCTGACAGCCACGAACATCGCTGACTCGATGCCGGCGTCGAGCGCGGCGCTTCCCGTGGAATCGCTCAGACTGAACCGGGCGACGAAGACCGCGGAATCGCCGCGCGGGAACATCGCGAACTGGTGCGGCAGAGCGGCGAAGGTGATCGCGTAACCGGGCCCGTACTCGGAATGCCCATCGTCGTCATCGAGTCGCCAGTCATCGAGCGAGATCGACCGGGGGTTGTCGAGAGAGGCGAGCGGGGGAAGAAAGTCGCGACTCCCGCGTGCATGGTGGGCGACTGTCGCAGGCCGGCCGGTCTCGTGCATGAGCGGTCGAATCCGCTCCCACCCGACAGGCCACCCGTAGCGCAGAAGCAGTTCCCTCATGTCCCTGCCCCAGCGCATCCCCTCCGGCGAACGCGCCCGCTCCTGCAGCCGGTCCATCACGAGCCGAGCGAAATGCTCACTTAGCCGACCGTTGCCCGGCACGACGTAGAGGGGATCCGCGAGCCACCACATCCGCCGCACGAGCAGTGTTCGGCGGAGACTATCGGCACGCTCGTAGATGTCGGCATCATCGCCTTCGAAGAGGAGCGACAGGTCCAGCCATGTCGCCCGTTCGTCTGCCGGCATCTCGTCCACCGCGCGGTCGAAGGCGGCTTCGGCATCGGCGTAACGGCCAGTCGAGTGGTACGCGAATCCCTCGAGAGCGCGGCACCACCAACGCTCGGCGGCGCACCGTCGCGCTGCAGCCAGCGCTTCCGGAGCCCGGTCAGCTTCAAGGAGATAGCGCACCAACTGACCGACGATCCAGCCATCGCCCGGAATGGCGTTCACCGCAGAGCGGAGCCGATCGATGAGGCGTGCCCGCTCCTGGCGCACGCCCGGCTTCTCGGGCGGCGCTGTCCACGCATCCTCATCGCCCGAATGCCAGAGGCAGAAGCGCCCGACCCGCTCGTCGCACTCGCCGCCACCCGAGCGCCCGGTCCATGGCAGGTGCTGGAAGCGCACGCGCTCGAACGCCGCCTGCGCATCGCGGGCGGAACTCAGGATTGCCGCGGAGTCAGCGCTCGGCTCGCCGGCCGCAAGTTGTACGACCAGTTGCGCCGCAATCAGGTGAGCGAGTGATGCCGCCATTGCAATGCTCCCGTGCCGCCCCGGATCCGGGCGACGCTTCCGCGTCCCCCCTCCCCCTCCCCTCCCCTTCTCCTCCGCCCCCCCCCCCGCCCCGCCGCGCCGAAATCCTCAGTCGTGTCGTCGTTCAGCTAGGGCGCGGAAATGCTCTCCTTCGCATCCTGTACCATCGCGCGCACATCGGCAAGCAGCGCTGGCGCGTCGAAGACGATGCCATCCTTTATCGTGTAGCGCACGCCGCCGCGGCGGACGATGCGTCCGTCCTGCTCGACCTCGACGCCTGTTCCGTAGAGCACCTTGAGGTTGTGCAGGGGATTTCCGTCGACTATCGCGAGGTCCGCCTCGAAGCCGGGGCGAACCACTCCGGTGCGTTCGAGGCCGAGCGCGCGGGCGCCGTTGGATGTGGCCTGGCGGATGACCTCCAGCGGATGGAAGCCCGCCTCCTGATGCAGTTCCATCTCGCGGATGGTGGCGAAGCCGTAGAGGTGATAGATGAATCCCGCGTCGGAGCCGACTGTCACGTTACCACCGCGCTCCGCGTACTCGCGCACCCAGTCCATCCAGATGCGAATGTTGTCGCGCCACATCACCTCGTCCGTGGTCGTCCAGCCGAGGTGGAAGGAGCCGTGCCGCCGCGCGTCGGGCTCGAAGAAGGCGAGCAGGTTGGGGAGCGCGTAGTCGCGGAACCAGGGAAGGTTGCGAGCGCGGGAGAGATCGCGATTGGCCTCGTAGACGGCGAACGTCGGATCCCATGTGACGTCGTGCGCCAGCATCGTGTCCAGCACGGCGGAAAGCAGAGCCGGGTCGGCCTGCCGCCAGAGATCGCCCGCCCAGCGGAAGCGATCGAGCTCGTCGTCGTAGGAGTAGTCGGCGGGAAAGTTCTGCGGTCCCGGGATCGCGGCGTCGGGAACGCCATACCAGTGCTCGAGCGAGCGAATACCGAGCCGAGCGGCGTCGATGGCATCCGTCTCCTGGATCTTGAGATCTGTCGCGATCGGTAGTCCCTGCGTGCGGGCCTCCTCGGCGACGGCCTGCCACACGTCGGGGCGCGCGATGAACATCTTGAGCCCCAGTGCACCACGGCGCTTGAGATCGCGAACGGATTCGCGGATCTCCTCGGGCGTCCCGCCCTCGGGGACCGCGTACGGGATGATCGTGGGCGCCGCAATGATGTTCCCTTTCGACAGTCGGGCGTGGTGCGCGATGGTGTCGATTCCCTCGCCGGAGCCGGGGTCACGAACGGTCGTGATGCCGTGCGCGAGCCAGAGCTTGTAAACGTAGTCCCTGGGCATCGGCTCGCCGTTGCGACTGAACTGGATGTGGCCGTGGAGGTCGATGATTCCCGGGATGACGTACATACCCTGCGCGTCGATCACCCGGTCGGCGGGCGGTGCGGCTTCGCTCGAGGTGTCGCGTCCGGTGCCGAACTCGTCGGTGGCGCTCGATCGCGTCACGTTCGTGATCGTGGCACCCTCGATGAGGATGTCCATCGGCCCGCGCATGGGGTTGCCGGTTCCGTCGATCACGTACGCGTTCCGGATGAGGAGGCGATTGTACCGCTCGCCGCTCGATGGGGGTATGACCCCCCCCACGGATCGCGGGGAGTTTGGCTGCTGCGCGCTCGCTGGCGTGGGCGCGGGTTGGAACCACAGGGCCGCGAGCGCGGCGATGAGGACCGGTGCGGGCGAACGGCGGGGCATGGGCGTCTGTGTGTCGGCGTGAACCAGCGGATGAGCAGGCGAAGATGCGGTCAGTCGCGGTACGGATCGAACTCGTTTGCCCCGGCCATCACGACGACCAGAGGACGCAGCGTGTGCAGAATCTGCACCGTCTGCTCCTGCGCGGCGAGTACATCGGGCAGGCGTCGATAGACATGTGGACTCTCATCCAGCCCGCCGCCGCGCAGGATGACACGCTTCGCGGACACCCACTCGTCCATCATCTCCGAGGTGATTCGCCCCGGAGAAATGATCTCGCCGGTTCGCCGCTTGCGCTTCCCCGCAGCCGCGGTGCGGGACATGACGCGGCCGGCACCGTGGACCGTCGAATACAGGGCTTCGCGCTGCGTCGCCGCGATCACAGCATCCGCATCAGGCGATACGGACGCCCCCTGCACGATCACCGCATCGTCGCCCATCGATCCACCGATGAACCCCTTCTGCCCCGGAAAGGCCGGCGTAGCGCCCTTGCGGACGACAACCACTTGCTCGCCGTCGTGGATCTCCTTCCAGGCGAAGTTGTGATGGTTGTGCACGAGTTCAACTTCCTGCGCGCCGAGCATCGACACGACCTTGCGGGCTACCCACTCGCGGCCGGCGTACGCGTACCGTCCGGCGAGGTTCATGAGGTGCCAGTAGTCGTGGCCCATCGGCTGTGCGAGGTCGAGCAGCACCTCCCGCTCGGGAGCACGCTCGCCCCAGGACTTCCCCTGGCCCAGCGCGAGGAACGCCGAGGCGACCGTGTGCCCGAAGCCGCGGCTGCCGAAGTGCACGCCCACCCAGAGCACCCCGGACTCGTCGGCGAAGACGTCGACATAGTGGTTCCCGCTCCCCACAGTGCCGAGCTGCTGCCGCGCCTTCGCCAGCAGCGGCCGCCGGTGCTTCGCGGGAACGGCGTCCCACGCGGGATCTTCGAACAGACCATGATCGACCGGCGCATCCTCGGCCGTGTTCTTCCGGCCAATGCCGAAGCTCACCGTCGCCGCCACGTCGTCGGCGAAGTTGGATAGCCCGGTGCGCACGTTCTCGGGCGTGTCGCCAAGCTCTGCGAGCGTCATGTCGGTTCGAATGGCGGCGTTGCCGCAGGCGATATCGAAGCCGACGCCGACGACGGAGACCTGGTCGCGGTACGCCGCCACGCCGCCGATGGGCATGACGTAGCCAACGTGACCATCGGCCATGAGCGCGGCGTCGACGGCGCGCGCGCGCACGTCCTGGAACTGCGCTATCGTCTGTTCGTCGTGGGTGCCGAAGATCTTCATGGTTGTCCGCAATGTACCGCGCGACAGATGCGGCTGCGTGAAACAACCGGGAGCCCGGGCAGTTACCGCGTTCTGGCGCTCTCGGCGCTTGTTCGGTGATCCCGACATGCCATCGATCTGTGACAATGATGGATGCCGCCTTGCCCCGCCCCCACCGAGGACCCAGATATATGGGCATGCCCCGCGCGACGACGCACTGGACCGCCGACCTGGTCCGCGTTCTCCCCGACGACGGAAATCGATACGAGGTCGTCGACGGCGAGCTATTCGTGACGCCCGCTCCGAGACTGATGCATCAGGCGGCGGTACTCGCGCTCGTCAAGATCGTCGATCGCTACGTCGCGGACCGCGGTCTCGGTCGAACACTATTCGCACCGGCGGACATCGAGTTCAGCCCGGGTCGACTCGTGCAGCCGGACGTGTTCGTGGCACCGCGAGTTGACGGCAGGCTGCCACGCAACTGGGACGAGATTCGCGAGCTACTGCTCGCAGTCGAGGTGCTGTCGCCGAGTTCATCCAGCGCAGACCGGCAAGCCAAGCGCATCATCTACCAGCAGCAGCGGGTTCCCGAGTACTGGGTGGTGGACGTGGACGCGCGCGTGGTGGAACGGTGGCGCCTGGACGACGACCGCGCGAAGACACTCGCGGACGTGCTCATTTGGCAACCGGCTGTCTCCCAGCCGCCGCTCACAATCGACCTTACTCGATACTTTGCGGAGGTCTGGAGGGATTGAGTGACCACGGGCGGCGATAGCGGATCGTCCCCGGATGTGGCACGCACGCGGTCCCGAACACATGCTGGAGATGGACACCAGCGGACCGGTTCACATGCGCACTCAATCGCTCGTTCACTGTGCAGCACCGCTCGCTGTCGCCCTGATCGCGGCGTGCGGCGGCGACGGCCCCGCGGGGCCGCAGGCAGTCGGCTCACTGCCCCCGTTGTTCCACGTCGTCGGCGAGGCGTTCGGCAGCTACGAGGAAGGCCAGACCGCACATTGCCAACTCCATCTGGTGGTCGAGCGATCTGACGAAATACGGCGCGCCTCCCGGCTGGTCGAGTACAGCGCAACCGCCGGCGGCCATATCGCCCGCAGTGTTCTCAATGCCGACGGCTCGGGTTTCGGCTTCTTCGCGGACGTGTACTATCCCGACGCCGTGATCCGCCTCATCGCGCCCGACAGCATCGAGTTCGCACTCGCCGTTCCGGTGGAGGGAGACGGGCGGCTCTGGAAGGAGCTCGCCTTCTTCACGGGTTCGTTCGACGGCGAGAGCACGGGATCGGGTGCGTGGACGTGCGCGCCGTTCGACATCTGGGAGGGCGGCTACGTGGACACGTCGCACGTAGCCGGAGGTGAGTGGCGGATGCAGATCGAGTCACCGTGATGCTGCCTGGTTTCGCCGCGCGGGCTCGAGAATGGCGTCGACGCGCGCAACCACATCCTGCCAATGCGCGCGAACCAGGCCGGGGGGAGCCGCTGCTGCGGCAGCGGTGGCTTCCCGCCGAATAGTCAGGAGCTGGCTCCGCGCCAGCGCCGGCAGATCGCTCCGTTCCACGTTCGGATCGACAAGCAATGGCGATGGCGGTTCACGCCGCGACGAGCCATTGCCCTCTCCACGCTCCGGATCGGGCGGAGTGATCACGGCTCCCAGCCGCTGCAGGTACACGCGGTGAAGGGCACGAAGGTTGGCGTCCGGACCGCCGTCGGCCGCCCGTGCGCCCCATACAACGCGACGGAGGTCGGTCAGGTAAGCGGCGGCCGAATACCCCTCGGCGGGATCCATCTTCGGCGCCTCGGCCAGGCGATCGAGCCGGCGGATGTCCAGGAGCTGTCGAACGAGGGCCGCCTGACGATCCACAAGCGAGGTCGCGCCGGCCGCCGGACCTATGCGCGCGAGCACTGAGTCGGGCGCGAGCCACACTGGCGTGCGGAACACGTGCTGCGCAAGGAAGCTCAGTGCGGCTTCCTGTCGCTCTCTGGGTACGACCCGGAAGACGACGCCAGGCTGATCGGCGGTCTTGCTGTCCACGTACACACCCCCGATCAGCGAGACCACATGTCCCATGTAGCGATACCACATGCCGAGCGTTTCACCGTAGACTTCGACGAGATCGTCGTAGTTCTCGCCGGGGCGCGTAGTCCAGGCCACAAGGTTCGGCACCACTCGCTTGAGATTGGCTACGCCGAGCGTGCTGGCGCGAATCGGGTCATCTCCCACGTCCTCGGTCTGGGCGCGTGGATCGATGCCGGCGAGAAACTGCGGGCTGTACCGGTACGGCATGGGACCGGTCTGGTCTGTTATCCACCGATCGAGAATCGGACGCTCTTCTTCCGGTGTCGCAGCATCCGGCAGTACACGATACCCCCAGTTGATCACGAAATCGTCGAAGGGCCCAAGCCGGCGGATGTAGTCGGTGGACTCAAGCCCGTCCCCCGGCTGCGCCACGTAGTTCTGGCGCGCGTAGTCCATAATCGTGGCCGAAACACCGTACTCGCGCGCGAACGACGGGCTGCGCAGTGAGTCCACGGGGAACGAATGCGATGCGACCATGTTATGCGGAAGCCCGATGGCGTGTCCGACCTCGTGCGTGATGACCCTGCGCATGGTCGCACCCATCAGCTCTTCGGGGATATCGAGCGTCCGCGTCGCCGGATTGGACGCAGCCGTCTCGATGAGCAGGCGGTTGCGATATGAGCGCATGTGATTGTGATACCAGGTGATGTCGCTCTCGATGATCTCGCCGGTACGCGGGTCGGACGTGCTGGGGCCGACAGCATTGCGGACCAGGCTCGCCGCCCAGCGTACGACCGAATAGCGGATGTCCTCCGGATCCCAGTCGGGATCCTCCTCGTGTGTCGGTGGATCCTTCGCGATGATCGCGTTCCTGAACCCCGCCACCTCGAAAACCGCTTGCCAGTCCTCGACACCCCGCCGCACGTACTCGCGCCACTTGACCGGCGTCGCCGGATCGATGTAGTACACGATCGGCTTCACGGGCTCGACGAGCTCGCCCCGCGCATAGGCGGCCGGATCCTTCGGCTCGAGGCGCCAGCGGCGGATGAACGTCTGTGACGCCGCCTTCTGTTCGTCCAGTCCGTAGTTCACGCGCGAGACGGTGAAGAACCCGATCCGTTCGTCGGCGTAGCGCGGGCGCATCGGGTCCTGGGGAAGCAGTACCAGCGACTGACTCATCTCCAGCGAGATGGCGCCGCTGCTGCGGTCCGACGGCGGCGCGCCGGCCTCGAAGGTCTGCGTGTGGCGCACCTCTACGTTCAACGGAAACGATCGCGTGCTGACGATGAAGCTGCGCGCGGGATCCAGACGCTTCACCTGGTACGTCTTGCGCTGTTCGGCGGAGAGTCCCCCGATGCCGGGCGTGTCGCCGCCGAAGAACTCCGTGACGTCGACCACGACGCTGGTGCTGTCATCGGTGAAGGCCTCGATGGGAAAGGCGGCGAGGATCGCGCCGACGTTGTTGCTTTGCACGGAGAGTGCGATGGGAAGTGAATCGGCCGCGAACGCATCGAAGCTGAGGCTCCGCAGGATCACGCGGTCAGCGGTGCGCTCCCAGCGCACCACGCGTTCCTCGAGTGAGGTACCTGCCGACAGGAACCCGCCGAAGTTGGCCGGGACGCCCGCGATCCGGCTGACGAGCAGCATATCCCGGCCTGTGAGCGAGTCCGGGACCTCGAAGAACCACTTGTCGTCGACGCGATGGACGGTGATTCCACCGGAATCGGTTATCGCGCTGGCCGTGATGACCTTCGCGTAGGGTCGAGGTTCGCGACGTTGCTGCCGCTGCGACGATGGCTGCTCCGGCGCTGCGGCCGGTGCCTGTTGCGCCGTCGCGGGCACACATGAGACGGCGGTCGCGGCGTGCACCGCGAACGATCCGAGCAGAAGCCAACTTCGCATGCTGTTCCCCATTGCGTGGTTGAGGCGTGAACCGGGAATCTGGGACGTGGGCGGCAGGAGGTCCAGACCGCGGCGGCAATGCGGACCACGTTGCGCGAGTGCGGGACGTCCGGCAAGGTGCATGCACGAGATTCGGCTCCGGCCGGCGTTGCGATCGGCAGCCACGCCGAACGCCGAGCTGGATCGCTCCTTCCAAGGTCACTCGCTGTGCGACTCTGCACCATCCTGCTGGTCACGATCGTCACGAGCACTGCCGCGAGCGCAACGTGCGCGTCGCCGTCCACATCAGACCCTGCCTCGCAGGCCGAGCTCGATCGATATCGCGAGCGGCGCGGCGCGCTCATCTCGGCAGAGACGACCTTTGCGGGGATGCGCGGCCGCTATGCGGCGTATCGCGTCCGATTGACCAGCGACGGCGGCCTGGTGGCCACCGGCCGGCTGCTGCAGCCGGCTCGCGCTTCCGGTTCTCACCGATATCCGGCCGTGCTCCTGAACGATGGCCGGGAGCTCGACAGCCGCGCCATCGACTATCTCCCGGAGGAGTTCGGCGATGTCGTCGTGCTCTCGCTCGACTATCCGGCATCGCTGCCGTACGAGATCGACCTGACCGACGTGGTGCTCCGGGGGGAGCGATTACGCGATGCGGCGGAACAGATCCCGGCACTCTTCTCCCTCGGCGGGTCCTACCTGGTCACACGCTCCGATGTCGAACCCGCACGCCTCGCCATCGCGGCCACATCCTTCGCGGTCCCTTTCGCCGTCATCGCCGCAGCGGTCGACGACCGCTTCCGCAACGTGGCGCTGATCTATGGCGCGGGCGATTTCGATCGAGTGCTGGCGGCAAATCTCACCGTGCGTCCGCGCTTCCTCCGCGGGCCCTTGGCCTGGCTGGCGATGCGCCCATTCCGGGCGCTCGAGCCCGAGCGATACGTCGCCCACATCGCCCCACGACCCCTCATCATGATCAACGGCATCGACGATCCCCAGATGCCGCGCGCGGCTGTTGAAGCTCTCTACGCGGCCGCGCGCGAGCCAAGAGCACTCGTCTGGCTTCGCACGGGTCACCTCGCGCCCGGCGACAGCATGCTCATCCGGCGATTGGTGGACACCGCGCTCGCGCGACTTCCGGTGTTACAGGGGGTGGATACGGACGGCAACGCGTTCCGAGGCAGCGCTTGCCCGGCTCCTGCGATATCCAGCCGCGCGGCCAGCGACACATGGCGGCGACGACGTGAACGCTACCAGGCTGGCAGAAGCGACCCCGCGGAGGATCTGATGGGAAGCAAGCCTTCCAACAACTTCCAGAGCAACCGCCCCGAATCCGGTGGCGCGAACCACGACGAGAAGCTGGAGAAGTCCGGCATCCTCGGGGTCACGGGGTCAGGTCTTGTAATGCGACATCGGATCACTGCAACTCTGCCCGGTGCGGTGCGCGAGGCCTCCGAGATTCCGTGATGAGCCGAACAGCAGGCTCGGAACCTGTGCGCGCCAGACCGCCTCAGAACACGCGGCGAACCAGGTAGACGGTCGCACCGCCCGCGACACCGATGGGCAGCGACAACATCGGATACAGTATGAGCCGGCATCTGAGGTCGCAAGAAAAGGGGTAACCGCTCCCCTCGTCACCAAGCACTGCCCAAACGACTCCGACAGTAGCAGCGGCGCCGGCACCGACAAGTATGTGCCTCCAGATGCCCGCCTGTTCTTCTTTCTCCTCCCTGCTCGCGCTCGGCAACTGAGAGACCGGGGATGCGTCGACGTATCCACAGATACCGATGCAGGCAGAAGGGCATCGGCGACGTGTGCGCAGGGTTCACACCGGGGTGGGATGCGGCACCTGGCGATCCGTCCATGGCGACAGCGAGGTCAGCCACCCGCTGGGCCGAGCCCGACCGAGCAACACAGAGAAGGAGGAGGATCGTGGCGGCGGCGCTAACGAGCGACAGGTTCCGCCTGATCCCGCGGCGAACGACGGGTGTGCGGAGAGCAGTCACTGCACGAAAAAGAAGAGCTCGACCGAGGACTATGGAGACGAATGCACAGGGCCGCGCAAACCATTGGCTTCTCGGCGTCCTGCGCGATAGCAGGGGCGGGACTCGAACCCGCGACCCCGGCATTATGAGTGCCGTGCTCTAACCACCTGAGCTACCCTGCCCCGAATCCGCGACCATACGCCATACGGCACACCCACGAAAAACGGCCGGCCCTCTCGGACCGGCCGCGTTTCCCCATAGCGGGGGCGGGATTTGAACCCGCGACCTTCGGGTTATGAGCCCGACGAGCTACCAGGCTGCTCCACCCCGCGTCAGTGCCATGAATTTACGATCGCCTCGCCGCAAGTCAAGGTCGGCTGGCATTGTCTGCGCTGTCCGGTGGATGCGCGAATCTGTACAGCATCTCCCCATCTCCCCGCACCATGCCGAAGCGCTCCCTTGCGATCCGCTCCTGCAGAGAAGGGTCGGCCCGAAGGCGCGCCTTGTACGTCGCGAGCGAATCCACCAGCAGCTCGAGCGAATCGATCTGCGCGACGAGCCGTGCGCGACGGTGCCGCTGCTTCAACAGATCGGATGTGCCGTACTCGCCGCCCTCCACCGCGAAGGCCAGCGCCGCGGCTGCTACCAGCAGCCACACGAGCCGCTTCGCACGATCCGCCCGAACGTTCTTCATCGCGCGATCACAGTCTGCTCAGAGCCCGTAGATCGCCCCGCCCGGATACTCCGCGGCGTCGCCCAACTCCTCCTCGATGCGCAGAAGCTGGTTGTACTTGGCAACCCGGTCCGTGCGCGATGCCGAACCGGTTTTTATCTGGCCCGCGCCGGTGCCGACGGCGAGATCGGCGATGAATGTATCCTCGGTCTCGCCGGAGCGATGCGAGATCACCGACAGGTAACCCGCCGCGCGCGCCATCTCGATTGCCTCGAGCGTCTCCGTCAATGTCCCGATCTGGTTCACCTTGATCAGTATCGCGTTTGCAACTCCGCCCTCGATACCGCGCGCAAGACGTTCCGTGTTCGTGACGAAGAGATCGTCACCCACGAGCTGCACGCGATCACCCAGTGTCCCCGTGAGACGCTCCCATCCGCTCCAGTCATCCTCGGCCAGTCCGTCCTCGATGGATACGATCGGATACTCGTCCAGCCATTGTGCGTAGAGTTCGACCATCCCCTCTGCGTTGCGTGTACCGCCGCCGCTCTTCTTGAACGTGTAGCTGCCGCCGGAGTGCAACTCGGATGCAGCCACGTCGAGTGCCAGAGCGATCTGCGATCCCGGTGCGTAGCCAGCGTTCTCGATCGCCTCGATGACGACGCGCAGGGCTTCCTCGTCATTCGCGAGATCGGGCGCGAAGCCGCCCTCGTCGCCCACGCCCGTGCTCAGCTTCCGCCTGACGAGCACCTTCTTCAGCGCATGAAACACCTCGGTTCCCATGCGCAGGCCCTCCCTGAAGCTCGTCGCGCCAACCGGCACGATCATGAACTCCTGAAAGTCCACCGTGTTCGTCGCGTGGGCACCGCCGTTGAGGATGTTCATCATCGGCACGGGCATCGTGCGCGAAAGTGGCCCACCCAGGTACCGGTAGAGCGGGAGATCGGCCTCGATCGCTCCCACCCGCGCGATCGCCATCGACACCGCCAGCATCGCGTTGGCGCCGAGCGCGGACTTGTTGTGCGTACCATCGAGCTCGATGAGCGTCTGATCGATTGCGAGCTGATCGGTGGCAACCATTCCGCGCAGGGCCGGCGCTATGCTGTCCTCGACATTCGCCACGGCGTGGAGAACACCCCTGCCCAGATAGCGCTCGGGATCGTGATCCCGCAATTCGATCGCTTCGTGCTCGCCCGTTGACGCTCCACTCGGTACCGCAGCGCGCGCCGTCGCCCCGCTCGCCAGCGTGACCTCCGCCTCCACCGTCGGGTTTCCTCTCGAATCGAGTATCTCGCGTGCCCGTATGTCGATTATGGTTGACATTTCCAGTTGATGATGGGTGAGTTGCGCACTGTGCCGGCGGCCCGCTCAGCGGAGTGACGCCGGTGTCTCGCCCCGGTCCCGCGAGCTGTCGATCGCTCCAATGTGGCTCTCGATACCGTAGACTTCGTGGAGCTCCAGCGCCATGCGCTTCCAGACGGCGCGCACGAGCTGGTCGCGTTCGTCGTACGTGTAGCCCGCAGTCTCGACGGGCTCGAGCAGGTGGATGTCCACCGTGCCCGCGCGGATCCACGGCGAGCCTGCACGCTGCACCTGCATGGCGCCGTGCACGATCGTCGGAACGATCGGCGCACCCGATGAAATTGCAAAGACGAACGGCCCCTTCTTGAAGGGGCGCAGCTCGTAGCTCCTGCCGCGCGTCCCCTCCGGGCAGACGACCACCGACTTGCCGCGCTCCACGTGGTGGCCCGCAGCACGATACGAGTCGAACGCCGCCCTGCGATTGGATCGCTCGATGAAGATGATCCCGAACGCCCGCGCAGCAGGGCCGAAGATGGGGATTCCAGCGAGCTCGGCCTTGGCCACGAACGTGTAGCGCGGCAGCACCGACGCGAGCGCGAATATGTCGAACCAGCTCACATGGTTCGACACGAAGATGCGCGCCCCATTGTGTAACAGTCGCTCGGGATTGTGCACGCGGATGCGTACCCCCGCGGCCCGACACGCCGAACGCGCCCAGAATCGCCCGCAACGCTCGATGATGCGCTGGCTTCGGGGTCCGTCGCCAGCGAGCGCCGCAGCAATGATCATTGCCGCCACGACCGGCGTGACAAGCAGAAAGTTGATTGCAACGAGAAGTGTGCGCATCACCTGGAAAGGTGATCGTGCCCTGCCGGCAAATCAACGCGCTCACCATCGCCGTCGTCGCTCCCGTCACCGCCAATCCTCATCCCGCGCCTCGCTTCCACACCCGGCAGACCATCCACCACGCGGCCGATGCGCGTGAGGGGAATCAGGAACTCGCGCTCGAACTCCGCGCCGTCGAGTGTGCGGGGAGCCGTGAGAGCAAGCTCGTACTCGTCTCCTCCAGTTGCTGCAACGATCGGGTCAACGTCGGCCAGACGCGGAACGCTGTCCACGTCGAACACGATGCGTACTCCGCTCGCCGCGGCCAGATGCCCGAGGTCGGCCGCAAGGCCATCCGAGACATCGATCATGGCGCTTGTACCCTGGGCGGCGAGCCAGTGCGATTCCACAATGCGGGGCGCGGGGCGTGCGAGCCGGGTCATGTGCGCCGCGGCAGGAGTGCGCGTCCCGGCGAGATCGCGCAGCGCTGTTGCCGGACCGCCGAACCGACCGGTGACGAATATCGCATCCCCGCGACATGCGCCGCGACGCGAGACCGGATGCTCCGCGTGGCCAAGCACCGTCGTCGTAATCGAGAGCTCACCGCCAGCGGAGATGTTGCCGCCAACTATCGGCACACCCGTTCCCTGTGCCACCTCCCCCAGACCGGCAGCGAGTCCGTCCACCGCCGCCCGCCATTGCTCCGGGAGCGTCAGCGCGATGAGCATTCCAACGGGGTGAGCCGCCATCGCGGCCAGATCGCTGAGCGCCGCGGCAGCCGCGCGGTAGCCGATCTCGCTCGCACTCAGCCATTCGCGACGGAAGTGGATACCTTCAACCGAAGTATCCGTGCTCACAACGAGCTGTTCACCAACGGGCAGCACGAGCACTGCCGCATCGTCTCCGAGCCCCCGGGCGAGCGAGCCCCACTGGTCGCGCATCGCGCGTATGATGTCGAACTCACGCCCCGGGCCCATCGCCATTTCCGTCACGGGATCGTGCCATCGGCCAGCCGGCGAAACCTGACGAGCGCACGATGACTGGCCACCCACGCAATATCGCCAGCGAGCTCGACATCGTGCACCGCCTCGCTCGACGGCAGGAACCGCGCGACCCGGGTCGCCCGAGTGATGATGAGGAGGCCGTGCGACCCGCCAATCCAGATCGTCCGTCCGTCCATTGCCACCGTCTCGATCTCTCCCACCCTGCCCGCATCGACGGCGAGCGGCGTCGGCAGCGGAGTAGCCGTGCGAGCATCAAGGAGGCGAATCTCACCTTCCGTCGCCACGGTCACGATCGAGTCGCTGTGCGCGAGCGCACGGATCGGGCGCGACAGAATGGCAGCGCCGGGCGCAACCGGGCGCAGCGGCTCATCGCGCCCGCCGGGCAGAACCATGAGTCCCCGGTCGCTCGCTATCCAGAGCGATTCGCCAACGAGCAGCAGGTCGCGTACTGGCACGCCGGGGATCATGACATCCCGCAACGCGGTCTCGGCGCGATCGCGCTTCCGATCAGGCCCGAACATCTGCAGTGAGACGCCGCTCGCCGTTCCAACCCAGATTCCCGTCCCGGCCGAAGCCAGCGCGAACACTGCATCCGAGGGAACCGGGATCAGTTCGATATCGCGAAGAGAGACATCGGGAGACACGGCGATGACGAAGAGTCCGCGCCCGGTAGCAACCCACGCCTGGCCGTCCCGCAATACGATGTCGTATGCGCGCACGCGATCCAGGGTGCGCGCCGCCGCCGGATCGACCCAGCGCCAGTCCGCCAGATCGGCCGTGGTGAAGGTGAGGCCGCCCCGCTCCGGCTGCCGGAAGCCGATCGGTTGCGCACCCGATCCCGCGACCCAGATGCCAGCGCCATCGCTGGCGATTGCGCCCGCGCCGGTCGTGACCAGACCGAACGGATGATGCTCGGCGTCGAGGAAGAGCGGGTCCGCCTCGAAGACACCATTGCCCCAGGTACCCAGCCACACTTCGCTCGCGCCATACGGCTTCGAAGCGTCGCTCACGGGCCAGCTCCGCAGATCGCCATCGCGCGTCATCAGGCGGCCGAAAGAGCGAAGCGCAGGATACTCGCGCACGATCTCCTCATAGCCCGCGGGGACGATCAGCGCCTCGGCGGGAGGAAACTCTTCGATGCCTACAGGCCGGCCAAATCCGGTGCTCGTGACCCGTGACCAGTATCCCGACGCGCGAACGAGGGCGCCGCCGGCGAGATCCCTCCGATCGAAGGCGATGAGGTCAACCGTCCCGCCGCGCGGCAGAAGCACCCGGTCGAGCACATCGACGGTCGGATCGTAGCGGTACACGACTCCCTGTCCACCGATCCAGACGGCATCACTCCCTGGATCGGCCGCCATCGAGCCGGCGCGGTCGACGTCGTACGCGGCAGCTCCAGCCGCGGCACCAGCCGTCAGAAGCGATTGACCGATGCCATCGGAAATCGAGACCGGAGGCCGCCATGCGCGGAAATTCCTGTCGTAGATCGCCAGCCCGTTGGGTGTAGCAGCAAAGACGAAACGCCGCGAGACCGCGATCGCCGAGATCGCGTTGAGCTGCGGAAGCACGATGATGTCGTCGCGGGACGATGCCGCGCCCATGACGCCGGCGAGACGACCTGGCCGGCCTTGCCCGCCGGTGCCCGGGCGCGCCACTCCACCGCACGCAGCGAGTGCGGCGGCCAGCAGCGTCAGCCGCCGAGCCGCCGCGAGCAGCATGCGCGGCTTACCAGTCATTGCGACGTCCTCTCGCGTCGTTGACAGGGGGAAGCTCGGCGAGAACGGGGTAGCGGAACTCCGGCAACGGGATCGCCCATGCATCGCCGAGCGCGGCGATGATGTCATCGAGGGCGATTCCGCGCACTGGGCGCACACGGCCCGCGAGCTCTGCGGCGCGGCCATGCACCCACGCGGCGCACGACCCGCTGCGCGCCGCGTCACCCGTGTGCGCCATGAGCGTCGCCGCTATTCCCGAAAGTACGTCGCCGCTTCCAGCCTGCGCGAGCGCCGGGGTACCCGTTGCGCTCACCCAGGTGCGCCCTCTGCGCGGCGGGGAGATCACGGTCGGGACGCCCTTGAGCAGCACTGCGGCGCCAAGCACGGCGGCAATCTCCGATCCGATCTCGAAACGCCGCTCGTTGACGGATGCAACCGAACAGGAAGCAAGACGCGCGAGCTCGGCGACATGCGGCGTTATCAGCGCGACCCGGCCATCGATCAATCGCGCGAGGGGTTCCATGCCGCCTGCGAAGACATTGAGGGCGTCCGCATCGAGGACAACGGGGCCGCGCCAGTCGGTGAGTATCCGTTCGGCGAGAGAGCGAGTCTCGGCGCTCGCGCCCATCCCGGGGCCGAGCAGCACGACATCCGCCCATGAGGAAACCTGGCGATCCACCGCTTCACCGTCGGCCGATTCCGGCCATGGCGCTGCCAGCGCCTCAGGCAAGGCGGCCTGCGCAGCCGCCACGCTCTCTTCAGGCACCACGAGGCGTACCATGCCGATGCCACTGCGCATCGCCGCGCGGCCGGCCAGCACGACGGCTCCAAGCATTCCACGCGCACCGCCAACGATGACGAGCTTGCCGCGGACCGCCTTGTGCGCGGTCGCGCCGATCGGCGCGACGACTGCACGCGCCATCGCCGGGTCCACCAGCACGGCGGCGCCATCGTCCAGCACAGCGTACCGGCCCAGGCCGATGTCGACCACGACGATGCGACCGCAACGGTCACGAGAAAGGAGCAATCCGCGCGTGGGTGCTCCGAATGCTATCGTCAGATCAGCCTCGACCGACTCGTCGCACTCGCCCGAGGTCGCGTCCAGTCCGCTCGGCAGATCGAGCGAGACAATGGCGGCGCCGGATGCGCGCAGCAAGGCGATCCGCTCGATCGCCGCCGCGACTGCGCCGCGCGGACGGCCGGACGCACCGGTGCCCAGGAGCCCATCGACAACGATGGCTTCACTTCCATCGACGGCGTGTTCGGGCAGGCACGCGCGAGCCAGCTCGCGTTCCTTGGCCGTATCATGCGAACGTGGTTCGCCCGCCTCGTGCACACGGACGGAGATTCCCGCCGCGGAAAGGGCACGAGCCACAACCCACGCGTCCCCGCCATTGTTCCCGGCACCGGTGAAGACGGCAACCGCCGCCCCCCTGCGCAGCCGCCGTCGGTACGATCGCGCGATCTCGCCGGCGGCTGCGGCACCCGCTCGCTGCATGAGTGCTCGCGCGGGGATTCCGGCACCGATGGCGGCGGCATCGCGGGCCGCTGCCCCGCGCGCTCCGACAACGAACATCTCTCGCATCCGATCGCCGTCAACCCGCGGATGCCGCAACCGGCACGGCTGCGGCGGTGCACCGCCTCAGCCGGTGGCTTCGCTCACGCGTGCTGCACCCGCTTCCAGGGGTACTCCCGCTCGAATGCCTGATCGAAGTCGTAGACGTCGACGAACTCCTCACGCTTGTCGTTCGGCTGGCTGATGAGCAGGCCAAGATCCACCAGCGTGAAGACAATGTCGCCGATGTCCGCCGTGCTCCTGACACCCCAGTGTTCGAGCACGAGCCGCGCCATCACGCCGAACCGCTCCATGGCCAGCTCACGGCAGGAGACAGCCAGCTCGCGGCCGGCGATATGACGGCGATCCGTGAGCCGTGTCTGACTGAACTCGAGTGCCGCGAGCACGAAGAGATAAGCGCTTTCGTGGAAGCGACGATCACGAACCCGAATGCGGTCCATCACACCGTCTCGGAAAAACAGCTCCTGCATGCGACCCCGAACCAGGAGGTGATCGTGCACGATTGCGCGGCGACGGCCGAGCGGCATATGCCCGGCTAAGATGTGGCCCGGTCGCCAAACGCACAACTCCTTGACCCGGCGCCGATTGCCCGTTCTCGGGTCTGCGGCACAACGCATGAACGGTCAGAAATACCGGTTACAGGCCGCAAAGGCAGGGCGTCTTCTGGTGGAGGAGAGCCCGAATGACCGAGAGCGCGACGATGCGTTGGGAGCAGTTCACGGAGGCCGCCGAGCTATTCCTCCGGCAGGGCAGCTTCTCCCAGGCGGAGGATGCACTGAAAGGCGCCATCGATGCCGCGCGCGAGCAACGCGGCGAGCGAGGCGATGCGCAGCTCGCGCGAGCACTGGCCCGCATGGCCTGGCTGCGCAGCGAGCGCGGAGACAAGAAGGGGGCGAACGAGTTGCTCGACTCTGCACTCGACGCTGCGGAGCGCGCCGGGGCGGCGGGCGACGAAGCGCTCGTGCGCGCACTTCACCAGCCACTCGCCCATCTGCTCGCCGGTGGCACGATGCCATCCATCGAACCACGAGCGGAGCGCCTGCTTGCGATTGCGGAGCGCGCACTGGGCGATTCAGCACGGGGTATCGCGCTCCCGCTCAATACGCTCGCGCGTGCCTGCTTCAAGCGCGGTGACCTCAATCGCGCGGAACAACTGCTCAAGCGTCTCCTTGCCATCAAGCGCGCGGAGAGCGCGGGCAGCATCGAGGTGGCCGCCGTGCACGCAAGTCTGGGCAAGCTCTTCGCCGCGCGACGACAGCACGACCGTGCAGAGGAAGCGTGGCGCTTTGCGTTGGCCATCCGTGAGCAGGCCCTCTCCCCGCGCGACGCGGCCGTCGCCAATGCCCTTCTCGGACTCGCGGACGCATGCGAGGCGCAGGGGAAGCGCGCGCAGGGGAAGACGCTGCGTGAGCGCGGACTCGCGATCCGGGAGACTGCGCTCGGACCGG
>JBOHTO010000202.1:0-4816 GCA_050733695.1 Gemmatimonadaceae bacterium | reverse complement strand
GTCGTCGTGATCGCCATTATCGCGGTCGTTGCATGGAGCGAGCGCGTTCCCGCGCCGCTCCCGCACCACGCTCCACCCGATGCCTTCTCCGCGAGTCGCGCGTGGCCCGCGCTCGCGTACCTGGCAGATACAATCGGCTCGAGAGTGACCGGAACGCCCGGCGCCGACAGAGCCGCGGCCTACGTCGCGGCGCGGCTCCGCGCGCTTCCCGGGCTCGAGGTCGAGGTACAGGACGTGACCGGCTTCATTCCGACGCCTCACGGCGCGCTGGCGTACAGGACGCGCAACGTCGTCGCGCGACTGCCAGGCGGATCGGCAAACGCCGTGCTCGTGTCCTCCCACTACGACTCCCCCGAGGAGAGCGTTGGCGCCGCCGATGCGGCCCTGCCCGTGTCTGTCATGATCGAGATGGCGCACGCGCTGGCGGCTTCGCCGCGCCTCGCAAACACGGTCATTCTCAACATCAATGGGGCCGAGGAACAGGGACTGCTCGGCGCGCGCGGCTTTCTCCGGCATCCGTGGATGCGCGACGTGCGCGCGTTCATCGACCTCGAGGCAGCGGGGAATGCCGGACGGGCTGTGCTCTTTCAGACCGGCCCCGGCAACACCTGGCTCACCAGGGCCTACGCGCGCGCCGCACCGCGTCCCGACGGCTCCATCGTGGGTCAGGACATCTTCCGGACCGGCGCCATCCCGTCGTCCACGGACTTCGAAGTGTACGCCGCCGCAGGAATCCCCGGGCTCGACATCGCCCTGTACAGGAACGGCTACGCGTATCACACGGCGCTCGATCGCGTCGGGAACATCGAACCCGGGAGCGTGCAGCACATGGGCGCGAACGCGCTCGCCGTCGTTCGCGAGCTCGCGTCTCGTCCACTGCCATCGGCCGGCGCGGGAGCGGCGGGAACCGCGAGCGTTGGCGATGCGAGCGTGTACTACGACTTCCTCGGCCGTGCGATGCTGGCCTACGGCGAGAGCACGGCACGCCATCTCGCCCTGGCCGCCGCGCTGGCGGCGTTGCTTGCAGTCGCCGCGGTGCTCCTGCGGGGTCGTGCGCGGCTGCCGGGGCTTGTGCTCGGATTCGCGGCCGCCGCCAGCGCGGCCGTGCTCGCGCCCGCACTGGCAATCGGTGCGGGCGCGATCCCGTACTACGTCTTCGGGCGCCCCCACGGCTGGTACGCGCACCCGGCGCTCGCTGTCGTCGCGCACGGCGGCGCCGCTGTCACCGCCATGCTCGCAGTTCACGCGCTCGCGAATCGGCTCGCACGCCGGCTTCGCGCCGGCAACGCGGCGTTCACGATTGAAGTGTGGGCGGGCACATTGCTGCTGCTCACCGCGCTCATGCTGGTACTTGCCTCAGCGTCGATCGGCTCGGGTTACCTGCTCCTCTGGTGGGTAGCCCCGGGCGCCCTCGCTCTGCTGCTGCTCGCATTCACGCGCGCGCGCACGCCCGGCTGGATTGCGATCGCGGCATTCATCCCCGGTCTGCTGCTCACCGGTCATTTCGCCTTTCGTCTGCTCGCGTTGTTCGTTCCCATCGCCGGGCGCATGCCACTCGCGGTTTCCTTCGACCTGCCGATTGCAGCGATGGTCGGCGGATGCGCCGTGCTGCTCCTCTCGCTACCGCTCGCACTCGTTCACAGCACCAACGGGCGGGGGCGGGCGACTCTGGTCGCGACCCTGGTCGCAGCGACGCTGTGCGTCATGGGGTTGATCGCGGTGACACTGGCGTTCCCGTATACGCCGCGTCGGCCGCAGCGGATCACCATATGGCACGAACAGACCGGTGACAGTGCGAGACTGATCGTCGAGGGACAAGACTTCCTCGGCGCCGCCGTGGTCGCCCGTGTCGCGCCATCGCTCGAGCGGTTCGATCCGGTAGAAGGGAGACCGCGGGCGATCGCGATCGATGCCGCCGCTACCGGTTACGACGCGCCCGGCCTGCAGGTGATCGCAGAGCGCGCGCAGGCCGGAGCAGCGGATCGCGTGGTGGAACTCCGGCTGGCGCGCGATGACACACATCTGCACGGTCTTGCTGTCCCGCGTGCGCGGCTCGCCGGCTGGCAGGTCGGATCGTCGCCCCTGCCCCTCCCCGACGCTCGGCGCGCCGAGGCTGTCCTGTCCTTCGTTTCGGCGCCCGAAACCGGGTGGCGCTTGACGCTGCATATCCGCGGAGATGCGCCGCTGCCGGTGCGCGTGACGTCCATTCGCAGTGCGCGCACGGTCGAGGCGCGCCGGGTTCTCGCTGAGCTGCCGCCCTGGGCCACCGTGAATGTACTGGCCGTCAACCGCCGCACGTTCAGCTTCTGACTTCGTCGCTCCTGCTGCGCTCGGGTGACGGTGCGCGAGCGCCCGGGGCCACAGTGCGGCCGAGCGTTCGCGTCTTTCGTGTCAGCCCCGCGAGCAGACTTTCGTGCGACTTCCGGAAGGAGGCGAGACCGTCGACCAGAAGCTTGTCCGTGACGGCCCGCATGGATATCCCCGCATCCTCCAGGTCCTGAAGCGTGCGCTCAGCTTCGTCCACGTTCTCGGTCACGGTGAGCGCGGTCTCACCGTGGTCGCGAAAGGCGTCGATGGTGGCGGGCGGCATTGTGATCACCGTGTCGCGCCCGATCAACTCCTCCACGTAGCGCACGTCGCGGTACTCGGGATTCTTGGTGCTCGTGCTCGCCCACAACGGTCGCTGCAGGCGGGCGCCACGCGCGGCCAGCGCTTCCCAGCGGTCACCTGCAAACCTCTCGCGAAAGAGAGCGTATGCGAGCTTCGCGTTGGCTATCGCGGCCTTTCCGTGCAGCGCGTCGATGCGTCCGCGTTCCTCTGCTCCTGCCCCGGCGACCAGCGAGCCGAGTCGGTTGTCCACCTCCGTGTCCACGCGACTCACGAAAAAACTCGCCACCGACGCTATTTGCTCCACCGGCTGCGAGATCTTCACGCGCGATTCGATTCCCTCGATGTACGCGGAGATGACCGAGCGGTAGGCGTCGAGCGCGAAGAGGAGAGTCACGTTGACGTTGATCCCCTCGGCGACGAGCTGGCGCATCGCGTGCACACTTTCCGCCGTGCCCGGGACCTTCACCATGACGTTGGGCCGAGCGACCGTGCGCCACAGCCTGCGCGCCTCCTCGACGGTTGCACCGGACTCGTGCGCGAGAGCGGGCGACACCTCGATGGAAACAAACCCGTCGCCTCCGTGAGTCGCCTCGTACACGGGCCTGAAGATGTCGCACGCCGAACGGACGTCGTCCGTCGCCATGTCCTCGAAGAGCTCCTCGGCCGTCATCCCCTGCGGCGCGGCGCGAAGCTGATCGTCATACTCGGTACCCTCGGCGAGCGCCTTCTCGAAGATGCTCGGATTCGACGTCATTCCCGTGAGCCCGTCCTCCCGGATGCGTCGTTGCAGATCACCATTCTGCAGCATCGTTCGATCGATGAAGTCGAGCCAGATGGACTGCCCGGCATCGCTCAGCGCCTGCAGGCGATCGGAGCTCATCGCTCACCCGCGAATTCGGAGTCGTTCCTCACATCAGCAGTTGCGTGTTCGGCCAGGAGAATCACTGTACGACCCGCCAGTCGGTGGTGAACTCCAGATCACCCCACGCCATGCGCAGCTCGCCATGGGCAGGACCTTCTGTCGACGGTATGAGCCAGATCGTGAAGCTCTCCACCGGCTCCGCGAGCGTTCGCGTCCGGAGGTCGACGCGGGCGAGGTCCTGCTCCGCGTGGTATTCCGTTCCCCACTGGGCTGTCTGCCGGTTGATGAAGAGCTGCGACCCCTCGGGCGCATAGAGCGTAAAGAGAGTGTACTTCCCCTTCGGAACCAGCGCATCGCCGATGCGGATGTCCACATCGGTCGTGAGCTCCGTGGCGCTGTTCGCGCCCGTGCGCCAGACCGTGGAGTCGGGTACGAGGTTTCCGGCGATCTCGCGTCCGCGCGCGTGGGGTTGCCCGTAGTCGATGCTGACGGCGATCGGTTCCGGGCGCGGCGCTCCCTCAACACGTGGTCGCGTGAGATTCACCTTCGTCGTCGCTCGCCCGCTAGGCGCAACGCCGATGGTGCTCGCACCGGCTGCCGGCCCTTGTTGCGCGCGCAATCCGCCAGCGGCCGGACCGACAACCATGAGAGCGAGCGTGAAGCAGAAACCTGCAGCGCGAATCATGGGTGTTTGCCTCACGACGGGGTTCGAAAGAGGGCGGCTCCGGATTCGCCCGGTCGCCCGAATAAACTTCGCCCGGAGCCGCGTGTCATGCAACCTGGCGTCGTATCACCAGACCGGAGTGCCTCGGTTTCGAGAAGCAGGCTCATCGCGAACCGGGCAAACTGACCGGACACGCTAGGATCGGGACCGGTCAGGCTGTCCGAAGTCCCCGCGGCGGCCCGGCGGGCCAATCATAGCAGGTGCCGTAACTGATTGATGCTTCACTTGTTAGGTTCCAGCAGCGACCGGTTGCCGGCGTGGTATGGCGCGTGCCTTTAGGGGTGCGTTCTCGCGCGGTTCCAAGCCTCAGCGACGGCACGACATGAACCTTGCCCGGTCATTCACGGTAGCGACTCTGGTTGTCGCCCCCTCCATTGTTGGCTGCACCGACACCGCGGTGGGGCCGCGCACGTCGCCCATGCCTGTGGGTGCGCTCACGCCCGACATCATTGTCGACCGCATAGCGCCCGACTCGCTCTCGGCCGACTTCACAGTCACGCCCACCGGTGGCTCATTCGTCTTGGGCAAGCACGCCATCTACTTCCCGCCCCACTCCATCTGTGACCCCGGGTCGAGCTACGGACTCTCGCAGTGGGATGCTCCCTGCGTGGTCGCAGACG
>JBOHTO010000201.1:0-5090 GCA_050733695.1 Gemmatimonadaceae bacterium | reverse complement strand
GCTATCGCGCCCGGTCCTCGCTCCTGCGCCTGGGGTGCCCCGGAGGCGGCGAGGACCGGTACGACCGCCGCTCCGCGCGCTCGGCGCCGGCAATGACGCGCTCTCGCCGCTTGAACTCGCCGCTCGTCTCATCGGCCCGCTGGATGAGACTCGGATGCGCAAGCTTGCAGAGCCGCTCCAGCGCTTCGTCGTCCACCTCCTCCCAGTACGCCGGGAACTCGGCGAGTCGACGCTTGCCTTCGGAGGACTCGAAGCAGAGCCAGCCCTCCTGGAAGTCGCGCAGATAGTCTTCCGTCCGCGTTATCGGATGCATCCTGGTCGCGGTAACGTGCCAGACCTGCCACTCCACGCCACGACTGTCGGTAAAGTCTCTGAGCGCCATCGTCCCTCCGTTCGTAACCCGGGCGGCGCGCTTCGGGGGTGCTCAGTCTGGCAACAAGCGCGCCCGACCATTGCACCGGCCGAAGAGCGGGCGAACCGGCTGGACTCTGCACGCCTGCGCTCGTTGCGGGCAGCCGTTTACGATGGTGCTCTACGTCACACTTTCCGCGTAGATCCCCGGCTTTCCGGCACCCTTCTCACGTCGCGCGAGCATCCACGCCGACCCGAGCAGGATGAACCCGATCGCGATCACCTGCGCCATGGTGATCACCCCGAAGAAGCGGTCATCCTTCGCCCGGAAGAACTCGACCACGAACCGCTCCAGCCCCGCCAGCACGCAGTACACACCGAAGAGCCAACCCTCGGCGTGCTTGTGATCGCGCAGCTTCCACAGGATGAGAAACATTCCGAAGGCGAGCGCGGTCTCGTAGAGCTGCGTCGGGTGCACGGCGAGCACCGTGCTCGGCGCAAGATCCGCCGGGATGGGCAGGCCGAAGAGCTGGCGCAGGCTCGCGGCCGTCGACGGTGGCGCGCCCTCGGGGAATGCGACCGCGAGCGCGGAGTTCCAGGGGCGCCCGTAATCGTCGCCCACGGCCCAGCAGCCGGTGCGCCCCACCGAGTATGCCGCGGCGATCCCGATCCCCGCGACATCGGAGATGCGCATGATGCTGAGTTTCTTCATCCGGATGACTGTGAGCGTGACGATTATCCCGCCGATGAGCCCGCCCCAGAACACGAATCCCGCGCGGCTGAAGATCGCGCCCGGGTCGCCGGTGAGAATCGCGTAGTACAGCTTGGCGCCGATCAGCGCGCCGATCACCGACGCGAAGACGAGATCGCCCATCGGTGTCGCGTCATGGCCTCGCCGCTCCAGCTCGCGCGTCGCAATGATCTGCGCGATGACGAAGCCGAGCAGTACGGCGAGCCCGAATCCGGTGAACTGAAGCGGCCCTATGTCGAAGGCGAACGGATGATGTACGATCGGGTCTGCCTGGAGGATCATGCGGCGATGAGACCGGGAAGGGGGAGCGAAGCGTAGGCGTTCAGGTCGAGACCGGAGCGCTCACCGCTCTCGATGCGAAAGAGTCCGGCACAGGCGATCATCGCGGCGTTGTCCGTCGCGAGTCGCGGACTTGGCGCAAGCACCTCCACGCCCTCCGGTGCGAGCCGGTCGCGCATCGCGCGCGCCAGCGTCCGGTTGCAGGCGACACCACCGCCCAGTACGACGAGCCGCCGGTCCATCGTCTGCGCGGCGCGTGCCGTCTTCTCGACCAGTGTTTCGATGATCGCGTCCTGGAAGCCGCGGGCGATGTCGGCACGGTCGTGCTCGATGTCGGCCGAACGCACGGCGTGCAGCACGGCTGTCTTGAGACCGCTGAACGACATGTCGTAGTAGTCGGCGTCACCGCTCGACTGCCCGCGATTCAACATCGGCCGCGCGAACCGGAATCGTGATGGATCGCCCCCCGCCGCCAGTCGCTCGATGTGGCTCCCGCCGGGATAGGGCAGGCCGAGCATCTTCGCCGTCTTGTCGAACGCTTCGCCTGCGGCATCGTCGCGCGTGGTGCCCAGCAGCCGGTAGCGTCCCCACTCCTCGACGTCGATGAGCAACGTGTGGCCACCCGAAACGAGTAGTGCGGTGAAGGGGGGAGCAACGCCGGGGTGGTCGAGCCGTGCGGCGAAGATGTGCCCCTCCATGTGGTGCACGCCGATCATGGCGATTCCGCGCGCAAACGCCAGTGCCTTCCCGAAGCTCATCCCGACGAGCAGCGCCCCCACGAGACCCGGCGCGTGCGTCACCGCCAGGGCATCGATGTCGTCCAGCGTCGTCTCCGCCTCGGCCAGCGCGCGCCGCACGACGGGGACGATGCCGGTGAGATGCGCGCGGGATGCGATCTCGGGAACGACGCCGCCGAAGATGCGGTGCACGTCCTGCGACAGAATCACGAGCGATCGGAGTGCAACGTCATCGCCATCGCCGTGCACGATGGCGGCGGACGTCTCGTCGCAGGATGTCTCTATGCCGAGCACACGGATCACGGGGGCGAACTCCCCGGCGTGCGTGCAGGCGATGCGGCGGCGATTCCGGAGTCCTTCACAGCCGCGGGAGGTAGCACGGGGGCGCGTGCGACGGGCACGTGGACATCCACGATAGCGGGCGTAGCCATGACGCCCAGCCGGGCCGTGTCGAGCGGTACACGCGTCAGCGCCGAGTCGGGGACGACGAGCAGCGCCCGCACCGTCGGGATGCCGCGCATCGAGCGCACGACACGCCTGTCGCCCGAGACGAGAACGCTCTCCGGATTGAAACGCGGATTGCCCGTGACGCGGAAGCCGCTATCGGCGCTCACATCGAGCTGAGAAGTTACGGGAAGCCACCGCTGCATTGTCCGGGCGAAGGCGAGCGTGAGCTGCCTGGGCTGTACGTCGCTCACGATCGCGTCCACACCGGGCGGAAGGTCCACATCTTCCGGACCGATCTGGATGGTTACCGTGTCGGAGATGTCCGAGCGAACCAGTCGGCGGATGACCGGCGGATTGGAGAGTAACCGTATCAGATCGCGCGCCCGTCCGATCACGATCGCGCGCAGCTCCGGCGGCGGACTGATGACGGTGAGCGAGCTGTCGATCAACGGGTCGAACCGGACGCGTACGACCTCCTGCGCGGGCTCCTCGGCGCTCACTACGAGCCAGAGAACGAGCGCAAAGAAGAGCGCCCCGGCCTTGAATGGCACCCGCTCCGTGAGGAGCGCCATGGCGTGCCGTCTGAGCGACAGGTAGATGGACTCGGCCCACGAGCGCGGTGCAGGCGAGTCCGGCATCACGAGCTCTCGTCCAGCATTGCGGCGATGGCTGCGCGGTTCGCCTCGGAATGCCAGTCGGCCGCACCTATGACCTTGCGGATGATCACCCCGTCGCGCCCGATGATGAACGTCTCCGGCACGGCAACCGTCTGATAGATCGTCCTGATCCTGCCCTCGGGATCGTGCAGGATGTCGAAGGTGAGCCCGTACTCGCGCGCGAACCGCATGATCTCCTGCTGCATCCCCGCGTTATCGATGCTCACGGCGACGATCGACAGTCCTCGCTCTCCGAACTCCTCGTGCAGCGCCTGCATGCCCGGCATCTCGACGCGACAGGGCGGGCACCACGTGGCCCATACGTTCAGGAACACGATCCTGCCCCTGTAATCCTCGAGCGAACGCGATTCCCCGATGCCCGAGTCGGCGAGCGTCATGGCGGTGAATGCCGGTGCGTCGGACCCCACCGTCACGGGGAACAGCTCGTCGCCAAGAGCATGTGTCATCGCAAGGAGGCCGGCGCCGAGGAGAAGCACAACTCCGAGCACGATCGTCCACTGCCGCCGCGCCGTCACGCGAGCTCCACGCAGCGACGTCGCAGCTCGGCCACCTCGGCGGCAGGATCGGGGGCGGAGAAGATCGCGTTGCCCGCAACGAAGGTGTCGGCGCCGGCGCGCCAGATGGCGGTGATCGTGTCGCGATTGATTCCGCCGTCGACCTGGAGCGCCGCCGAGCTGCGTGGCGACGCGGAGTCGAGCAGCGCACGCGCACGGCGGACCTTGTCCGTGGACGCGGGAATGAACTCCTGTCCGCCGAAGCCGGGGTTCACCGTCATGATGAGCAGCAGGTCGATGTCGGCCAGGACTTCTCGCACGGCGTCGAGCGGTGTCGCCGGATTCAGCGCGGCACCTGCCCCCATGCCGAGCTCGCGGATGCGCGCGAGATGGCGCTGGAGGTGCGGCGTTACTTCCGGGTGAATCGAGAGCATGCTCGCGCCCGCGGCCGCAAGATCTTCAAGGAACCGCTCCGGCTCCAGAACCATCAGGTGAGCGTCGATCGGCAGCGCGGTCAGACGCCGCACCGTCTCGATCACCTTGGCGCCGAACGTGAGGTTCGGCACGAACCGGCCATCCATCACGTCCACATGAATCCAGTCGGCGCCCGCGGCCTCGCACATCGCGATCTCCTCCGCGAGCCGACCGAAGTCGGCGCTGAGTATGGAGGGCGCGATGCGCACGCTCACGGGGTCTGCGCCCCGAAGGGATTGCCGCCGCTGCCCCCCACGCTGAGATTCACGCGCGCGCCCGCCGGCACCAGTTGCCCGGCCGAGGGCGACTGGGCAACGACGATGCTGCTCTCGTCCAGCGGGGCGCCGCCGGAGCCCGCCGACACGCGGTCCACATCCACCGCGCCCACCTTGAGCCCGAGCTGCTCCAGAAGCTGGCGCGCCTGCGCGAAGCTGCGTCCCACGACATCCGGAGTGCGCAGCGATGAAGGTCCGGAGCTGAGCACGATGTCCACCGTCGACGGAATGAGCACACGCTGGCCGCCGCTCGGCCGGCTCCGAATCACCTGCCCGCGCGCCTCATCGCTCGCTTCCTGCAGCACCGATCCCATGGTGAAGCCCGCGCCGCGTATGCTCTCCAGCGCCTCCTGACGGGCCATTCCGGTCACGGCCGGCACCTCGGCAGTGCGCTGCCCTCCGCTCACCACGAGAACCACGCGCGTTCCACGCATCTCGTGGCTTCCGGGCGACGGCGTCTGTTCCAGCACGGTTGTCGGCGGTGCGGATACGTGGAAGCGCGATTCGCCCGCTGTTGCGCGGAAGCCGGCGCTCGTGAGGTGCTGTGCGGCCTGATCGTACGTCTGCCCTATGACGTTCGGCACGATCAGCTCATCGGGGATGAG
>JBOHTO010000200.1:0-12913 GCA_050733695.1 Gemmatimonadaceae bacterium | reverse complement strand
CGTCACCAGGGCGCGCCCATCGGCTCCTCCCCCTGCCGCACGGAGCGCAGCAGAGTCCGCGGACGGCGTCGCATCGTCCCCATCCACGCCGGCTGCCTCACCGTTCGCGCTGCCGCGGCTTCCCCCCCCCAACCCGGAGGCGGCTGCGGCCGCGGCGCGGAGAGTCAACGCTTCGGTCAGCACCCAGCCGGTGCGGCGCACGCGCGTCCACGCACCACTCCGCGACACGAGTCGCAGCCCCATGCCGCTCCTCATCTCGGCCACTATCGCCGACGACGTCGTCGCGGCGGCGCGCATGCGCGCACTGCTTGCGTCGACGCTTATCGGGAATTCCTGCCGCCGGCCGCCGAGCAGGCCCGTGCTCACGAATCCCTCGAGCGTCACCTCGGTGTACCGTCCGCGCGTCTCCCCGATTGCGAGCTCCGTTCCGTCACTGATGGTCGCGACGGCGCGCCCACCCGGATCGGCGAGGAGATCGGTGTCGCGGCGCGCGACGCCTTCCTGCGCAAGGATGGGCGAGGCTGCGAACAGGATCGGGATGATCAGAAAACGCATTGCTGGATGGCGCATGTGATGGCGGATAGATTCCGGCCTCGACCTTCGAGTATATCAGGGGAACATACTACCCGCAAAGATGCCGGACGCATCCGACGGACCGATCGTCCTCGTTGTCCTCGACGGCTGGGGCCACCGCGAGCAGACGGAAGGCAACGCCATACGACTCGCCGCGGCACCCACATGGGAGCGGCTCTGGCGCGCGCGCTCCCGTACGCTTCTCGCCGCATCGGGCCGCGCGGTAGGACTCCCCGAAGGGCAGATGGGCAACAGCGAAGTGGGGCACCTCAACCTCGGCGCCGGCCGCGTCGTCGAGCAGGATCTGGTGCGCATCTCCGACGCAATCGAGAGCGGCGCGCTGGCCGGGAACGAGGCGCTCGTCGCCGCCTGCGGGCGGTGCGGAACACATGCTCGAAGCGGACAGACTCTGCACCTCATGGGACTCATTGGCAACGGCGGCGTCCACGCCATCGACCAGCATCTCTTCGCACTCATCGACATGGCCGAACGCCTCGAAGTGCCGAGCGTCGCCATACACGCCCTCCTGGACGGACGCGATACGCTGCCGCAGTCGGCACTGGGCTTCATGGGCGAACTTCTGGATCACGCCCGCGGCCGGGCGCGCGTCGCGAGCCTTGGCGGACGCTATTTCGGAATGGATCGCGACAGGCGCTGGGACCGGACCGAGAAGTGGTATCGTGCCGCCGTGCAGGGCATCGGGCCGCGCGCCGAGGACCCCGAGCAGGCGATACGCGATGCGTACGCGCGCGGGGAGACCGACGAGTTCGTCGTTCCCACGGTGATCGCCGAGGACGGCGAGGCGGTCGCGCCGATGCGAGACGGTGACGCGGTCATCTGCTTCAATTTTCGCGCCGACCGGATGCGCCAGATAGTTCGCGCGCTCACGGAACCGGGCTTCGATGCGTTCGACGTCGGCGATCGTCCGGAGCTCGGCGTCACGACGCTCACGAGCTACGATCAGACGTTCGACCTTCCGGTGGCATTCGAACCGCGCTCGATGGCGCGGATCGTCGCGGAGGTCGTGTCCGACTCCGGCCGCACGATGTTTCGCACCGCGGAAACGGAGAAGTACGCGCACGTCACCTATTTCTTCAACGGCGGACACGAACCTCCCTTCAGGGGCGAGGAGCGCTCCCTCGTGCCCAGCCGGAAGGTGGCCACGTACGATCTCGCGCCCGAGATGAGCGCGCGGGGCGTGACCGACGTACTATGCGCGGCGATCGAAGCGCGTTCGCACGATTTCATCCTCTGCAATTACGCAAACGGCGACATGGTCGGACATACCGGTTCGCTGCGGGCGGTGATCACGGCGGTGGAAACGGTGGATGCATGTCTGGCGCGTGTCATTGCATCCGTCGAGCGCGCGGGAGTGCGCCTGCTTGTCACTGCCGATCACGGCAACTGCGAGATGATGATCGACCCGGAAGGGGGCGGTCCACACACCGCGCACACGACGAATCCCGTCCCCTTCGTTATTGTTGATCCGGGCGCAACGGGCGGTCGACCGCTGCGCGAGGGCGGCGCGCTCTGCGATGTGGGTCCCACCATCCTTGCGATGCTCGGCCTGGAGCAGCCGGCCGAGATGACCGGCGTCGACCTGAGAAGTACGTCGCCATTCCCGCGCAAGGTGGAATCCGCGCGCGTACACCGCGGTACAGGAGACCGAAAGTGAAGCATTCGATTGTTGCGTTCATTGTTGCCTGCCTTCCCACCGTGGCTTCGGCGCAGGTTGGTCATCTTCCCGGAGAGAGCCCCTTTCGCGATCTGAACTTCAGGCAGGAAGCGACCGGCTTCGTCGGCTACTTCAGCGCACCGGACGATCCGGCCGGCGTCGCTTACCGCAGCGGGCCGCTGATCGGGGCGCGCTACGAGGTGCGCATCGGCGGGCCTGCGCAGTTCACGGCGCGCGTCGCGACGGTGTTCAGCGAGCGCAGGGTCATCGATCCCACCGAGTCGGCGGATACCCGCTTCGTCAGGATGGAGAGCGCGCCGCTTCATCTGGCCGACATCGGGATATCCGTCAATCTCACCGGACAGAAGAGCTGGCACGGGTTCGTGCCCATCGTGCATGGCGGCCTCGGCATCGCCAGCGATCTCGAGACGGAACGGGACAGCGGCGGCTACGGCTTCGGCACTACCTTTGCGCTTGCCTTCGGCACTGGCGTGCGCTGGCTGCCGGCGGATCGCTGGCAGCTTCGCGCCGATTTCGCGGACTATCTGTACCAGGTGTCCTATCCCGACACGTATTACCAGGACCCCGTGGGGGGCGGCGACCCGGTACTGCCCGCTGGCCAGTCGAAGAGCTTCTGGACGAACAACCTCACGCTTACGCTCGGGGTTTCGTACCACCTCTTTCGTTGAAACCGATTCGCGACCGGACGAACGCACGACGGCGGAAGTGATCCGCGACATGGAGAGCAGCCAATGGCACACGATTTCGAGAACGTCAACGACCTCGAGGACCTGAACGACGACGAGATACGGGAGCTGGTTGAGAACCAGCTCGGGGAACACAATGGCATCGATCCGCTGGACATCGAGGTGACGGTGGAGGATGGGATCGTGCGGCTGGCGGGGCGCGTCGGCACAGAGGAGGAGCGGCGCATTGCCGACCATGTTCTCACCGACGTGGTCGGTGTCTCGAGGCTCGAGAACGAGCTGCTCGTCGATCCCATTCGCCGCGGCGAGAGTCCCGAAGCGATGGCCGCGCACTCGTCGGATGAGAGCGAGCACGACGGACTGCTGCTGGGCGACCGCGCGGTGTCTCTGAGCCCCGAGGCCGAACACATGGACCGCGACCTGGACGACATGGTGACCAGCTCCGGAACATCGGACCCGCACCGTGCGACGGAGATGGGAGCGCCGTGGATTCCGCCCGAGCGCCCGACGCCCGAGGGGATGGCGGGGAGCAATCCAGAGCCGCCGGCCATGGACGAGGATCACTGACACGCCGAGCGCCTTGCTCACGCGCCGCGTGACCTTCGCCGCTGCGCACAGATATCGGCGGCCGGAGTGGAGCGATGAGCGCAATGCCAGCGTGTTTGGCGCCTGTGCCAATCCGCACCATCACGGTCACGGCTATCGTTGCGATGTCACGGTCCGCGGCGAGATCGATGGCGAGACGGGCTTCGTGGTCGACCTCGGACTTCTCGACCGGATTCTCGCGACCGAGGTCGTCGAGCGCTTCGATCACCGCAACATCAATCTCGAAGTTCCCGAGTTCCGGGATGGCGCGCTCGTGCCGACGGGGGAGAACCTCGCGCGCTTCATTCTGGAACGTGTGCAGGCGGCACTGGGTGCGAAGGCGACGGTGACGGCCGTCACTGTGGCCGAGGACGACACTCTCAGCGCCACGTACACGATTACCTGATCGACGTCCCGTTTCCGGCATCGCCACTGGCGGGCATCTCGATCGTTGTGCAAGCGGTGGACGAGCGCCAGCGTGACCTTGTCGCGGTTCGTTCTTCCTCTACTCGGCGCCGCGGTTGACTCCGCACAGTGTCGCTTACGATCGTGAGCGGGATCGCTAATCCATCGAGGCCGCGTGACGATCACAGCTCCGCCAGACGCCCCCGGTTGCACGGACGTGAGGGCGGAGCCGGCGCTGGTTCGGCGTGCTGTCACCGAACAGGTCGCCCCGCTCCTCGCGCTTCGCGCCGCACTGCTGCGTTGCTGGAGCAACATTCCGGATGTCGAGCGAGCGCGCGGGCGTTGTCATCCTTGCAGACGTCGTTCCCGAGAGCATTGCCACCGCCCCCACGGGCGTCGTCATTCCCGCTAAAGCCGGAATCCGTTCCTGCCTGGGCGGGGCCGAACTGCCAGTGCTGCGGTGGATCGCCCGACCTCGCGATCAACGAATCGGCGGAACGCCACCTCATCTGCAGTCGATGCGACGCGCGCTGGTGCAGACCCAATCGCGGGTGCCTGGGATGGCGGCGCAACGGAGCCGCCGGCAATTGCAACGATTGCGGCGCCGACGCTTGGCTATCGGATGGCGATCTGCCACGGCTGCGGGCGCTATGTCAAGGAACTCGTTGCGCGCCCCGGAATGGGTGTCGAGGACATCCATCCGCTGGTCGAGCGGATCCTGACGCAGGAACTCAGCGAGGCCGCGGAGCGTCGAGGGTTGCGTGCGTGAGAGGGCTCCGCTCGCCTAGCTTTTCGTCGTCAGCATTATGACGCCACCCATGTGACCACTGCCCCACCGCGTGGTGGCATCTCGCGCGGGGATGTATTCGATGGTCTGGATCCGGGAGGCCGGGAACTGCCAGAGAACATCCAGCGACCCGTACTGCATGCCGTCGACGTAGACGACCGGGCGCGGGGGAGTGGCATCGCGAATGGACACGGAACCGCGTGTACGCAGGAACTGAGGCCTGAGCCGCTGGATCACTTCATAGACATTCCCGGCGTTCGCGGCAACTATCTCGTCCTGCGTGATCAGGTTGCCGGTCTCTCGCGATCGGGACGTCTGCGAACTGGCGCACGCAATTGCAGTTGCGAGCACGAACAGGGCAGCGACGCGAATCATTGGTGCCTCCTGTTGTCTGTGGATGTCTGGCCTATCGAGCCCTGTCGCATTCTACGACCCGTGCGGGCGATCGCGCCACCCTCGGATCCGCAACCTGGCGGCTGGCGTAGCACGAGGGCACGCTCGTAACTTGACCCGGCCGGCCGCTACGGCCGCGCCACGCGGCGGAGATTCAGCGAGATGATCGACGCTACCGCAACTCATGAAGCAGATCTGCATGCGGTGGAGGAGAGCCCGGTCTGGCTCGAGCTCAACGGCTCGCCTGCGGTCACCTGGATGTGCACGCCGGACAGGCTCGATGAGCTCGTCGTGGGCTGGCTGTTCGGCGAGGGCTACATCGAGAACATGGCCGATCTCCTGCGCATGCGCCCGTGCGCGCGCGAACTCGGATTCTGGGTGGATGTTCCCGCCGAACGCTACGAAACTGTCGAGCGCGCCGAGCGCCGGCGCGTGCTGGCGTCAGGCTGCGGCGCCGTGACGACGATACTCGGCGATCTGCGCTCGGTGCCACGCCGCAGCGCGCCGATACCGGAGCTGGATCTCGCCACGACGCGCGCGCTCTTCAAGCAGCTCTTCGCGCGGGGAGACCGCTACAAGGAGACGGGCGGGATTCACGCCGCGGCGCTCACCGATGGCAACTCTCTGCTCTTCCACGCGGAGGACATCGGCCGCCACAACGCGGTCGACAAGGTCATGGGCGCGGCGATCCTGGACGGGCGCGATCCGTCGGGGCTGATCCTGCTCGTGACGGGCCGGATATCCGGCGAACTCGCGTACAAGGCGGCGCGTGCGGAGATTGCCGTGGTCGCGACGCCGTCGGTGCCGTCGACGATTGCCGTCGACATCGCGCGGGCGAGCGGGATGCTGCTCATCGGGCGCGCGGTGAGCGGACAGCCGCAGATGCACCGGCCGTGAGCGGGATTGAATGCACGGGCGTCATCCTCGCGGGCGGACAGGCGACGCGCTACGGCGGGGCGCCGAAGGGGCTCGAGCGCGTCGGCGGCGAGCGCATCATCGATCGCGTTGCCACCGCTCTCACTGGCGCGGCGGACCGGCTGCTCGTCATCTCCAACGATCCCGCGGCCGCCGAGTGGCTTGCGGGCGCGGCGTATGCCTCCGATGTGAGGCCCGGGCTCGGCAGTCTGGGAGGGATTCATGCCGCGCTCGCGCGCGCGGGCACTCCCGTGCTCGTTGTCGCGTGGGACATGCCCTTCGTGACGGCGCAACTGCTGCGCACGATCCGGGAATCCGGAGAAGGCGCGGACGCCGCCGTACCCGAGAGCTCGTCGAAGCGCGGCCTCGAGCCGCTGTGCGCGTATTATGGAACGTCCTGCCTGGAGCCCATCGAACGCCGGCTGGACAGCGGCGACCGGCGCGTGATCGCCTTCTACGATGACATCGACCTCGTACGGATCGACCGCGCGCGCATCGCGCGGCACGGTGATCCGGAGCTACTCTTCATGAACGTCAACTCCCCGGATGAGCTCACCCGCGCAGAAGCACACTCCGCGAAGGCGGCCGCCCATGGCGACCATTGTGGGAAGGAAGCATAGCGGCAAGACCACGCTGCTGGTTCGTCTCGCGGCGGAGCTGACAGGGCGCGGCTACCGCGTGATGACGATCAAGCACGGCTCGCACACGTTCAACATCGACCCCGCCACGACCGATACCTACCGCCACTACCACGAGGGCCGTGCGGAACGCGTCGCGATGGCTGCGCCCGACAAGTTCGCGCTCATCATGCGCTGGGACGACGAGCTCGCGCCGGACGAGATCGCGAAACGCTACATGGCAGACGCCGACATCGTGCTGTGCGAGGGATTCAAACGCTCCACGCTCCCGCGCGTGGAGATCTTCAGGCGTGAAGCACACGACGCGCCCCTGTATGCGCGGGACGATCCCGCCTCGCCGCATTATCTTGCCATCGTGACCGACGACGATCCGGCGAACTTTCCCATCCGCGTCATCCCGCTCGCAGACCCTCACTGGCTGCACGACCTGGCGAGCCTGATGGAGACAGACATCATGGAGTCGAAATGAAACGAAGCTGCGCTGCCGCACTGCTCGCGACGATGGCTTGCATCCCGCCCACTGTCACTGCACCGGTTCCCGCGCCGCATACACCGGCGTCGGTGCGAACTGCTATCGATTCGCTCATCGCGCAGCCGGAGTTCCGCAACGCGCACTGGGGTGTGCTCATCGTCGATCCGGTGTGGGTGGACACCATCTACTCGCACAACGCCGGCAAGCTGTTCATGCCCGCGTCGAACATGAAGATCATCACGGGCGCGGTAGCGCTCGCGCGGCTCGGCCCGGAGTACCGTTTCCTGACGCAGATCGCGACGCGCGGCGAGGTGGTGGACAGCGTGCTCCACGGCGACCTGCTCGTGATCGGGCACGGCGACCCCACGGTGAGCGATCACATGCGCGAGGATGCGATGCTCCCGCTGCTCGAGATCGCGGACTCGCTCGCAGCCCGAGGCATCGAGCGCATCACGGGCCAAGTCGTGGCCGCGGGCGATGCGTTCCCCGATGCTGTGCATGGCTACGGCTGGGCATGGGACGACTTCGACTACCCGTACTCCGCGGGCGTCGACGAGCTGCTGTTCAACGAGGGATTCAGCGAGATTGTCGTTCGCGCGGGGCATTCGGGCGGCGAACCGGCGACGGCCACTGCATCGCCGGAGAGCATCTTCCCCAACCTGCGCGTGACGGCGACGACTACCGAACCGAACGCAGTGGACAGCGTCGCCGGCGATGGCGTGATGCCTCACACGGAGCTCGACCTTTCGCGCGATGCCGACAGCGGAGAGATCGTCGTTGGCGGGACCATACTCGCCGGCGACAGCGCCACGCTGCGGCTCACGCACGTTGATCCCGTTGCGGCGTATCTCGTGGCCCTCGGTGATGCACTCGCGGCGCGTGGCATCGCTGTAAACGGTGATTCCAACAGCGTCCCGGCGGGGATGGACACGGCGCAAGGTCCCGCGAGCGGAGTGCCATCTTCCCTGGACACGCTCTTCGCGATGCACTCACCTCCGCTCAGCGAGATACTCCGCGCGCTGGAGAAGCCATCCCAGAACCAGATCGCGGAAGTACTGCTCAAGACCCTCGGACTCGAGGTCGCCGGTGTGGGCTCGGCAGACAGTGGTCGTGCTGTCGTGGAGCGGCAGCTCCTGGCATGGGGCGCCGATCCGGAGAGCTTCGCCGTGCGCGATGGCAGCGGCCTCTCGCGCCACAACTACGTGACGCCGGCGACGCTCGTGCTCGTGCTCGACGCGATGCGCCGTCACCCCGACTTCGGGATATTCTACGACGCGCTGCCCATCGCCGGCGTGGATGGCACCATTGCACGCAGGATGCGCGACACGCCCGCGGCCGGCAACGTGCGCGCGAAGACGGGCTTCATCGACAAGGCACGCTCGCTGTCGGGCTACGTCACGACAGCCGATGGTGAACTGCTGCTCTTCAGCATCCTCGCAAACAACTGGACGGTCCCCGTGCGCAGGGTGGAAGAGGTGCAGGACGTGATCGCGGCGCGTCTCGCCGCCATGCGGCTCGCAAGGGGACGCTAGCGTGCTCGGCCCGGCCGAGGCGAGCGGCCGGATCCTCGACGACATAGCGCGCCTGAACATCGAGCGCGTGCCGCTTCTCGGCGCGCTCGGCCGCGTTCTGGCGGCGGCGGCAGTGGCGCCGCTCACGCTGCCGCCGTGGGACAATTCGGCGATGGACGGATATGCCGTGCTCGCGCGCGACATCGAGGGAGCGAGCGACGGTGCGCCAGTCGTACTGCCGGTCGTCGAGACAATTGCGGCCGGCGGCTTCCCGTCGCGCGCCCTGTGTGCGGGCGAGGCGTTCCGCATCATGACCGGCGCGCCGCTGCCCGAGGGCGCGGACAGCGTTGTGCGCGTCGAGGACACCGACGGCGGCGTCGAGAGAGTGCGCGTCGATCGCGCGCGCGACCGAGGGCGCAACGTGCGCGCGCGCGGCGAGGACATGCACACGGGCGACGAGGTTCTCCCCGCCGGCACACCGATCGGCGCCGCGCAGATCGGTGTGCTCGCATCCATGGGACAGGCGGCGGTGGATGTCTATAGACGCCCGCGCGTCGCACTGCTCGGATCCGGTGACGAGCTCGTGGATCTCGACCGCTTTCACGAGGCCCTCGATGGCCGCCGCATCGTCTCGTCGAACAGCTACACGCTGCACGCGCTCGTGCGCTCAGCGGGCGGCGAGCCGGTCAACCTCGGCATCGTCGCCGATACGCCCGAGGCGCTGCGCGCGGGGCTGGAGCGCGCCCGTGGCTGCGACATGATCGTGACATCGGCGGGTGTTTCGGTCGGCGAGTTCGATCACACGCGCGACGTTGTCGCCGGGATGGGCGCGGAGATGAAGTTCTGGCGCGTGCGCATGCGTCCCGGCGCGCCGCTCGGCTTCGGGTTGCTCCGCGGCACGCCGTGGATCGGACTGCCGGGGAATCCGGTCTCGGCGATGGTGACGTTCGAACTGTTCGTGCGGCCGGCGATACGGAAGATGCTGGGGCACACGCGGCTGTTCCGCAGGCCGGTGCCTGTCCGGCTCGCGGAGCGCGTTACGACTGGCGCGAGATTGACGCACTTCCTGCGGGCTGTAGTGCGCAGCGAAGCGGATGGCAGTCTGACGGCGCGGCTCACCGGACCGCAGGGGTCGGGAATCCTGACATCGATGTCGCTGGCGAACGCGTTGCTCATTGTGCCTGAGGAATGCGCCGAAGCGCAGGTTGGCGAGGTTCTCAACGCGTTGCCGCTCGGCGAAGAGGCCCTGCTATCGGAGTCGTTTGCGGTGTGAGCGAGTCATACCGCCAGGTGGCTCGCGACGATCTCGGCAATGTCGTACACAGGGACGTTCGATGCCGTGGCATTCACTCCGTCGGTGAGCATCGTCATGCAGAAGGGGCATGCGGAGGCAATGGCGTCGGAGCCGGTGGCCAGCGCTTCCTCCGTGCGCTCCACGTTGATCCGCTTTCCCTCCGTCTCCTCCATGAACATGCGCCCACCGCCGGCACCGCAGCAGAGACCGCGGTCGCGGCTCCGCGGCATCTCGACCACCTCGGCGAGTGGCAGTGCGCGGCGCATCGCGCGTCGTGGCGCATCGTAGATGTCGTTGTAGCGCCCCAGGTAGCAACTGTCGTGGTAGGTGATGCGGCGAATGCCGTTACCGTCGGCGCGCAGCGGCACGCGTCCGTCCTCCAGCAGTCGCTCGATGAACGTGCTGTGGTGAATCACATCGTAGTTGCCGCCGAGTTGCGGGTACTCGTTGCCGATCTGGTGGAAGCAGTGCGGGCAGATGGTGACGACGGTGCGCACGCCATAGCGCTCGAGCGTCGCCACATTGTCCGTCGCGAGCATCTGCCAGAGGTACTCGTTGCCCATGCGGCGTGCCGGGTCCCCGTTGCAGCGCTCTTCCTGGCCGAGTATGGCGAAGCGGATCCTGGCCGCCTGCATGATGCGCGCGAAGGCGACGGTGATTTTCTTGGCGCGGTCGTCGAACGAGCCCATGCAGCCCACCCAGAAGAGCACTTCCGGATTCTCGCCGCGAGCAGCAAGGCCGGCCATCGTCGGAATGTCCAGCCCGTCGGCCCAATCCGCGCGATCGCCGGGGGCAAACGCCCAAGGAGAACCGTTCCGTTCCATGGACTCGAAGGCCGGCTGAACCTCGGCGGGGAAGCGCGACTCGGTGAGAACGAGGTTGCGCCGCAGCTCGTTGATCACCTCGAGCTGATCGATGGACACGGGGCATTCGGTCACGCACGCGCGGCAGGACGTGCACTGCCAGAGCTCTTCCTCGGTGATGAAGTTGTCCAGCAGCCGGTGGTCCATCACTTCAGCCACGGAAACGGCACCGGAGTCACCGCCCTCGCCGTGCGCGAGGGCCGGGGAGAAGAACTCCCCCATGTCGCCGGTGAGCAGCGGCGCCTTCTCCATCAGCCGCTGGCGTACATTCACCACGATCTTGCGCGGGCTCAGCACCTTGCCGGTGATGTTCGCCGGACACGCAGCCGTACAGCGACCGCACTCGGTGCAGGAGTAGCCGTCGAGCAGATTCTTCCATGTGAGATGCTCGACGTCGGACGCTCCGAACACCTGGGCGTTCTCGTCCTCCAGGTCCATCGCCTTCATCACGCCCTTCTGCCCCGGTCCGCTCGTGTTGGAAAGGTAGACATTCGGCAGCGACGTGGCGATGTGCAGGTGCTTGGAGTACGGCAGATAGTTGAGGAAGACCAGGATCAGGATGGCGTGAATCCACCAGTTGATGCCATACGCAATGGCGGCCGCATCGGGACTTGTGAACGCCAGGCCAGCCGCGAGCGCATGCGATATGACCTTGTACTCCGAGAGCGCACCGGTATCGGCAATGGCGAGAAATGCGTCGCCGAGTAGGAGCGTGACCATCAGCAGCCCGATCATCGCGAGGATGAAGAGCGCGTCGAAGTGCTCGAGATCATCGCCTTCCAGTCGCGGCGGGTGCAGTACCAGACGGCGGTAGAAGGCGAACGCCACGGCCGCGACGACCAGCAGAGCGAACACGTCCTGCGAAATGGCGTATGCGGCGTACAGCGGATCCGGTAGCACGCTCGCGAAGGAGAACACGGGCCACACTCCCTCGATGAGAACCTCGACGGTGCCCGCGGTGAGGACGACGAATCCCCAGAAAATCAGGGCGTGCATCGGCCCCGCGACCGGATCGCGGAGGATCTTGCGCTGTGCGATCGCGATGGTGAGGACGTTGAGCAGCCGTCGCGCAGGGTGATCCAGCCGGTGCGCAGGGGCACCTGCGCGGAGGTATCCGATCAGCCGCTCGATGTTGTAGGCGAAGAAACCGAGCGCGAGTACGAGGATGAAGAGAAAGAGTACGCTGTGCTCGGTCATCGGGCGGCTCCGGAGGGCGGTGCGGGCATCGCCGCCAAGCTACGCCGCGGCCAGCGCGGATACAAGAACGGGGCGCCCTCTCGGACGCCCCGTCTTGACGGTCGGCGAATCCGGCTCAGAAGCCGAAGTTCAGACCGATCGTGAGTGCCAGGTTGTGAGCGACGTTGGACTCAACGTTGTCGTCGAAAGTGACATCATCCGCATCTTCCCACTCGAGCGAAGTGATGTAGTCCTTGAGCATGACGCGCATGCCCAGCGTCTTCATGAACTGGAAGTCGCCGCCGATGCCCACATTGAAGGCGATATCGGTCTTGCCGGGAGAGTTGAAGTCATCGGTATCAGGCGTGTACTTGATTGCGCCAGCACCAACCTGTGCGAACGGAGCGAGCCAGCTCTCCATACCCATGCTGAAGGGGAGGCGGAACTGAAGGTTTGCATCATAGAAGAAGATGCCCTGGTCTCCGGATGCGTCCACTCCCGGCTGGCCGTCGGTCTCGAAAGTGAACTTGGACTTGTTGTAGCCGAAGTTGCCGAGTAGCGAGAAGTTGGGGCTGAAGCTCACGCCCGCCTGAACACCGTACTGGGCGCCGTTCTCGGCGCTGTACTCGACTCCGCTCGGGAACTCGAACAGATCGCCGAACCACATGTACCCGACGTACGGGCCAACGTAGAACGATGCCTGGCCTTCGGTGATGGGATCTCCGTACTGAGCCTGGAGTGGTGATGCCATGGCGGCGGCGAGCGCTGCGCCAACCAGAATCCTTTTCATATGGTCCTCTCTCTTCCTGGGGTGATCTCGTTCCGGGACAGTCGTGACGTGACGGGTCCAGCACTTCATATACGCCGGTCGCCTCGAATAAGTGCCGAGCTCGCGTCCGGTCAGGTTCTTTTTGCAGAC
>JBOHTO010000199.1:0-6565 GCA_050733695.1 Gemmatimonadaceae bacterium | reverse complement strand
TCGTACGCGAGCGTGACGTGAAACGGTCCCTGCTCGAGCTTCATCTTGATGATGCGCCCGATGTGCGGCTCATCGTCCGCGACGAGTACGTGACAGTATTCGTCCATGTGCGCTCAGCGCCGGGATGCGTGCATCCGCCGCGCGTCAGACGAGCGAGGCAATGCGTTCGCGGTTGCGGCGCAGCTCGAACAGAAGCTGTCCGACGTTGGCGCCGGGGTGGACCAGCACGAGCAGGACCGCGTCGGCCGAGAGAACGGACAGAACCGCCACGCCGCCGGCGTGCTCGAGCACCGCCGTGGTGAGACCGCCACGCCGCGCGGCGTTCCCGAACTCATCCGCGGCGGCTATTATCGGCGGAACATGGGCCGCAAGATCCTCCGCGTTGAGCGTCGGCGTCGACTGGCTGTCGATCAGCAGGCCATCGCGGCCCAGCACTACCGCGGCCTCGACGCCATCACGCTGACGGATCGCGCCGACCAGCTCGCGAATGGTGGGCATGTTGGCTCCCTTCGGCTCCGGTGAGATTGCAAGCGAACCTAGGTCGCGCCGACGGGTAAGTCAAGCGAGTCAACTGCTTGAAGTCTCGCGTGTTGGAGCGTATCCTTCGCAACCTCCACTAACCGGATTCATCCGCCCGATGTTCAGAGTTGCAGCCCTCCTGTCCGCTTTAGCCGGCGCCGTTCTTGTCGCTGCATGCGGCGACCCGCTCCGCGTGAATGCGCAGTTCCCGGTGCTCACCGATACCCTGCGGGTCTTTGCCCTGAGCGGTACGCCGCTGACGGCGCCCACCGCTCTGCAGCTCCTGACGTTGAACGTCACCGAAGCGCGCGCCGTCGCGGGAGGAGGCCAGCTCGACGTTCTGTTCGACGTGGCGTTCGACATCGACGAGAACGGCCAGGTCCTGTTGTATCCGCCATCGCTTGTCGCAATCTCGCCCCGTACCGTCGGCTTCCAGGACGTTGATGAGAGCTTCGCCGAGCTTCTGTTCGCCCCGTCCCGCGGCTACAGGCGAGACTCCGTGTTCGTCGCCGCCGTCGGAGAAACCGTGGTCGTCGAAGCGCAGGTCAGCATCTGTTCGCAATTCTCTCCCGTCATGTACGCCAAGCTCGTCGTCGACAGCGTGAAAGCGGACGTCAGAGCGATCTTCTTCCGGGCGGCGGTCGATCCCAACTGTGGTTTCCGCTCCTTCGCCGAAGGCGTTCCGGAAGACTGACGTGCTCGATGCTCGACTGCTGCGCGACGGCGGATCAGGAGACGGGCGTGGAGGAACGGGCGGGCGGGGAAGTGACATCGACGGCCTTCGCGCCGCGATGCGCAGGCGTGGTGCACTGGATGCGCTCGCTCCGGTCATCGACAGGCTTGGTGAGCTGGAACAGGCGCGACGCACCACGATCCAGGCCGTCGAGGAGCGCAAGGCGGCGCGGAACGCCGCGAGCCAGGAGGTGGCGCGACGACGAAAGGCGGGCGACGGTGCAGGCGATGTAATCGCGACGAGCCGCGCGCTGGGTGACGAGATCTCACGCCTCGAGGCCGAGCTTGCGGGCATCGAGTCGGAACTCACGGCCGGGATGCTCCAGTTGCCGAACATCACGCTTGTCGACGTGCCGGAGGGCGGCCCGGAAGGCAACACCGTTGTGCGCGAGTGGGGAACACCGCGTTCGAGTGAGGGCGTGAGACCGCACTGGGAAATCGGCGCTGAGCTCGGTGTCCTCGACCTCGAACGCGGCGCGAAGCTCGGCGGTTCCGGTTTCGTCGCGTTCCGCCGCGGCGGGGCAAGGCTGGTGCGCGCACTCATGAACTTCATGATCGACATGCACGTTCGCGAGCACGGATACGAGGAAACGTGGGTGCCCTTCGTCGTCAACAGACGGGCCATGGTCGGCACCGCGCAGCTCCCCAGATTCGAGGACGACATGTACGCGCTGCGCGACGAGGATCTCTTCCTGATCCCGACCGCCGAGGTTCCCCTCACGAACCTGTACAGCGACGAGATGCTCGACGCGGCGCAGCTCCCAATGGGATTCGTGGCATACTCGCCATGCTTCAGGCGCGAGGCCGGGTCGCACGGTGCGGACACGCGAGGTCTAATAAGAGTACACGAGTTCGACAAGGTCGAGCTGGTGCGCTACAGCGATGAAGACAGTTCGGCGGCGCAGCTCGAGCTGCTCACCAGTCACGCAGAAGCGGTGCTTCGGCGTCTCGGCCTGCCCTACCGCATCGTCCTTCTCGCCAGCGGCGATACCGGCTTTGCCAGCGCGAAGACGTACGATCTGGAAGTATGGGCGCCGGGCACCGGGAAGTGGCTGGAGGTCTCCTCGTGCAGCACGTGCACGGACTTCCAGGCGCGGAGAGCGAATATCCGGTACCGGCCGCCGGAGGGCGGCAAGCCGCGCCTGGTGCACACTCTCAACGGGTCGGCGCTCGCGTTTCCGCGAACGATCATCGCGCTGCTCGAGCACTACCAGAATGCCGGCGGGACGGTCACCGTCCCCGAAGCGTTGCGGCCGTACGTCGGCAGCGACACGCTCGCCTAGCCAGTGCGACGCAGCGCGCCGGTCGTCCTCGTTGCGGTCGGCTTGCTCCTGCTGCTCGGCTCCTACATCGCCTACACGCAGCAGGTGGTCAGCGAACTGCGCGGCGAGGCGCGACGCACCGGGCGCATGTTCGCTCGGGTGCTGAGCGCGCTCAGCGATCCGAGCGAAGATCGCGGTACCCATGCACTCCTCGAACTGTCGCGCGAGATTCGCGAGATGGGCGTGCCGATGATCGTCACGGATCCGGGTGGCCGGCCGGCGGCCTTCGCCAATCTTCCGTTCGAGGCATCGCTTGACGATCCGCGCGTGGCGGACTTCGTGAGGGAGCTCGACGCGACCAACCCGCCGGTGGTGGAGCCAGGGATCGGCACCGTTCATTACGGGAACCCGCCGCTCGTGCGCGGCCTGCGGGTCATCCCGATCCTCCAGGCATCCGCACTCATCGTGCTGCTCGTGGGCGGCGTCTACGCGCTCAAGCTGCGCGGCCGGGCGCAACGCGAGCGTGTGTGGGCAGGGATGGCGCGCGAATCGGCGCATCAGCTCGCGACCCCGCTTTCGAGTCTCAGCGGGTGGGTGGAACTGCTCGAGGAACGTGCGTCCGACGGCGCAGCGGCCTCCGCGGTGGGGCACATGCGCAGCGATCTCGAGCGGCTCGAGCGCGTGGCGCACAGGTTCGAACGCATCGGCCGGCCGCCCAGGCGGGATCGCGTCGATGTCGCCGCGCTCGTGGATGGTGTCGGCGCATACTTCCGCGCCCGCGTCCCGACGCTGGCGCACGTGGTGACGGTCCGATCGGGCCACGACGAGACGCCACTCGTGGTGGAAGGCGATGCCGTGCTGCTCGAATGGGCGCTCGAAGCGCTGGCGAAGAACGCGATCGACGCGCTCGCGGGACGCGGCGGCGAACTCTCGCTGCACGCCAGCCGCGAGGACGACGGCACAGTGCGCATACGTGTATCCGACGACGGGCCGGGAATCCCACGCGAGCTGCGCCGGCGCGTGTTCGACGCCGGCTTCTCCACCAAGGAGCGCGGTTGGGGAATAGGGCTGTCCCTCGCGCGTCGCATAGTGCGCGACAATCACCGCGGCCGTCTCGTGCTCGTGCCGACGAGCCGGGGCGCGACGTTCGACGTTATACTTCGCTGATGACGACGACGATCGAGGCCGGCCGAGGCATGAGCACAGCGTTGAATTCGGCGCAGCGCGAAGCGGTGCTGCACTTCGAGGGCCCGCTCCTCATCCTCGCCGGGGCCGGTTCGGGAAAGACCCGGGTTCTGACGTCGCGCATCGCGCGGCTCATCGAGCACCACGGCGTGGACCCTGCGCACATTCTCGCCGTCACCTTCACGAACAAGGCAGCCGGGGAGATGCGCGACCGCATAGCGCGCATCCTCGGAGAACAGCCCGCCGGAATGTGGGCAGGAACGTTCCATGCCATCGGCGCGCGCATCCTGCGCGGTGCGGCAGCGGAAGCGGGACGCACGTCGCGATTCACGATCTACGACGAGGACGATTCGCTCGGCATGGTCAAGCGGATCATGGACAGGCGACGCATATCCGCGCGTGACTGGACGCCGAAGGCCATCCGGCGCGAGATATCGAACGCGAAGAACGCGCTCGTGTCGGCGGAGGAGTACGCGTCGCTCGCAAGGGAGCCGCTCCCGCGCGCGGTGGCCACCGTCTACGGCGATCTGGAGCCGGCAATGCGCCAGGCCAACGCCGTCGACTTCGATGATCTGCTCGTTCTGCCCGTACGGATACTGCAGCGGAACGCGGAACTGCTCGAAGCATATCGCGACCGCTTTCGCTTCGTTCTCGTCGACGAGTACCAGGACACGAACCGTGCGCAGTACCAGCTCGTGCGGCTGCTGGGCAGCGATCACGGCAACGTGTGCGTGGTGGGTGATGACGATCAGTCGATCTATGGCTGGCGCGGCGCGGACGTTCGCAACATTCTGGACTTCGAGAAGGATTTTCCCAGCGCGGCGGTGATACGCCTGGAGGAGAACTACCGCTCCACGCCCGATATCCTCCAGGTAGCCAATTCGGTGATCGAAGCCAACGCATCGAGGCGGGGCAAGACGCTCCGCGCCACGCGCCCCCCGGGCGAGAGGGTGACGGTGACCGGTGCCCTGGACGAGCGCGACGAGGCGGACTGGCTAGTACAGGAAATAGCGGAGGTGCGCCGGCGCGACGGCGACCTGGCGCTGCGGGACTTCGCAGTGCTGTATCGCACGAACTCGCAGAGCCGGGTGCTGGAAGACTCGATGCTGCGGAACCGACTGCCCTACCGGCTTGTCGGGTCTGTGCGCTTCTACGACCGGCGCGAGATCCGCGACCTCATGGCCTATCTCAAGCTCGTTGCCAACCCGGCGGACGAGGAAGCGTTCCGGCGCGCGATCGCGGTTCCCAGACGGGGAGTCGGCGATACGAGCGTGGAACAGCTCGCGTCGCTGGCGCGCGAGGCCGGTGTAGCATTGCTGGCGGCGGTGGAACGTCGCGACGTCATCGACGCGCTGCGTCCCGCGGTGCGCGCTCCACTCACCGCGTTCGCAGCCCTGATTGCCCGCCTCCGTGCGAGCGCCGCCGAGAGCGGTGTGGACGAGCTGCTACACGACCTCATCGAGTCCATCCGTTACGACGACCATCTTCGCGCCGAGGGTCCCGATTCGGCGGATCGCGTGGACAACGTCCGCGAACTCGTCGCGGGGGCAGCGGAGGTCGTCGTGGATGAGGGCGGCGAGGTGGGCCTCACGCCGCTCGATCATTTCCTGCAACGCTCCGCGCTCGTCGCCGATGTCGATTCGCTGGATCCCGACGCCGACGCCATCACCATGATGACGCTGCACAACGCCAAGGGGCTCGAGTTCCCGGTGGTGTTCATCACGGGGCTGGAGGACGGCCTCTTCCCGCTGAGCCGTGCATTCGATAATCCCGCGATGCTCGAGGAAGAGCGCCGGCTCCTCTACGTGGGAATCACGCGGGCAGAGGCCAGGCTGTATCTCTCGCACGCACGCAGCCGCCGCCGGAACGGCGCCATGATGCCGTCCATACCGTCGAGTTTCCTCGCGCCGATTCCGGGCGAGCTGCTCGATGCACGGCCCACGCTGCGCCTGCGCGCGACCGGACGCGGGGCCGGCGGCGTGCTTCCGCGCACGCCGTCGTCCCGGCGTCCGGGGCAGCCGGTGACGGGCTGGTCCCGGTGGGGTGGGGCCGGGCGGCCGGGCAGGGACGCGGACGCGGACGCATCGCAGGACGCGCCGCTCTTCGTGAAAGGCGAGCGCGTTCGTCACGCACGGTTCGGATCGGGCACCATCACGGACTTCTCGGGTGCCGGCAAGGACACGAAGGTCAGCGTCGATTTCGATGACGAATCCATCGGACGAAAGCGGCTGGTCGTGGCGTACGCCGGACTCGAGCGCGGGTTCGAGTGATGGCCGTGGGACCCGATGAAGTCCGTCGCATTGCCAACCTTGCACGGCTGGGCGTTCCGGATGAACAGCTCGCTGCGCTGGCTGCGGAGCTGAGCTCGATACTGGAGCACATGGCAGTGCTGCGCGAGGTGGATACCGATGGCGTGCCATCGGTATCGGGGCTGGGCGCTGGCGCCATGCCACTGCGTGATGATGCGGGCGCCCCCATTCCCCTCACGCACTCGCTGGGGTCGTTCGCGCCGGCGCGGCGCGATGGATTCCTCCTCGTTCCGCGCCTCGCCACGCACGAGGACGCGGAGGACGCGGAGGCGTCTGCGGAGTGACAGCGGCTGGTGTCTCCGTGAGCGCGCGGGAGCTTCGGGACCGGATCGCCGGCGGCGAGCTGGCCGTAACGGATGCGGTGGAAGCCAGCTTCCGCCGCGCGGCCGACATCGGCGCCGGTCGGCCGACCCGCGCAAACGATCGCGCACTCAACCTCATCCTCTGGAGCGACCGCGACGCTGCCGCCCGGGAAGGGGAGTCGATCACGAAACAGTTGCGCGGCGGCGGTGATGTACCTGCAATGGCCGGCGTGCCCATCGCCGTGAAGGACAACAT
>JBOHTO010000198.1:0-8102 GCA_050733695.1 Gemmatimonadaceae bacterium | reverse complement strand
ACTCTACACCGTTCGCTCCGAGATGGCGCGTGACGTCGACGCCACTCTGTCGGCGCTCGCGGAGATGGGATACACTGAAGTGGAGCTTGCAGGCAATCACGGGCTCTCGGCGCGACAGATGCGCGCCGCACTCGATCGCGCGGGTCTCACCGCCGTCTCGAGCCATGTGGCGGTCGCGGCGCTCCGCGACGGCTGGGCGCCTGCCCTGGACGACGCCGCGGCGCTCGGCCAGAGCTTTATAGGGTGCCCGTGGGTCGATCCCGCGGCACACACCACCGTCACCGACTATCGGCGGCTCGCCGACCTGTTCAACGAGGCCGGGGCCGCCGCGCGCCGGGCCGAGCTCCGATTCTTCTACCACAACCACGCGTTCGAGTTCGAAACGCTCGTCGACGGAGCGGCGCTGCCGTACGACATACTGCTCGAGGAATGCGATCCCGGCCTGGTGGAGATGGAGCTCGATCTCTTCTGGGTGACAAAAGCCGGAGCGGATCCGATCGCCTATTTCGACGAGCATCCGGGGCGGTTTCCGCTGGTTCATGTGAAGGACATGACGCGTGGCGGTGCGATGGCTGACGTGGGCGCGGGAGCCATCGACTTCGCCGGCATCTTCGCACGAGCCGCGCGCGGCGGAGGCGGTGGAATCGAGCACTACTTCGTCGAGCACGATAATCCGCCGTCACCCCTCGACAGCGCGCGCGCGAGCTACCAGTATCTGAGCCGGCTCGACTTCTGAGGAGGCGATGCAAGGTCCTTCGCGACGCGATGTGTACGATGTCTGCATAGTCGGATCCGGAGCCGGTGGCGGAATGGCCGCATATACACTGACGGCCGCGGGCGCCGATGTGGTGGTGATCGAAGCTGGCCCGATGTGGAGCCCGCTCACCGACTCTGTGATGCTCAAGTGGCCCTACGAATCGCCGCGGCGTGGCGCCGCGACCAGCGAGCGTCCGTTCGGTGAGTTCGACGCCTGTCCAGGCGGATGGGAAATCGAGGGAGAGCCGTACACGCGCGCGCCCGGCACGCGCTTCGACTGGTGGCGCGCGCGCATGCTCGGCGGTAGAACGAATCACTGGGGGCGCATCTCCCTGCGCTTTGGCCCCGACGATTTCAGTGGGCAGAGCAGGGACGGGCTCGGTGACGACTGGCCGATCGGCTACGACGATGTCGCGCCGTACTACGACAGGATCGACCGGCTGATAGGGATCTTCGGCAGCAAGGAGGGACTTCGGAACCATCCGGACGGCGTCTTTCTTCCGCCGCCGCGACCGCGCTGCTACGAGCTGCTCGTGAGGCAGGCGTGCGAGCGGCAGGGTGTGACGTGCATCGCCGGACGACTCTCCATCATCACCCAGGCCCTCAACGGCCGCGCACCTTGTCATTACTGCGGCCAGTGCAACCGCGGCTGCCGCACCAATTCCAACTTCTCGTCGCCCGGCGTGCTGCTCGCACCGGCGCTCGAGACGGGACGCCTCAGCATCATCCCCAACGCGATGGCGCGCGAGGTGACGACCGATCGCGCAGGACTCGCCACAGGCGTCTCGTACATCGACAAGGATACCGGAGCCGACTTGCACGTTCGCGCGCGTGTCGTCGTGCTCGCTGCGAGCGCCTGCGAGTCGGCCCGGCTGCTGCTCAATTCGAAGTCGGTGCGCTTTCCCGACGGGCTCGCCAATTCGAGCGGTACTGTGGGCAAGTACCTCACCGATACCACGGGCACGGATGTGGCCGGATTCATCCCGAAGATGGTCGACCACGTGCCGCACAACGAGGACGGCTCCGGCAGCGGGCACGTGTACATGCCGTGGTGGCTCGACAACAGCAGGCTGGATTTTCCGCGCGGCTACCACATCGAGGTGTGGGGTGGACTGGACGTGCCATCGTACGGCTTCATGGGCGGCATCCAGCGATATCCACCGGGCGGCGGGTACGGCAAGCCGCTCAAGGATGACTATCGCCGCTATTACGGAGCGACGGTCGGTTTCTCCGGCCGAGGCGAGATGATTCCCAACGAGGACAGTTTCTGCGAACTCGATCCCCGCGTGGTCGACCGCTGGGGGATCCCCGTGCTGCGATTCCACTGGAAGTGGAGCGACCACGAGTACAACCAGGTGAAGCACATGCAGGAGACTTTCCGTGCACTCGTCGCTGAGATGGGAGGAGAAGTGTTCTCACCCATGCCATCGAAGGAGGATGGGTACGGCATTGCGGACGGGGGGCGCATCATCCACGAGCTTGGCGGCGCCCGCATGGGCGCCAACCCGGAAACGTCGGTGGTGAACGCCAACTGTCAGGCGCACGACGTGAAGAACCTGTTCGTGGCCGATGGTGCTCCATTCGTCTCGCAGGCCGACAAGAATCCTACGTGGACCATTCTCGCGCTCGCGATGCGGACAGGCGACTACATCGCAGCGCAGCGGCGGGGTGGGGGTGGCGCGCTGTGAGCGACATGACACGGCGCGAGATGCTGCAGCTTCTGGCGCTGACATCGCTGGCGTCGCTTTCCGCGGCGTGCGACCGCGATTCGGTCGAGCGCGCCTCGAGCGCGGCCGCGTCGCGCGGCGCAGACTTCGAGCCTGAATTCTTCGACCAGCACGAGTGGGAGACGGTGCGCGTTCTGGTGGATGCGATCATCCCGCGCGACGAGCGTTCGGGCAGCGCCACGGACGCCGGTGTCCCCGAGTTCATGGACTTCATGATGATCGACCGCCCGGATACACAGACTGCGATGCGTGGCGGGCTCGCCTGGCTCGACGCGGAGTGTCACGACAGGTTCGGCAAGGCATTCGCTGCATGTGCGGTTTCCGAACGAAAGGACGTGCTCGACGACATCGCATGGCCTGAGCGCGCGCGTCCGGAGATGAGCAATGGAGTCGCGTTCTTCAATGGCTTTCGTGACCTGACGGCATCCGGCTTCTGGTCCAGCAAGATGGGTGTCGCCGATCTGGATTATCGCGGTAATACCGCTGTCGCCGAATGGACCGGCTGCCCCGAGCCCGCGTTGCGCAAGCTGGGCGTCTCCTATGACGGAGCATCTGCGTGATGGCCAGGCGCACGTCCGGCGCGGAACGGCTCGGCGTCGGGATCATCGGCAGCGGGTTCAACGCCGGATTCCACCTGCGCGCGTTCGTTGGCGTGCGCGACGCCGATATCCTGGGCATCTGGAGCCCGAATGCGAAGCACGCAGCGGCCGCGGCAGCGGAGGCGCGCAAGCTCGGCGTCGGATCGGCGCGCGCGGCTGCGTCCGTCGCCGACATGGTCGCCGATCCCGCCATCGGCGCGATCTGGATCTGCGCGCCGAACCACCGGCGCGTGGAGAACATGGAGGAAATTGTCGACACACTGGAGCGCGGGCGCGGGGACCTCGCGGGGATCGCGTGCGAGAAGCCGCTGGGGCGAAACGTCGCGGAAGCGAAGCAGATGGTCGCTCTCGCGAAGCGGGCGGAGATCGCGAACGGATACCTCGAGAACCAGGCCTTCGCTCCACAGGTGGCGCACGGGCGAGAGATCATCTGGGCGCGTGGTGCGCGGCTCACCGGTCGTCCGTACCTCGCGCGCGCCGCAGAGGAGCACGCGGGGCCGCATGCGCCCTGGTTCTGGCGCGGTGACCTCCAGGGCGGCGGTGTGCTCAACGACATGATGTGCCACTCGGCGCTCGTGGTCCGGCAACTCCTCACTAAGCCGGGCGAACCGCTGTCCTCGCTCCAACCCGTGAAGGTCACGGCGCACATCGCGAGCCTCAAGTGGTCGCGTCCCGAGTACGCGCGTGAACTCGCGCGCACGATGGGGAAGGGGATCGACTACCGCCGCCGCCCGTCCGAGGACTTCGCGAGCATGACAATCGAGTTCAGGGACAGTCGCGGACAGCGTGTACTCGGCGAGGCAACGACATCGTGGAGTTTCGTGGGAGCGGGGCTGCGTCTTTCGGCGGAACTGCTTGGTCCGGAGTACTCGATGTCGTGGAGCACCCTGAACAGCGGTCTCGAGCTCTTCTTCAGTCGCGAAGTGAAGGGACGGTCGGGCGAGGATCTCGTGGAGAAACAGAACGCGGAGACCGGGCTCATGCCGGTGGTGGCGAATGAGCCGGTCGCGTACGGCTACGAGGCGGAGGACCGGCACTTCGTGCGCGCGTTCCTCGGGCGCGAGCGGCCGATGCTGACGTTCGATGACGGGCTGGACGTGGTGAAGCTGCTGATGGCTGGCTACATGAGCGCGGAGCGGGAGCGGACGTTGAGCTTTCCGCCGCGCGGGCTCGATGGTTTCGTGCCGGCGGTGGCGAAGGGAGAGTGGCGACGGTGACGGCGAATTTCTGAATGCTTCCCGCGTTCGCGGGAATGGCTGCGTCGGGAGCCGGAACTACAGCGTCCACCCCTCGCGATAGCTCGGCTGGAGAAATTCCTCCGGGATCTCCACGTTCGTGACTCGCCCGCTCTCCGTATCGAGCTCGAGTGCCTGTCCGGCGCGAACCGCGAGGTTGCCGAGCAACAGCATCCGCGTGAGCGGTCCCGCGTGGCCAGCGAAGTTGGACCCGGCCGGCGGTCCTCCCTTGCACGCGTTGATCCATTCGGCGTAGACACCGGGTGAACGCGTGTACTTCTCCGGCGGCGGACTCGCGGTGAATTCCCGCTGTCGCGCTTCGTTCAGCAACAGGAGCCCATCGCCGTATGCATCGGCGAGCAGCATGCCGTCGTCGCCGATCCAGAGCTGGCTACCGACGTTGTGGTAGGGCCAGGGCGCGGCCGCCGGGAGACCCGTGGGGCGCGGCGCGCCGAGTTCGCCGTCGCGCCACACCACCTTCACCGCAGCGCGCTCCCCGCGTGCGGGAAAGTCGTAGACGATGCGGGAGACTTCTGGCGCCGTCTCCGCGTTGACGCTCGTTGTCTCCGCCTCGATCGCGCGGGGAAAGCCGAGCTGCAGTGTCCAGAAGGCGGCGTCCATCGAATGCGCCGCGATATCGCCGAGGGCGCCGGTACCGAAGTCCCACCATCCGCGCCAGCGAAATGGAGCGTAGGCGGGCGCGTATGGCCGCTCCGGTGCGGGCCCCAGCCAGAGGTCCCAGTCGAGATACGGGGGCACGTTGAACGCCTCGAGCGGGCGGTCGATTCCCTGCGGCCATATGGGACGGTTCGTGTAGTAGTGAACCTCACGCACGGTTCCGATCGCGCCGGCCTCGATCCACTCGCGCAACTGTCGCGTGCCGGCACCGGCGTGCCCCTGGTTCCCCATCTGCGTCGCGACCTTGTACCGGCGCGCGCCATCGATGAGTGCGTCGACCTCGCCGATCGTGCGAGCGAGCGGCTTCTGGCAGTACGTGTGCTTGCCCATCCTCATCGCCATCATCGCCGCGACGGCGTGCGTGTGATCGGGAGTGGAGACCGTCACGGCGTCGATGCTATCGCCCTCGCGGTCGAGCATCTCCCTGAAATCACGGTACCGCTTCGCCTGCGGGAAGGCGGCGAAGCTGTCCTCCGCCCGACGCCAGTCGACATCACAAAGAGCGTAGATATTCTCGCCGCTCACGCCGCGTACGTCATTGCTCCCCATGCCACCCACCCCGATGCACGCGATGTTCAGCACATCGCTCGGCGCGCGGTATCCCGGGCCGCCGAGCACGTGGCGCGGTACGATCGTGAACGCCGCTCCGGCCAGAGCCAGGTCGCCGACGAACGCGCGCCTCGAGATCTCCCCCGGTGCCATCGATTCCCCCTCCCCGTTTTCAGTGAGCCGGCGCTTCCACCTGCCGCGCTTGTGGCGATCGCGCGGCTGGCCGGAACAGTGCGGCGAAGACAAGCAGCACTGCGAACGAGGCCACGGCCGGTACAATCCAGATGGAGCGCCAGTCATGGCCACCGCCTGCTGTGGCGTACTTCTCAACGACGATCCCAGAGAGCCAGGCGCCGATGAACAGCCCGACGCCCTGCGTCACGAAGGCGAGGAAACCCTGGGCGGCGCCGCGTATGCGCGCGGATGCGCGTTGATCCACATAGATCTGCCCCGTGACGAAGAAGAAGTCGTAGCAGATGCCGTGGAGAGCGATTCCGATGTAGAGCATCCACACCAGCGAGTCCGCGTTCCCCATCGAAAAGAACAGATAGCGCGCAGTCCACGCGGCCATCCCCACGAGCAGTATCCACTTCACTCCGAGCCGGATGAGGAACCATGGGAGCAGCAGCATGAAGCCGATTTCCGACATCTGCCCCAGCGTCATCTTGCTAGCCGGCTCGACCATTCCCGCTTCATTCAGGAAGAGATTCGTGAAGGCGTAGTAGAACTGCAGCGGAATGCAAAGGAGGAAGGAGCCGATCACGAAGACGGCGAACGACCGATCCCGCAGGAGCGCGAGGGCGTCCAGACCGAGAACATCCCTGGCGCTCAGCGGTTTGCCGGCTGCCTGCGGCGGCGTGTGCGGCAACGTGAGCGAGAAGGCACCGAGCAGCAGCGAGGCGCCGGCCGCGATCCGCATCGGGGCCGCGCTCGCCTCGAGGCCGAGCCGACCGACCAGGAGGCCGGCCGCGATCCATCCGATCGTGCCGAGCACCCGAACGGCCGGGAACTCGCGCGCGGGATCCTTCATGTGATGGAAGGAGAGCGAATTGGTGAGCGCGAGCGTCGGCATGTAACAGAGGGCGTAGCCGATGAGCACCGGATAGAATCCGCCGAACGAATCGAGTGTGGACGCCCAGTAGAGAACGCCCGCGCCCGCTACGTACAGGAGCGCCAGTATCTTCTCCGTGGAGAAGAACCGGTCCGCGATCATCCCGACGAAGAACGGGGAGATCATTGCTGCGATCGCGGTGCTGCCATACGCGAGGCCGATCTGTCCGCCGTCGAACTGGAGGGTCGTACCGAGGTAGGTGCCCATCGTCACGAACCAGGCGCCCCAGATGAAGTACTGCAGAAACATCATCGTGGAGAGCTTGACGCGCACGACGCTCACGAAATCGTCCTGATCCGAATGTTGCGGTACGAGACGCGGTCGCCGTGGTCCTGCAGGGCGATGTGCCCCTCTCGCGCGCGACCGTAGGTTGGCCACTCGTTGAACTTGCTCGCCTCCACGCGCGCTTCCCAGTCGGGGCTCCAGAGCTTGTACTCGGCGACTTTCACGCCATTCAGCCAGTGCTCGACGCGGGTGGAGTCGACGAATATCCGGACGGAGTTCCATTCGCCCGCGGGCTTCACGATGCCTGCGGGCGAGGGGTAGAGCCCATACACGGCCCCGGCGGCGGTGAGGCGCGACTGCCCGTCGGCATGCTCGGCGTCGTCGAGAACCTGCATCTCGGGCCCACTCTCGTAGCTGTGCTCGTTGTCTTCGGTGACTCGGTACATGACCCCGCTATTGCCGCCGGGCCCCACCTTCCATTCCAGGGCGAGTTCGAAATCCGCGAACTGATCCTGTGTGATGATGTCGCCGCCTGGTCCGGTCCGAACGAGCGTGCCATCGATGACGCCCCATCCGGAGGGCATCGAGTCCATCTGGTAGCCACGCCACCCGGCGGTTGTCGTGCCGTCGAAGAGGAGCCGCCATCCGGCACCTTCTTCCTCGGCGGAAAGCGTGTTCGGCATCGCGGTTCCCATGGCGCTGGCGCTGTCCGTGATGATCGCGTCCGAGGACTGGCCACGATCCTCGGCCGGGCGCGAACATGCCGCGGTCAGCACGATCGCAAAGGCGAGCAGCGGTATTGAATGGTGGTGGGTGGTCCGCGGGCGGCCCGGTCGTTCGAGCGGGGCGTTCGGCCCATCCATTCGCGCGCAGTCGATGATCCGCCTGCACCTGTCGATCACGATTGTCTCGGCACGTTTGCGGGTGAAGGGTCGCGTCGGGTTCGTATCCTGTCGCGACTCGCGGTGACCGCCCAACATACAGGCGTTCGGCATCCGCGGCCAGACCGGGTCGAGAGCGAATGCGACAGGCGCACGGATCCCCTCGATCCGCCCCCGGCTCACGTTCAACGGCTCGTCAGCCGGCGCGAATGGCTTGCCAATCTTCCTGGGCTCGCCCTGGCGATATACGGGTAGGCTCTCGTGGGAATGACGACCGCGCGAGCTCGGATCGCTGACGGAGCGGCGAGGTCAGGCGGGGGTCAGGTCTTGTTTTGCAACAT
>JBOHTO010000197.1:0-6294 GCA_050733695.1 Gemmatimonadaceae bacterium | reverse complement strand
TCATAACATTGCCCTGCAATGTTATGATGCCGCAAAACAAGACCTGACCCCACCTTGGAGATGAGCTTCAATAGTCAGAGCATAAAGTGAATATCACCGTTATTGGAACGGGCTATGTCGGCCTGGTCGTGGGAGCCTGCCTGGCAGAGACCGGTAATCCGGTGGTCTGTGCCGACGTCGACGCCGAGAAGATAGAGGGGCTCACGCGCGACGTTGTACCCATCTACGAGCTGGGACTCGATGATCTCCTCAGCCGGAACCAGGCCGATGGAAGGCTGTCGTATACCACCGACATCAGCGCGGCGATCGCCAGCGCGGAGGTCGTCTTCATCGCGGTGGGAACTCCGCCGGATGAGGACGGGTCGGCGGACCTTCGCCACGTGCTCGCGGTCGCCGACGAGATCGGGAAGCACATGGGGCGCGAGCTGGTCGTGGTAACGAAGTCCACCGTTCCCGTCGGTACGGCGGCAAGGGTGGCTGACACGATCGCAAAGTCCGCAAGATTTCCCTTTCACATGTGCAGCAATCCGGAGTTCCTGAAGGAAGGCGCAGCGATCGACGATTTCATGAAGCCCGACCGGGTAGTGCTCGGCGCCGAGAGCGACCACGCACGCAGCGTCATGGCCGAGCTCTACGCGCCGTTCGTTCGAACCGGAAAGCCGATCATCTTCATGGACATACCTTCCGCCGAGATGACGAAGTATGCCGCCAACGCCATGCTCGCGACGCGTATTTCCTTCATGAACGAGATCGCCAACCTGTGCGAATGTGTGGGTGCCAATGTGGACCTCGTGCGCAAGGGAATCGGGTCCGACTCGAGGATCGGCTCGTCGTTTCTCTTCCCGGGCCCCGGCTACGGCGGGTCATGCTTCCCCAAGGATGTGCGAGCGCTGGCACGCACGGCGCGGGAGGTGGGCGCACCAACCAGCATCCTCGAGGCAGTCGAGGCCGCGAATGACCGGCAGAAGCTGCGCCTCTTCGACAAGCTCACGAAGATGCTCGGCGGCTCGGTGAAGGGCGCCCATGTTGCGCTCTGGGGACTGGCGTTCAAGGCGCGCACGGACGACATGCGGGAGGCTCCCTCGCTTACCCTGATAGATCAGTTGCTGAAAGCGGGTGCGACGGTCGCGGCGCACGATCCCGCCGCGATGGAAGAGGCGGAGCGGCGGTTCAATGGAACCGTGCGTCTGGCCGAATCCGGCTACGACGCGTGCTCCGCGGCAGATGCGCTCGTCATCGTCACCGACTGGAATGAATACAGGCATCCCGATTTCGCCCGGGTGAAGCAGGCGCTCCGCCGGCCGATCATGCTCGATGGGCGGAACCTGTACGATCCGATGAAGATGGCGTCCCTCGGGTTCACCTACGATTCGATCGGACGCGTGCGGTCGTGAGAGTACTCATCACGGGCGCCGCCGGATTCCTGGGCTCGCACCTCTGCGATCGCTTTCTGACCGACGGCCATTCCGTTGTCGGACTGGACAACTTCGTGACGGGACATGGGGACAACATCGCCCACCTGTCGGGCAACGATCGCTTCGAGTTCGTGCGACACAGCATATCGACGTTCACCTACATCAGCGGACCGCTCGACGGAGTGCTGCATTTCGCATCCCCTGCCAGCCCGATCGATTACCTGGAACTGCCCATACAGACTCTCAAGGTTGGCGCGCTGGGTACGCACAATGCCCTGGGGCTCGCGCTCGCGAAGAAGGCGCGCTTCTTCCTTGCTTCCACATCCGAGGTCTACGGCGATCCGCTTGTCCACCCACAGCCGGAGGACTACTGGGGCAACGTCAATCCGATCGGCCCGCGGGGCGTGTACGACGAGGCAAAGCGATTCGCCGAGGCGATCACGATGGCGTATCACCGCTATCACCGGCTCGACACGCGCATCGTGCGTATCTTCAACACATACGGCCCCCGGATGCGGCCGCGCGATGGCCGCGTGGTGTCGAACTTCATCGTGCAGGCGCTCACCGGTGAGCCGCTCACCATTTACGGTGATGGCAGCCAGACACGAAGCTTCTGCTACGTCTCGGACGAGATCGAGGGGATCTACCGCCTGTTCTCCCGCGGCGACAGCGAACCGACGAACATCGGCAATCCGAACGAGTTCACGATACGGCAGATCGCGGAGCTGGTGGCAGAGCTGACCGGGACCGCTGCGCCCATCGTCTACCGTGATCTGCCCACCGACGACCCGAAGGTACGGCAGCCGGACATCACGCGTGCCCGCAGGATGCTGGACTGGGAACCGAAGGTCGCACTCCGCGACGGAGTGCTCCGGACCATCGAGTATTTCAGCGAGGCTCTGAGCGCTCGCGGACTCGAGACACGCGTGCCGCGGAGCAGGGTTGGAAACGCCGTTTGACCGGCTCGCGCGAGCGCGCGACCGTTTCGCGATCGGTGACTACCACGGCGCCGTCCTCCTCCTGAACGAAGCCATCCTCGAAGGGCTGACATACGCCGACGCCTTCAACCTGCTCGCTCTCTGCCTCGCGCTCATCGACCGTCCGGCGGAGGCGCTCAATGCCTTCGATAACGCCCTCAAGCTGAACCCGCGCTACGTCGAGGCACATCTCAACCGAGCCGTCCTCCTCGCCGACGTGGGGCGCGATGCGGAGGCACAGGAGGCTTTCGAGACGGCCAGGGACCTCGGACGTCCCGATGAGACAGGCTTCCCGGTCATCGTCGCAAACCGGCTCGCGAACTCCCATCTCCGCATGGGCCACGAGTACCGGGCCGCGAACGCGCTGGACGAGGCGATCGCGCAGTACCGCCGGGCACTCGTCATGCGCCCCGGCTTCAGCGACGTTCGGTTCGCACTCGCTCGCGCGCTCAACGAGCGAGGCCGCCACGCGGAGGCCGCCGCGGCGCTGGACGCGGTGCTCGAAGTTCGCCCGCACTGGCTCGAAGCCATGCTGCTCCGCGGTCTCTGCGGTTATCTTGAAGGCGACCTCGATGCGGCCGACGGCATCTGGCGTCGCGCCGCGGAACGGTATCCCAACGAACCGCGCATCGAGATCTACCGTTCCATGCTCGTTCGCCGGCGCTCGGCCGGAAGCTGAATCGACCCCCGAAATCCGGGGTAACACACCCGTAATGCTCCATATGATATCTCGCCGCACGCTCGGCGTGTCCGTTTTCCTGCTCGCCGCCGGCTGCGGGACGCCATTCCCGGAGCGCATCCAGCTCCTCTCGAACGAGGAACTCTATCGAGCCGCGCTCAGCGAGTTCGGCGAGCGGGACTGGGACAACGCGATCCTGGCCTTCGAGCAGCTCTCGTTCAAGCTCCCGGCTCGCGACACGCTGCTGTCGCGCACTTACTGGTACCTCGCGCGTTCACACGAAGCCAGGGAAGAGCACCTGCTCGCCGCGCAGACGTTCTCGCGGCTGACGGAGTCCTTCCCGAACGATTCTCTCGCCGACGATGCGCTGCTCGCGGCAGGTCGTGCCTACGCGGCCCTGTGGAGCAGTCCGAGCCTCGACGCGGGCTATGCACAGAGCGCGATCAGCACCTTCCAGACGCTGCCAGCGATCTACCCCAACTCGGACCTTCGCGACGAAGCGGAGGCCGAGGTGCGACACCTGCTCGAGTGGCTCGCGACCAAGGATTACGAAACGGGGCTGCACTATCTCAGGCGCAAGGCGTACGATTCGGCGATCATCTACTTTCAGGATGTGATCGAGCGCTATCCGAACACGCCGGTGGTGCGCGACGCGTACATGCGCCTCGTGGATGCGTATCGCGCGATCAACTATCGTGAGGACGCGGCCGAGGCGTGCCGGGCGCTGCGCCGCGCATATCCCGACGATCGCGAGGCGAGGGAGCTCTGCGGCGACGTGCCGGAAACGGTCGCGTCGCCCGGTCCCTGAGGCGTGCGCCTCGGAATCTTCGGTGGTACGTTCGATCCGCCGCACGTCGGGCACCTTCTTGCGGCGATCGATGCATTCGAGATGCTGAACCTCGATCGGCTCGTCTTCGTGCCCGCGGCCGCCCAGCCGCTCAAGACGCATGTGACCGCCGCCCCTCCTGCCCAGCGGCTCGAGATGGTCGAACTGCTCGTCGCGGACGACTCCCGCTTCGCCGTGGATCCCATCGAGATCGAGAGGGAAGGGTTATCTTACACCGTGCACACGCTCGAGACGTACGCCGAGCGGTACCCGGCGGCGGAGCGCTTCCTGCTGGTGGGAGCCGATGTGCTTCCGACGTTCAGCGCATGGCGCGACCCGGCGCGACTGCCGGAGCTCGCGCGCCTGGTCGTCCTCCGGCGCGGTGCAGCGGTTGCCGGCGTGGGTGGAGGCGCTGGCGAGCCCGCGACCGGATCCGGCGATGATTCCGCGGGGTTCGGGGCAGCCACGGCGATCGAGACGCGGCGCGTCGATGTTTCATCCACCGAGATCAGGGCGCGTGTGCGCGCGGGGCTGTCCATACGCGGCTTCGTGGTGGATGCCGTCGCGGATTACATAGCCGCGACAGGGCTGTACCGATAGGGGAGAGCATGCTCAAACGTGTACTTACGTCGGTCCTGGGATCTCGCCACGAGCGCGAGCAGAGACGACTGCAACCGGTGCTCGCGGAGATCGCGGAACACTACGAACGCCTTCAGGGCGTGTCGGAGAACGAGCTGCGCGCCCTGACGGGGAAGTTCCGGGGCCTCCTGAGGGAGCGGACCGGCGAGCTCGAAGGCCAGGTGGCCGCGCTCAGGCAGCAGAAGAAGGTGACGGTCGACGCTGCGGAGCGCGAGCGGATCGACATGGAGCTGAGCGGCGCGGACGGACGCGGCGGAACGGAGGCCGCACTGCGCGACGCGATTGCCGACACTCTGGAAGAGATTCTGCCGGAGGCGTTCGCGACCGTGCGCGAGGCGTGCCGCCGTCTGCTCGGGACCAAGGTGAGCGTTACCGGGCACGAGATCGAGTGGAACATGGTTCCCTACGAGGTTCAGCTCGTCGGCGGATACCAGCTCCACCACGGGCGCATCGCCGAGATGGCGACGGGCGAAGGGAAGACACTCGTGGCGACACTGCCGCTGTACCTGAACGCGCTCACCGGCCGCGGTGCCCATCTCGTGACGGTGAACTCGTATCTCGCCCGCCGCGACTCGCAGTGGATGGGTCACGTCTACCAGTACCTCGGCCTCACCGTCGGCTGTCTCGACGACACGCAGCCGGGGACGCCGGAACGGCGCGGTGCCTACGAGTGCGACATCACGTACGGCACGAACAACGAGTTCGGCTTCGACTACCTGCGCGACAACATGGTCGTGCGGCTGGAGCAGCGCGTCCAGCGCCCACACATATATGCGATAGTCGACGAGGTCGACTCCGTTCTCATCGACGAGGCGCGCACGCCACTCATCATCTCGGGACCGGTCGGGAACGAGGGCGACGTGCAGTACGCCGAGCACAACGCGATGGTGACGCGTCTCGCGCGGCGCCAGACGGACCTCGCCAACCAGCTCGTTGCGGAGGCCGAGCGCGCCCTGGAGGAAGCGGACACCGACACTGCCGGCCTGAAACTGTATCAGGCGCATCTCGGTTCGCCCAAGAACAAGCGTCTGCTCAAGGTGCTGCAGGAGCAGGGGAACAAGCAGCTCGTGCAGAAGACGGAGCTGGCGCACATCGGCGACCGGAAGCAGCCGGCCTCGCGGCAGCAGTTCCGCGATATCGAGGACCAGCTCCTGTTCGTGCTCGACGAGAAGGGGCACACAGTGCACCTCACGGACGCGGGTGTGGACTTCATGTCACCGTCCGATCACGATCAGTTCGTTCTCCCCGACATCTCGGAGGAGATCGGGCGCATCGACCATGACGCCGAGCTCTCGCCGGAGGAGAAGCTGGAGCAGCGCCGTGCGATCGAACGGGAGTACGCGCTCAAGAGCGAGAAGCTCAACATCGTGCACCAGCTCCTGCGCGCGCACGCCCTGTTCGAGCGCGATGTGAACTACGTCGTGCAGGATGGTCAGGTTCTCATCGTCGATGAATTCACGGGTCGCACCATGCCCGGCCGGCGCTGGTCGGAGGGGCTGCACCAGGCCGTGGAAGCGAAGGAGAAGGTCCAGGTGAAGGGCGAGACGCAGACGCTCGCAACGATCACCATCCAGAACTATTTCCGGATGTACGAGAAGCTGGCCGGAATGACGGGAACGGCCGAGACGGAGGAGACCGAGTTCTTCGAGATCTACCGTCTCGACGTGTCCGTGATCCCGACGAACCGGCCGATGATCCGCGACGACCGGCACGACCTCGTCTACAAGACCGAGGAGGCCAAGTTCGGCGCGGTGGTCG
>JBOHTO010000196.1:0-5268 GCA_050733695.1 Gemmatimonadaceae bacterium | reverse complement strand
TGTGGATCGTCGAGCCGACCCGAGTCCCGCAGTACATGAATGGCGGGACCTGACGGCATCGGGCGCCCTTGCGACGCGCATCACGAGCCAACCCAGCCAGGGACCCAGGTCATCGCGGCCGTTCGCTTAGGCCTCCGGCGCACTGCACCGTGGGCCTACACCGTCGCCAAGGACGTGACGGGAAGGACGCAACGACAGCACGCAGATGCGCCGTTCGGTGCTCAGCCCCACGGCGCGACCACCCGACGTTCTGGCGCAGATGATCGGTGCTCGCGTTCTGGCGCGTTCCGCGTATTCCACGGGTGCGCGAGATCGGCAGATCTGGGCGGTCAGGTCCGCTCATCGTCTGTCGACGCCAACACCTCGGTGACCCAACTCCGAAAGTCGGCCAACGCTTTGTCTAGGGCCTCGTCGCTCGCGGAGCCGGGCGGTGCCCAGTCCTCAGTCCGAAGCTCGAGTTCCATGTCGATGGGTGCCTCGTGGTTCCAGAACTCGTTGATCAGCGCCTGGTCGTGAAGATCAGCTGCAGCCATCAACCCTTGCAGGTCGTTCACCAGCTTCCGCAGGCCCAGGCGTCCGGCGCGATAGGCATCGACGGACTCAGTCATCCGAGCCCACACCCGACGCTGATGCTCGTCCACGGCGTCAGGATGACATGGCTGCATGGCAAACCGAGCGGCAGATCTGGCGTTGCCTCCCCGGTCTCAGACGCGACGAGTGATGAACCTCCAGAGCACGAGAACGAGGCCGAGCAGCAGCAACGGCGCTGCAACGAAGTTGAGGGGAGTCGGCACCGCAAAGTCGCCGAAGTAGCCCGCTCCGAAGGCGTAGATCGACAAGGCGCCGACCACAAGCGTCAGGCCCGCAACGAAGCCAAGCACAAAGGCGCGGGCGAGCGACACCTGCTCGGTGGGCGCACCACCAGGCGCGTTTGTCACGCCCACAGATTGCCTGCTGCGAGCGGCCCTCGCCCGCCAGACCGTCAGCACAGAACGACGCAGCGCGAGATCGGCAGATCGGTGCGTGCGTCTTCCGTGACGTACGGCGAGCTTGCTCGCGGTCGCGAGCGTCGCCTATTGATACTTGGAGAACCCGTTCGGTGAGGGACGCGTAACGAGCTGATTGTGGACGGGCGCGTTTCGTCGACGCGCGTAAGACTGATGGCGACGAAGGGCTTGGCGTGGACGAGCGGCCGGTGACGAGGTATGCGACGGCTCCGGATGGGGTGAGGATCGCGTATCAGGTGATCGGCGAGGGTGCGGTCGATCTCGTGTTCCCGCCTGCGATCACCATCCCGATCGATCTGTACTGGGACGAACCCGGGCTCGCCCGTTTCTGGAATCGTCTTAGTCGGTTCAGCCGCACGGTAATCTGCGATCACCGCGGCATGGGGGCATCAGGCGGCTCGTTCGAAGACCATCTGGTTGAAGAGATAACCGATGCCGACCTCACCGCGGTGCTCGACTCCGCGCGATCCGAGCGGTCTGTCCTGGCCGGTATCGATGTAGCAGGCGCGACCGCGATCCGGTACGCCGCCGTCCATCCCAAGCGCATCTCGGGTTTAATCCTTGGGGACACCTATGCGCACTACGTGCGAGACGACGACTACCCCGTCGGCTACTCGCCGGACGCGTTTAAGCGATTCGCCGCTTCCCTAACGGAGTCATTCGGAACCGGCGTTGCAGTGGACATCCTCGCCCCCAGTAAGGCGGGTGACAAAACCTTCCGTGCTTGGTGGGCGCGATGCGAACGGCTTGGCGTCGGGGTCGACGCGGTGGTCGAGACGACGTGGGCGAGCTTCGTTCGCGACGTGCGTCCCCTGCTCCCCACGCTCGCGGTTCCGACCCTCGTGTTGCATCGCGCCGGGAACCACTGGATCCGGGTCGAAGCCGGTCGGTATCTCGCGCAGCACATCATCAAAGCGAAGTATGTCGAGGTGCCCGGCGACGATCACATGCTCTGGATTGACGATACCGACACGATCCTGGACGAGATTCAGGAGTTCGTAACCGGCCGCCGCTCTACACCCGAAGGCGACGTCGTCTCGACAACCATTCTGTTCACGGACATCGTTGCTTCGACGGAGCAGTCCGCTCGCTTGGGCCATCGCAAGTGGACCGCGTTGACTGATTCACACGACACGATGGTCCGCTCCGTCTTGGCGCGCTATCGGGGTCGTGAGGTCAAGACCCTCGGTGACGGCTTTCTCGCCACCTTCGATGCGACCACTCGCGCGGTGCGTGCCGCGACAGAGATCGTTGCCCAAGCGAAGAATATCGGTATCGACCTGCGCGGTGGCGTGCATACCGGCGAGGTTGAAGTCCGACCGGACGATATCGTCGGCCTCGCAGTGACGATCGCCAAACGTATCTGCGACCTCGCACATCCTGGAGAAGTGCTCGTCTCCGAAGCCGTTAAACTTCATCTGATCGGCTCAGGTATCGCCACGTCGGAGCACGGCACAGAGGTGCTGAAAGGTGTGCCCGAAGAATGGCGGCTCTATGCGATCGATGCCTGACACGCCCACCGCGAACTGACACACATCCAAGGCACCGCGCCCAAGAAAAGTTCCGGTCGGAGCGCGCAATCCCGACGCCTTTTGAGGCCGCGCTTGCCCTCGCGAACCCGCACAGATTGCCCGAACCGCGCTCCTCTCGCCCGCCGGACCGCTGGCACAGAACGACGTGGCGCGGGATCGGCTCCGTCATCCTCGCATCCCGGCCCCTGAAACGGCAGGGAGACCGAGCGCTTCGGACCGCTAGCCCACAACGACGCTGTGCGAGATCAGCAGTCGGCGTCAAATGTGTGATCGCCTTGGTCGATCAAGACTGCGAGGCCGAACCCAGCCGTCCCTTACCAATTGAGCGCGAAAGGACTGCGGTCGCGCCCGCGATGGCGGAGCCAACGACCGGGATGAACAGGAGCCCGATGCCTGCAGTCGAGTGCTCATCCGTCGATACGGCGATAACCGCCGCCAATATCACGCCCGCAATGAGCACCTCGGCAGCCGCAATGAGGATCCAGGACGAGACATGTCGCGCCAGAATCGCCGATGGCGCGATCACGAGTGCGGCGCCGACAATCGGTCCCGTCACGATCACCGAAATAATGACGTCGACGACCCCCCATTGATACATCGTCGCCGCCAGCGCGATGGCGCCAACAAGAACGAATGCAGCGACGAGCGGCACGCTCACAAGCACAAGACGTCGTCGGCGCGGGGACACCGACACAGAATGCCCGAACCGAGCGCACAGCGCCCGCCAGACCGCCAGCACAGAACGCCGCGGCGCGAGATCGGCAGATCTGCGCTGCAAGCGTTTGGCCTTGTCTGACTATTCAGCCGACCCGCGGCTACCTTCAACCCGACGGCTTCCGGCCTACTCGAACCCCCGCCGAGGATTGGTCTGGTTGGCCTCCAGGTGTCGTCTGCCGCGTCCGTTTGGCCGGTAGTCCCACCAGAAGCCCACCGCGAGCACAGGGATCGCCATCGCAGGAAACAACAAAGGCGACCCGATCAGCAAGCCATAGAGCACGGCGAAACCGATCCAGGCGGCCCCCCTGATGGACTCGGCCGCCACGGGGCGCCTCCCGTGGAACTGGCGCCACCTGACCGTCCACCCACCCATAAGCAGCACAGCTAGCAGCGTAGGTGGCCTGGTCAATAGGTGTTGCTTGGCGTCACCGCACGATGGCGAGCACCGACTCATGTTGTCCGCTGCACCAACAGGCAGCTCATCCTCTCGTCAGCGTGGAACGACGGGGCCGAGATCGGCATCAATTACGTGTCAGCGTCAGTCGGTCGCTCGCGTCGCAGGTGAATGTCGAGTCCGATCAGGAGTGGGGCGGCGATCAACGCACCGACCGCGAACACCACTGGCGACAGAACCGCCGCTAGCACGGCGCACAGCAAGAAGGAGGCGACGAGTGCAACACCGAGTCGCCGCCAATCGACCCTGGGCTCCGGGCCGCGCACATCGATCAGCCACCGCCAACTCACGAGCGCATATTGCCCGAACCGCGCACCCCTCGCCTGGCGGATCGTCAGCACAGAACGCCGTAGCGCCTAGCGGCAGCTATGGGCGGGTAGTGCGCGGGCGGTGTACCCCATGGAACACTGGGCGCGTGGGCGATGAGCCCCCGATCCACATCGAGTCCAAGGTTACGAAAGCGTGGGGCCGACCGGACGCGGGAGACAATGCTCCGGGCCACCGGTCGTCAGCGAGCCGGGTAGTGCGTGGGCCTGGGCGCTGGTCTCGGCTGCTGGGCGTGGTCGGCATGGTGGGGCTGCTGACCGGCGGACTGCTGTGGTGGGCAAGCGATGGCGAGGAAGATGATGGCGGCGGCGATGAACCCTATTGCGGCATCGCCGGGGACAGGGAGCGGGCCGCTCGTATCGCCTTCTTCGAGGCTGGGCATCGGCTGGTCCAGGCCGGCTCGTTCGCCTACCGGGGCGAGGTACACGCCGCCGAGCAGAGTCCGTTCCCGCCCAGTGGGTGGACGGCACGCGATGTCACCGTCGAGGGCGCCGTGGTGATTGAGGATGGTCTCACCCATGACATCGCCGTCGATGCAACTGGGCGGGCGGTGGAGACCAGGACGTCGGGTCCCAACTTGTGGATCCGCCGAGCATCGACGGTCGAGGGGCTCGGCGCCGACTCGTGGGTGTTCCGCGCCTCGGCTCGACCGCTAGCGCTCGGGCCGACCGCCATGCTCCATCTCGTCTTGTCGGCGAGGGACCCCAGGGAGACGCCTGACGCCGCCGGGCGGTGTGTCATCCGAGCCACCATGCTCACGGCGGACCCGCATGACGTCTACGGCGAGCTGCTGGTCGGCACGAACGTGTTGATCACCCTCGACGAGGACCGCAACATCGCCCACATCATCGTGAGATCGGCGCCCGACACTCCCGAGCTTGTGGTTGAGCTTGACGTCGCCCGTGTGGGTGAACCCCAAGCCATTGCACCACCCCACAGCGGCTAGCCCGCGGCGAACGGTCCCATCGCCGACCTCCATGCGGGCCAGTGCGCCCGTCGAGGTGTGTGCCCCCGTACCTCAGCTACCGATACCGATTGCCCGGACCGCGCTGACAGCCCGTTCGCGTCGCGCAGATCGGCGGGCGCTCAGCTCGGATCTGGAGCCGCGGGAAGCGCACATGTGCGCTCCGTGAGATCACGTGACCTGCACGACGTCGCCGACGGAGATCGTTCCGGGCGCCGCGACCGTCGACCACACCCCAAGCGTGCCGCCATGGTTACGGGCGAGGAC
>JBOHTO010000195.1:0-46452 GCA_050733695.1 Gemmatimonadaceae bacterium | reverse complement strand
GAGCAGTCCGTCGACGTGATCGATGCGCAGGCCGTCCGTCTCGCCGCGCCGCACCCACTCGAGGATGAGCGCGTGCGTCGCGGCGAATACCGCGGGATCCTCCACGCGAACGGCGGCAAGCTCGTTTATGTCGAAGAAGCGCCTGTAATTGATGAGCCGTGCGGCGCGCTTCCAGTGCGCGAGCCGGTACGGCTGAGCATCGAGGAAGGCCCGCAGTCGTTCCCTGTTCGCGGTCCCCATCGTGAGCCCGGCGAGTCGGCGTTCGACGTAGCGACGCACGGTTGGCGACCTCTTCCAAAGTACCGACAGTCGGCGCAGCGGCGGCTCGGCCGCACTGCTTCGTGGCGCAGCCGCGGCCCCATTACGACTGGCCACCTCCGGCGGCGCGCGCGGCGGCAGCGCCTGCAGCTCGGTGAGGATGGTCTCGAGGGAGGAACGATCCCTTGCCGCAAGGCGAGGCACGCCGCGTCCTGCGGATACCGGCGCGAGCAGCATGGGAATCGTCGCCGGATCCGCGGGAAACTCCTTGTCGAAGTACCGGACACGAATGCCGCGATGCGAGAACTCGACAGTAATCTCCCCTCGCTCGAGTGCCCGTGTGAACTTGTCGCCGAGCACGGGGAGCAGAATGCGGCCCGCCAGGAGTTCGTCGGCGCTCCCCCAGCGAATGTCGAACCAGCGAGCGTAGCGCGATCCGGCGCCGTGCGTGAGCACATCCTCCCAGAAGGGATTCTCGCTTCCGGTTCCCATGTGATTGGGGACGATGTCCAGCAGCAGGCCAAGCCCTTCACGATGCAGGCGACGAACGAATGTGACACGCCCACGTTCACCACCGAGGTCGGGATTAACCTCGGTCGGATCAACGACGTCATATCCGTGGTTGCTCCCGCTGCGTGCGCGTGTGATTGGTGACGTGTAAGCGTGCGATACGCCGAGCCCGCGCAGGTAGGGCGTGATGGCAGCCGCCTGTGCGAACGTGAAGTCGCGATGCAGTTGCAGGCGATAGGTTGCCAGTAACCGGCGCACGCCTGCTGTCATGCCCAGGCGCGCTCGCTGCAGCGCATCGCGGCTCGCACACCCGCATCCACCGGTATTTCCTCGACTGGAAGTGCGAGCCGCCGCGTCCAGCTCGGGAACTTCTCGGCGCCAACGCCAGGCACGTTCACGGGTTCCGGCTCTCCGACCAGATCGTCGAGCGAGAGTCCCACGAGTGCCGCCGGCGAGCTGCACAGGAATGCGTGCACGGCGCCGCGGAGCACGGCGCCGTTCTCTGCGTCAGGATCATCGTCTGCCGCGAGCACGCCTGCCGCTCGAAGCCGATCTGTCAGCGCACGCCGTTCTCCCTCGCGCACCGTTTCTGCGGTTGCCACGGCGTCATCTCCATCGATGATCCCCACCTTCCGCTTCAGCGAGATGTCACCACCGCTCCAGAAGCCTGCAAGGGTTGGCATGTCGTGCGTGTTCGCCGTCGCAAGGGAGTTCGGCTCGTACTCCCCGGCGGGCGCGAAGCCGCCGGTCTCATTCCGCTCGAAGTAGAGGACGGCAGACGACAGAACGCCCCAGCGCCGGAGTGCTGGCGGTACCTCTTCCGGTACCGTCCCCAGGTCTTCCCCCACGACGAGCGCCCCGGCACGCGTGCTCTCGAGTGCGAGGATGCCAAGCATGTCCTCGGCCGGAAAGCGCACGTAGGCGCCCTCGCCGCCGGGACGCCCCTCGGGAATCCAGTATTGCCGGAAGAGTCCCATCACGTGATCGAGTCGCAGCGCACCAGCGTGATGCAGCGCCGATCGCACGAGAGATATCCAGTAGCTGTAACCACCGGCGGCCAGAGCATGCGGATCGAGCGGCGGGAGTCCCCAGTTCTGGCCGGACGCAGAGTAGTCGTCGGGCGGAGCGCCGAGTGCGACGCCGCGTGCGAACAGGCCGGGGAACATCCACGGATCGCTTCCGTCCGGCGCCGTTCCGATCGCGAGATCCTGATACAGGCCGATCGGCATCCCGCTCGTCTTCGCCGTACTGGCTGTGCCTGCGATCTGACAGTCGATGATAAACTGGAGGTAGCGATGATAGTCGATCGCGTTCCTGCTCTCGCGGCGGAAGCTCTCGATATCGGACGAGCGTGGATCGCGAAATGGAGCCGGCCATTCTGCGAATCGCTTTCCGAGATGATCTTCCAGCGCCGCGAACGTGGCGAAGTCCGTGAGCGGCTGACCCTGGACTTCCAGGTAGCGCGCGTACTGGTGCCCGCGCTGTGTGGACTCGCGCCGGTGTCGCGCCGTGAAAGTCTCGTACAGCAGGCGAAGCACCGCGTGCTTCAGCGTCATCGTGCGCTCGTAGCCCACCCGTTCGCTGTCGCGGAGCGAGTTGAGCTCGCTTACGAATGATGGCTGGTACATCAGCGCACGGGCCGCTGCACACTCTCTCATTTCCTCCACCTTCTCGACATCGATGTACAGCGGGTTCCGGAAGAGACGACTCAGCGGACTGTACGGGCTTCGATCCGTGCCGCGGTTGCGCAACGCGTGCAGGGGATTGACGCCGATGAATGCCGCGCCTTCCGCCGATCCCCAGCGTACGAGCGCGTCCAGATCGCCGAAGTCTCCCACCCCCCAGTTCCGCTCGCTGCGAACGCTATACAGGTTGGCGATGATTCCGAACACACGCCGCCCCCCGAGCAATGAAGCCGGGGTGGGGCAGGAACCCGGCACGATGATGAGCGATTGTTCAGCGCGCGCCGACGCCACGCCCGCATCTACCGTGAGCCGCAGATCGTGATAGCCGGTACCCGGGTTGACCGGCAGGGTCAGCGCGCATCTGCCGTTACGACCGACGGAGATGCGTCCTTCCGCCGTGGTTGCCCGGCCAGGCTCGGTGCGCAACTCCAGCCGCCAGTCAGCCGCGCGCTCCCCCGTATCGGGTAAGAAGAGATCGACTGTCGGTGGACTCCTGCCGTCGATGCTCACCCGCGTGGGCGGCAACAGGCGTGAGCGTTCGGCGTTCCTGATGCGATTCAGCGATTCGCTCGCCGCACGCTCGTCGGCCGCATTGATGCCCATGGCCGCGAGAAGGGCGACGCGCGTATCGTCGCTCGTCTCGCGTCGCTCACACCCGCTCTGATCGATGTACTCCGCCACGATGCCGGCGTGATCCGCCAGGGCCCTCAGCGCATTGCCAGCACGCTGTCGCTTCATCCGGCGTGCTGCTCACGCGATGATCGATGCTTCACCGCTGGGCGCGGGCGCAGGCCGGACGAAGCGAGGTGCTATGCCCCGGCATTCCGCTGGGGCCCGATCACCACGGCGCCCAGCGGAGGAAGCGTGAGCTGGACGGACTGGGGAAAGCCGTGGAAAGGAGCTGCTTCAGTCTCGAAGCACCGGGACGGTGCAATACCGCCTCCTCCGTACGCTTCATCGTCCGACGACAGCAGCAGATGATACGTTCCGCCTTCCGGCACGCCGATCCTGTAGTGCTCTCTCGGAATCGGCGTCATGTTGAGCACGACGACAACGTGATCGGCCGCATCCCGGCGCATGAACGAAATCACGGAGTTGCCCCGATCCGCGACATCGATCCACGAGAAGCCTTCCGGGTCGGCATCGCGCCTCCACAACGCTGACTCACCGCGATACAACTCGCCCAGATCGCGCATGAAATGCTGGAACCGGGAGCGCATGGGCTCGTCCGCGATGTGCCAGTCGAGGCTCGTATCGTGGTTCCATTCCGTATGGGGTGCGAGCTCCGTTCCCATGAAGAGCAGCATCTTGCCGGGGCGCGTGTACTGATACGTGAGTAGAAGGCGCAGGTTGGCGAGCTTCTGCCAGAAGTCGCCAGGCATTTTTTCCAGCAGCGATCCTTTCAGGTGTACGACCTCGTCATGCGATATCGGCATGATGAAGCGCTCGCTGTTCTCGTATACCATGGCAAAGGTGAGCTGATCCTGGTGGTGGCCCCGGTAGACTGGATCCTTCGAGAAGTAGCCGAGCGTGTCGTGCATCCAGCCCATGTTCCACTTGAACGTGAAGCCAAGCCCTCCCTCGGAGATCGGCTTCGTGACGCCGGGCCACGCCGTGGATTCCTCGGCGATGGTGACACATCCTGGATGCTCCGCGTGCACCGTGGCATTCATCTGCCGCAGGAAGTCGATCGCCTCGAGATTCTCGCGTCCGCCATAACGGTTCCGCAGCCACTCGCCCGCCTTCCGGCTGTAGTCGAGATACAGCATCGACGCGACGGCATCCACGCGCAGACCATCGACATGGAACTCGTCCAGCCAGTAGACGGCATTGGCAACGAGGAAATTGCGCACCTCGTTGCGGCCGTAGTTGAAGATAAGCGTCCCCCAGTCGGGATGCTCACCCAGCCGCGGATCCTCGTGCTCGAAGAGCGCGGTGCCGTCGAAGCGGCGCAACGCGAAGTCATCCTTGGGAAAGTGGGCAGGCACCCAATCCAGGATCACGCCGAGGCCCGCCTGATGGCAGGTATCGACCAGGAAGCGGAAGTCGTTGGGATCGCCGAACCGCGATGTCGGGGCGTAGTAGCCCGACACCTGGTAACCCCACGAACCGGTGAAAGGATGCTCCATGACAGGGAGCAGCTCCACGTGCGTGAAGCCGAGCGACCGTGCATGCTGCGCGAGTCGCGGCGCGATCTCCCTGTAGCTCAGGGACCGGTTACCGTCCTCCGGCACGCGCGCCCACGACCCGAGATGCACTTCGTATACGAGCATCGGCTCGCGTATGGGCTCGCTTACCTGCCGGGCCTGCATCCAGGCGTCGTCTCCCCACTCGTACGCTCGGAGATCGACCACGATCGACGCTGTCTCCGGCGCCTGTTGCATCTTGATGGCGAAGGGGTCGGTCTTGAGGCGCAGCGCGCCTTCCCGAGTCAGTATCTCGAACTTGTAGAGGGCTCCGGGCGCTACACCCGGAACAAACAGCTCGAATACGCCGGACCTTCCGAGCTGTCGCATCGGCAGCACTCGTCCGTCCCATGCACAGAAGTCGCCCACCACGCTCACGCGTCTCGCGCTCGGTGCCCACACCGCGAACGCGACGCCTGACGCTCCATCCACTTCAATGGGATGGGCGCCAAGCCTGTCCCACAGACGGCGGTGCGTTCCCTCGTTGAAGAGGTGCAGGTCGACCTCACCGACCGTCGGAAGAAAGCGATACGGATCCCCCCGTTCCTGGCTCGTGCCGTCAGGGAAGCCGAAGCGTAGCCGGTAGCGGAATGGCATGGCCTTCCCTGGAAGGAACGCCGCGAACATGCCGCCACTTCCGTCGCGCTCGAGCGCGATCGTCGCACCGCAGTCGCCCGCAATGCACTCGACGCTGGTCGCGTCGGGGTGATATGCGCGCACGGCAATGCCCGCGGTGCCGTCGAGCGTAACCGGGTGCGCGCCGAGCACGCCGTGGGGCGAATTGTGCTCGCCCGCGAGCAGTCGAGCGCGGTCGGCTGTATCCATCTGTGGAACTGCAGGCATGCTCGACTGATCACGAGCGCGGGCTGTCTCCTTCGGCGCGCGCTGCAGTGTCGCTCCCTTGTTCTTCGTCATTTCGTTGCCTCCACGTGCTGATGTAGCGGCTCGGCCTCCTGTACCAGCCGGCGCTCGGTTCCGAACCTGAGCAGCACGAGCGACCAGGGAGCGACCGGCACCGCATCGGTGGCAGCGTGTGCCCCCGGCTCCGCTGTGTCGACCATCTCGACCCATACTCCCCTGCCTTCGGCTGCCGGAAGGGAAAAGCTCGCGGGCTGTTCTCCTCCGTTCAGCAGGAGCAGCATCGTGTCGCCTTTCACCGGCCGCCCGCGATCGTCCATCTCATCGGTGGCATCACCGTTGATGAGCATGCCCAGGACATGGTTCTTCGCGTCGTTCCAGTCATTCTCGCCCATCTCCGCCCCGTCCTGCCTGATCCATGTGAGATCCTTGCCGCCTTCCGACGATATCTCCTTCCCGCGAAAGAAGTGCCGCCGCCGGAGAACAGGATTGGCCAGCCGGATCGCGAACACCTTGCGCGTGAAAGCGCACAGATCCTGCTGCCAGTCCGACAGCTTCCAGTTCACCCAGCTCGTCTCATTGTCCTGCGCGTAGACGTTGTTGTTGCCGCCCTGGGTGCGGCCGAGCTCGTCGCCATGCGCGATCATGGGAACGCCCTGCGAGAAGGCAAGCGTCGCCAGGAGGTTTCGCATCGACCTCAGGCGAATCTCCATGACTTTCGGATCGGTTGTGTCGCCCTCGACACCCCAGTTACGACTGATGTTGTCGTTGTGACCGTCCTGATTCTTCTCGCCGTTGGCTTCGTTGTGTTTCTTCTCGTAGCTCGCGAGATCGCGCAGCGTGTAGCCATCGTGAGCGGTGATGAAATTGACTCCGGCATACGCACCCCGCTGCGTCCACTGATAGATGTCGCTGCTGCCCGAGAGGCGCGACGCCAGCTCGGGAATGTGGCCCTCGTCACCCCTCCAGAAATGGCGCACCGTGTCCCTGTACTTGCCGTTCCACTCTGCCCAGCCGATGGGGAAGTTGCCCACCTGATAGCCGCCGGGTCCGATGTCCCATGGCTCGGCGATCAGCTTCACCTGTGACAGCACGGGGTCCTGCTGCATGATGTCGAAGAACGTGCCGAGCCGGTTCACCTCGTGCAACTCGCGCGCGAGCACAGGCGCGAGGTCGAAGCGGAAGCCATCCACGTGCATGTCCAGCACCCAGTAGCGCAGACTGTCCATTATGAGCTGTATGGTCCGCGCGTGCAGCATGTTCAGACTGTTGCCGGTACCGGTGAAGTCCGTGTAGAAGCGATGGTTCTTCGGCTCCAGCCGGTAGTACGCCTTGTTGTCGATGCCGCGGAGCGAGAGCGTGGGCCCCATGTGGTTACCCTCGCCCGTGTGGTTGTACACGACATCGAGGATCACCTCGATCCCGGCGCTGTGCAGTTTCTTCACCATGCTCTTGAACTCGTACACCTGGTGCATCAGCCCGCCGCGCGCATAGCGCACGTCCGGCGCGAAATAGCCGATGGAGTTGTAGCCCCAGTAATTCGTGAGGCCCTGCTCGGCGAGATGGCGGTCGGCCACGTAATGATGCACGGGAAGCAGCTCCACGGCTGTCACGCCGAGGGAGATCAGGTGATCGAGTATCGGGTCCGTTGCGATGCCCAGGTAGCGCCCGCGCATCTCCTCCGGAACGCCGGGATGGAGCTGCGTGAGACCCTTCACGTGACATTCGTAGATGACCGTCCGGTTCCACGGCGTGCGTGGGTGCCGGTCATTCCCCCACGTGAAGGCGCTGTCGACGACAACGCACTTGGGAACACCGCCAGCACTGTTCGTGAAATCCGGTTCCAGGTCTTCCTTCGATCCGCCAACGTTGTACGCGAACAGGGCGTTGCTCCACCGGATGGTGCCGCTGATTGCCTTGGCGTACGGATCGATGAGGAGCTTGCCGGGGTTGAAGCGATGTCCCTCCTCGGGCCTGTAGGGACCGTGCACGCGGTACCCGTAGAGCTGCGCTGGCCGGACATCGGGAAGGTAGCAGTGCCAGATCTGATCGGTCCGTTCCCGGACCTTGATGGTCGCGAACTGTTCCGCGTCTTCGTGCCTGTGAAACAGGCACAGTTCGACGCCGGTTGCGTTCTCGGAGAAGAGAGCGAAATTCACGCCCTCTCCATCCCACGTGGCTCCGAGTGGATAGGGCTGGCCGGGCCAGACGCGCATCTATATGGTCTCCCGGCGGCACAGCACCGCCGACAGGGGTGGAAGCACAAGAGTGCGCGCCGCGATGTCGCCGTGCTGTGGCGTCACTCGCCGCCCGCCGCTCTGCTGAGAGCCGACGCGCATGGGCGACTGCCTCCGTTCCTCCCCGTCGCCATACCTGATGTCCTCGGTCGAGAGCACGACGGTCCATGTCGTCGTCTCACTCCCGGCGAGGGGAACAATGCGCTCACTCGTCGAGAGATTGAAGAGGATGATCAGAGTGTCACCGTGCGACGGGACAAGTTCGACGGTGATCCAGCCGCATGCTGCGTCGTGCCCGACGCGGATACTCGACTCCCCCGGACGCAGCGCGCGCTCCCGCTGCCGCAGGTGCAGCAGATCGCGATACAGTGTCCGAAGCTGCCTGTGACCCGGCTCGGTGCGCCGGTTCAGGTCTGGACGCGATCGCTCGAACGTTTCCTCTGCCTGCGGATCGGGAACATTGTCGCCCCATCCGAACGCCTCGAACTCCTTCCTTCTTCCCGCCCGCACCGCTTCGACCAGATCGCCGTCCCCATGACTCACGAAGTACTGGAAGGGGTTGGTCTCACCGTACTCCTCGCCCATGAAGAGCAGAGGGACGTAGGGCGATGTCAGCAGCAGCGTTGCAGCGAGACGCTGCTCTGCCGGGGCCAGCATCGTGGAGAGTCGATCGCCGGCCGCGCGGTTGCCCACCTGATCGTGGTTCTGTACGCAGACAACGAAATGATCGGCGGGTACGTCCGTCGCTGGCGCACCGTGCCGTCGCGCGCGATAGCGCGAGTGCTGTCCGCTGTACACGAACCGCTCCCCGAGCGCGCGGGCGAGCACATCCACTCCCCCGAAGTCGGTGTAGTATCCGATCTTCTCCCCCGTGAGGGCGGCGTGAACGGCGTGATGAAAATCGTCGCTCCACTGTGCGTCCATCCCGTAGCCGCCTGCTTCCGGAGACCGCACGAGGCGCGGGTCGTTGAGGTCACTCTCCGCTATCACCTGTACGCGCCGCCGGAGCCGGGCCCCCTGCTCATGTACGCGGTGAGCGATCTCCCTCAGAATGTGCCGTGCGCCGAAATCGTAGATGCCGTGAACCGCGTCGAGCCGCAGCGCATCCAGATGAAACTCCGTGACCCAGTACAGCGCGTTATCAGTGAAGAATCGCCGCACCTCGTCGCTGCCGGCACCGTCGAAGTTGATTGCGGCGCCCCACGGCGTTCGGTAGGTATCCGTGAAGTAGGGGCCGAACTCGCCAAGGTAGTTTCCCTCGGGACCGATATGGTTGTAGACGACGTCCAGAATCACGGCAAGACCGGCTCCGTGCGCGGCATTCACGAGTCGCTTGAGCCCTTCCGGTCCACCGTAGCTGCTGTGCGGCGCGTACAGATCGACTCCGTCGTAGCCCCAGTTTCGAGTTCCGGGGAACTGGGCGACGGGCATGAGCTCCACGGCCGTCACGCCAAGGTCGCGCAGCTCCGGCAATCGGTCGATGATGTCATCGAACGTACCCTCCGGAGTGTAGGTACCAACGTGCAACTCGTAGATCGCGAGGTCCGCCATCTCGCGGCCGGGCCAGGCTGAATCGGTCCAGTGAAAGCCGGCCGGATCAACTACGCGCGACGGGCCGTGGACGCCATCAGGCTGCATCCGGCTCACCGGATCCGGCAGATCGCGTGCGCCATCCAGTCGGAACCGATAGTCGTTGCCAGCGCGGGCATCCGGTACCGTCGCCTCGAACACACCGCCGTCGCCAGGTTCGAAATCGTGAACGCGTTCAGCGCCATGGCCATCATGGAGGACGACCGCGACGCGATCCGCCCTGGGCGCCCACACGCTGAACCGAACGCCACCGTGTCCCAACACGCGCGCTCCACGATCCAGCGACCATGTGCCGATCACCGGCCGGCCCTCGACGCGACCAGCAGTTTCGATATCCCGCGCATGGGTATCCAGATCCACTCGGGACGATTGTTCAGCTCATACGACAGCTCGTAGAACGCTTTCTCCGTCTCGAACAGAGCGAGCAGCGCCGCCACGCGCTCGGGGACCGAGGGGAGAAATCGCGCTGGCGGCCCCCGAAGGTAGCCTCGCATGAACGCATCTCGCGCATCGCGCTCCCAGCGCGCGGCCCGCGTCTCGCGGACCTGTGGCTCAACGACCTGCCTCGATGACGCCGCCAGCGTGGCTGCCGCATAGGCGAAGGAGCGCAGCATCCCGGCGACATCGCGCAGCGCACTGTTGCGCTCCCGTCGCTCCGCGAGCGGACGCGCCGGCTCGCCTTCGAAATCGATCACCGTGAAGGTTCCATCCCCCGAACGCAGAACCTGACCAAGGTGATAGTCGCCGTGGTGCCGGATGCGCTCTCCGGCATCATCGCCGACAACGGCCGCGAGCTCGTGCGCGAGATCGGCGTATGCCTTTCTGCGCTGTACGAGAACACGGGCTTCGGCCGCGCGCTCCTCCGGGATTGCCTTCGCGACGATGCGTGCCGCGAGGAGATCGAGCCCTTCATCGATCTCCTTCCTCGCTGCACCTTCCCAGCGCAGCGTGTCCCCTCGACCCGCGCGCTCCGCCGCAAACTCCGGGTCCCTGTCTTCCTCACCCCCGGACGCCAGTGCGTCGTGCAGCTCCCGCGTGGTGCGACCGAGCTGCTCCGCGTCGCGAGTTACCGGACCCTCACCCCTCGCATCGTTATTCGCGGGCGCATCGAAGTACGAGCGACTCCGATCGAGAATCGAGCGCCAGGCGTCCGACGATCCGGACACGAACTCCTGGAGCATACCGCCGGTCGCGTGCAATGTGTCGCTCTCGAACCGGATGACGCCGAGCAGCGCCGGCGTTCCGCGGAAGGCGGTACGAGTTGTCAGGAAGCGAGCGACCTCCACATCGGGGTTGATCCCGTCTTCCAGCCGCCGAAACAGCTTGAGAATCGCGCGCTCGCCGAAGATGATCGACGTGTTGCTCTGCTCTCCGGAGACGACCCGCGGCTCGTGCATTGCTGCGAGATCATGGCCCTCGCCCACGGGCTCGATGATCCAGCGAACCGCATCGCCGCTGTACTGTGCTCCGTCGCGAAAGGCAGCACCCAGTTCGCGGCAGAACACCGGATCCTCGACCGCGTCGAACAGGATACCTTCGCCGTTCGCCGCCTGCACCGTCACCAGCGTGGACTCGGGCGGCTCGCCTGTCGCCGACGACCGCACGGCGAACGGGAGCTGGTAGCTCGTAACACGATTGCCCGCACGCACCTCGGCGCGCGCCACGGCTGCGCGCTGATCGCCGCGCCCGACCGGAACGACTTCGGCGATTCGCACAGCGTCCGGCGCGCGCCCCTTGCCGCCGAACCAGCGGCGTGTCATCAACCAGGCTGTCAGCGTCGGACCGTCGATTCGGCGGAGCGCATCCGCGCCGAGCGCCTCGGCCAGTGGCCCATCGACCTGGAGGACCGGAGGCGATGTCGCCGCTGTCATTGCCGCCCGCCCGCGAGTGATTGATGCGCACCCGTGAGCGCCTCGGCCCGGGCAGGCGACACCAGGCGGAACCAGAAGAAGGAATGTGGTCCGAGCGTCAGCATGTACGTGAGGTCGCCGATCTGGGGGAAGGGCTGCTCGCTCCACAGCTCGAGCGGCGTACAGCCGCTGAAATCGTGCAGATCGAGCTCGACGGCCTGCGCGTAGCGGGAGAGGTTGTTGACGCACAGGATGACCTCGTCCTCGTAGCGCCGGAGAAACGTCAGCACGCGGCGATTCTGCGGATGGCGCGTTTCGAAGGTCCCCCGGCCGAAGGCACGGTAGCGCTTGCGCACGCCGATCAGGCGGCGCATCCAGCGCAGTAGCGACGTCTGTGTCCGCTCCTCGGCATCGACGTTGATGCCATGATACCCGTACGGCGCATCGACGATGAGCGGGCTGTACAGCGCGGCACTGTCGGCCTCGGAGAAACCCGCATTCTTGTCGTCGCTCCACTGCATCGGAGTGCGTACGCCGTTACGATCGCCGAGGTAGACGTTGTCGCCCATGCCGAGCTCGTCACCGTAGTACACGATCGGCGTTCCCGGCATCGACATGAGGAGTGCATTCATGAGCTCGATCTGCCGGCGGCCGTTGTCCAGCAGCGGGGCGAGTCGGCGGCGAATGCCGACATTGATGCGCATCCGCCTGTCCTTTGCGTACTCCGCATACATGTAGTCGCGTTCCTCGTCGGTCACCATCTCGAGCGTGAGCTCGTCGTGATTGCGCAGAAAGATCGCCCACTGGCATTCCGGCGGTATCTCGGGTGTCTGCGCCATGATGTCGACGATGGGCGTCCGGTCCTCTCTCCTGAGGGCCATGTACATCCGCGGCATCAACGGGAAGTGGAACGCCATGTGACATTCATTGCCCTCGCCGAAGTACGGGCGTACATCCGGCGGCCACTGGTTAGCTTCGGCAAGGAATATCCGGTCGGGGAACTCGGCGTCGAGCGCGGCTCTCAGTTCCTTCAGCACGACGTGAGTCTCGGGCAGGTTCTCGCAATTCGTGCCCTCCTGTTCGATCAGATACGGAATTGCATCGAGCCGCATTCCGTCGACGCCCATGCGCAGCCAGAAGCGCATGATGTTGATCAGGGCCTGCCGGACCTTCGGATTGTCGAAGTTGAGATCGGGCTGGTGACTGAAGAAGCGGTGCCAGAAGAACTGCCCGGCTTCCGGGTCCCACGTCCAGTTGGATCGCTCGGTATCGGTGAAGATGATCCGCGCATCTGCGTAGGTATGCGGATCGTCTGTCCACACGTAGTAATCGCGCTCCGGAGAACCCCTGGGTGCGAGCCGCGCGCGCTGGAACCACGGGTGCTGATCGGACGTGTGGTTGATCACCAGTTCCGTCAGCACGCGGATTCCGCGCTCGTGGGCGGCATCGAGCAGGTGCTTGAAGTCGCTGATCGTCCCGTACGTGGGATTGATCGCCTCGAACTCGGCTATGTCATATCCGTCGTCGCGCAGCGGTGAAGGATAGAAGGGAAGGAGCCAGAGACAGTTGACGCCGAGCGACTGGATGTAGTCCAGCTTCTCTATCAATCCGTTGAAATCGCCGAAACCGTCGCGGTTGGCGTCGCGAAACGACTTGACGTGAATCTGATAGATGATCGCGTCCTTGTACCATGTCCGCTCGTCGGTCATGCGTGGCGTCCGGCTGCGGGGAGGTCCGCGGTCAACGTTCCAGGCGCAGCACGTGGCCGGGCTGCTGCGCCGGATCGAGCCGCACGTAGTTGCGCGATCCGTGCCAGGTATAGCGTGCGCCTGTGATCAGATCCTCCATCACGTAGGGTTCGCCCGGTCCGATTCCGAGATCAGCCAGCGGAACGTGCACCATGGATTCGTGGACGTGTTCCGGATCGAGATTCACTGCGACGAAGACGTCGCGTTCGGCGGGCGGCAGCGATGGCACAGCGCCGCCAGGAATGGCGGCGGCTGTCGCCACCGCTGCCGCCGCCGAACGCGCCTGCGCCATTGCTGCCTTCCGATAGAACAGAACGTTGTCGTTCTCGGAAAAGTGGAAGCTGATATTCGCGTACCGCCTCAACACGTGCTGCTCCCTGCGGATCCGGTTGAGCACGCGGATATCCTCGTTGATGTTTCCGGCAGCCTCGTAATCACGCCGGCGAAGTTCGTACTTCTCCGAATTCATGTACTCCTCGCTACCCGCCCGCACCGGTACGTTCTCGCACAGCTCGTAGCCGCTGTAGATGCCGTACACCGGGAGAAGCGTGGCGGCGAGCAGCAACCGTATCCGGAACGCCGGACGGCCACCATCCTGCAGATACTCGTGCAGAATGTCGGGCGTATTCGCAAAGAGATTGCCACGCATGTACTCCGCTGCGGGACCCGTGAGGTCTTCGGCAAGATCGGTCAGTTCCACGGCGGTGTTCTTCCACGTGAAATACGTGTACGACTGGGTGAAGCCGAGCTTCGCCAGATTCTTCATCTTCTTTGGCCGGGTGAACGCTTCGGCAAGAAAAACAACATCGGGATGCTCGCGCTGCACCTCCGCGATCACCCACTCCCAGAAGGCGAATGGCTTCGTGTGAGGGTTATCGACGCGGAATGTCTTCACGCCGCGCGCGATCCACACCCGGAATATCTCCAGGCAGGCGTTCCAGAGACCCTCGCGGTCATCGCACCAGAAATCGAGTGGATAGATGTCCTGATACTTCTTGGGAGGATTCTCCGCGTACCTGATGGAGCCGTCGGGGCGAGCATGGAACCAGTCGGGGTGCTCCTTCACCCACGGATGGTCCGGCGAGCAATTCAGCGCATAATCGAGCGCCACTTCCATTCCCAGCTCGCGGGCCCGCTCCACGAATCGCTCGAAGTCCCTGATCGAACCAAGCCCGGGCTCGATCCCGGTGTGGCCTCCGTGCTCGTTTCCGATCGCCCACGGACTCCCGACATCCGTGGGCTCCGGATCGAGGGTGTTGTTGCGCCCTTTTCTGAACGTTCTCCCGATCGGATGTACAGGAGGAAGATAGACCACATCGAACCCCAACCCGGCGATACGCGGAAGCTGGGCCGCAGCATCAGCGAACGTGCCATGCTCCCCGGCGCGCCTCGCCTGCGAGCGCGGAAACAGCTCGTACCAGGCGGCAAAACCGGCCGCTTCGCGATCCACGATGATCTCGAGCTCGTGCCCGTACGCGGTGAGATCGTCCGGAAGGTGATGCGCCTCGACCGCAGCGAGCAGATCAGCGGACAGCGCGATGCGCCCGCGCTCATCGAGAGACGCATTCTCGTTGCGCAGCCGCTGAGCCGCATCCTTCAGCGCAGTGCGCGCAGATGCATCCCGCACTCTGCGCGCTGTGGACTCGATGAGCAGTGCGCCTTCCACCAGCTCCAGGCCCACATCCTGCCCGGCGTCGAGCTTCTTCTCGAGCTCGCTGCGCCACGTAGCGAATCGATCCGTCCACGCCTCGACCGCCAACGTCCAGCGGCCGATTCGGTCCAGTGCGAAGGAACCGCGCCAGCGATCGGCGTCGAAATCGTGTACAAGCGGCAACACCCGCCACGCCTCGGCACCAGGAGCGCGATAGCGGAGCCGCGCACCCAGGATGTCGTGGCCGTCCTTGATTATGTCGGCGCCGACCTCGCACTCATCACCGACCATCCGCTTTGCCGGATACCTTCCACCTTCCAGCTCCGGCGTCACGCACTCGATCACGATGTGATACGGTTTTCCTGTCGGGCCCACCGGCGTTCTGGATTTCCTGCTCCTTGCTTTCACCATCCACTCGTCATGCGTTCGGGACTCCCGATTGGAACATGGCAGGACCGGTCAACGCGCAAGAGCCGTTCCGGTCGTCACAATCGGCATTCTCGGCGAGTACCGAGCGCGCACGGGCGGAGGCGTGCGTTCCGCCGGCGGCTGCGTCCCGATGCGGATCGTCATGCCGATTCCACTCCGCTAGTTTGCAACCGTGCAACCGGATGAACTGCTGCGCCCCTTCACCCAGCCCTGGGCCGACCGTTATCGCAGCGCCATCAACGCCGAGCCCCTCTGCCGGGACACCGGTCGCACCTGGACGTGGCCCCTCGCGCTCATTCTCGAGCAATGCAGGGAGCTGGGGTATCCGAATGGTGCGGCTGTACGGCTGGAGATCACGCACGGTGAATGTCATGGTGCCACCGCCTTCCCCGTTGCAGGAGGAGATGCGCCCTTCGCCCTTCGCGCCGACTACCCGGTGTGGAAGCGGATTGTGCGCGGCGAGCTCGATCCGATAGCCGCCGTCATGCGACGCGAACTCGCCCTGGAAGGATCGCTCCCGACGCTCGTGGCTCACGTCGCCTTCACGCGTGCTCTGGTCAAGGCCGCTCAGGCCGTGCCGACCGACTTCCCTGACGACAGGCAGCCCACAGCAACCGAAGCATGACTACGGCGGCGACGCTTACACCCAGTTTCGATCCGCCACTCCGGGCCTGCCGCCTGTGCGGCTCTGCCAGCATCGGCCGGCACGATCGCGATTATCGGGGCATCACCATCGACCGCTGCTCGCGCTGTGGTGTGGCGTTCATGAATCCCCAGTACACCGACGAGTACCTGGCCGAGTACTACGCCGGCTACATGGGCGACTTCGAACGCATCCAGGACCCCGCGCGCTACGCGCGACGGGCGAAGGCGAAGAACGAGCACATCGCGCAGATCGAGCACTACACCAGCGTGGGACGCTTCTTCGCAGTGGGTGCCGGCGATGGTCTGGAGATGCAGATCGCCCGGCGGCGCGGTTGGGATGTCGTCGGCTTCGACGTGGATGCGGAGACAACCAGGCAGGTGGCGGAGCTGACTGGAGACCCCGTCTGGTGCGGCGACCTTTTCGCCATGGGAATAGAGGACAGCTCGTTCGACGCGATTTTTCTGGATCAGGTGATCGAGCATCCCAAGAATCCGGAAGAGTATCTGCGTCTCTGCCATCGGATTCTCCGCCCCGACGGCGTACTGTATCTCGGCTGTCCCAACATCCGCTCACTGTCGTCGGCACTCAAGACGGTGATCGGCAGGGTCGGCCTCAAGAAGCAGCGCGGGAAGCACTACGACACATGGCACCATCTGTTCTATTATTCGCCGGAATCGCTGCGCTTTCTGCTCGAGAGCGTGTACGACTATGAGGTACTCGTGCTCGAGGGCGACCCCAAGCCACCACCCCCCCGCGACGCATCGGCACGCCTGGCGGTCGTGAACGTGCTCAAGACCAGATTCCCGGTGCTCGATTCCGCGATGCGCGCACTCGTCAGGCCGCTCAGGAAGACCTGACACCTGGCATGACCCCTGGCAACCGGATTCGGATCCCGGTGCTTCGCCCCGGCACATCACCGGCAGCCGCCGTGAATCCTTCGCTCAACCCCTTGGAGATTCCCATGACAGGTCTACGCGCGCCACTCCTGCCTGTCCTGTTCACGGTCGTCTTTTCGGCCTGCGAGCCGGGCCAGCGACCGCTGCATGACGCCAGTGATTCGGGCGTGGCCGACAGCAGCACGGCATCCGACTCCATCGATGGCCTCGTGCGCCTTGCCCGCGAGCGCCTGCAGGACATGACGGGCGATGGCGAACCGGAACGCTTCACCGTCGCAGCTCGCGGACCTCGGATGGATTCGCTCGGCGTCGTGCTCGAGATCCACTCATCCGACGGCAACCTGCTGTATCAGGACGCCTGGAACTCGCGTCTCTACTTCCAGTACGTTGACCGGGACGAGATCCCCGATTCAACGGCGGAGCGACAGGTGCAGGAGCACATCGAGGCTCTCCTCGCGGACGATTCCTTCCGTCCAACGCCGCAGGTGAGGCCGAACACGCCTCTCCTCGGCGAGGCGGAAATGCGCGAGGCAATCCGATACAGTACGGCTGAGGCGATCTGGCGCGAACAGCACGGACTGCCAGTCGCCGACACGCTCCCACACGCGGCGTTCGGCAAGATTGGCGTCATCAGCGTTCCTGCGGCACGCGTCGATCGACTGTTTCGCGAAATCAGTGCGAAGCCGAGCTTCTCGTACTTCGCTGGCGGCGAGGCAACCTATGCGATCGTGTGGAGCGAGGCGGAGCAGCGATTCGTAACCGTGTTCGCCTGCTGCTGATCGCGAGCGCCCCGACTCCGGCAGTTACGGTTCACATGCGATCGGGTGACCTGTGACCCGATGGACGCTGCCCCCCTGCCCACCCTCCCCCCTTGCTGCGGGCGCGCGCATTGCTCGCGCAGGCGCGCCCGTATATCCCTGCGCCGCGGGCTCGATCGCCACCACCGTTCCCTGCGCGATGTCACCCTCCACATTCAATCGCAGCTCGACGGTGGCGGACGCGGTTGACCAGTTCACGACAACCGAGTCCGCGCCCAGTTTTTCCCAGTAGCCGCCGATTCTCAGTCCGGACGCCATGAAGAGTTCGGCGGACTCCACCCCGCGTCTGCCGGCGGCCTGAGCTGCTTCGGCTATCCCAGTGGCCCGGGCCGCACCAGGGCCATCGAGGCGAATGCGTTCCGGGAGCACAGGCATGTCCGGAACTTCCGCCCTGGCTGTGTCAGCGTTCGCGGCCTCGGTCCTGCGATTCGGGGCGTCATCACCAGCAATGATCGCCGAGAGCCGGACGGTACGCATAGGCTCGATCGCGTAGCATCGCGCGCCTGGCGCGGCCATGCCCCTGCCCTTTTCCTGACGCAGAACGTCTCCTGCCACTGGAGCGGGATTCGCGAGGTGTGCACGATCGGCCAGCATCGGCGCAACCGGTTCAGCCTCCAGAATGAGCCCGCTCGTCGCGGCGCGCTCGGCTCCTCTGTTCATCGAGTCCGCTGCACGGGCGGACACGGATGCTGGATCGGGATCGGGATCGGGGTCGGGGTCGGGGTCGGGGTCGGGATCGGGGTCGCGGTCAGGGTCAGGGACGGATGTCACGACAGATGACGCGGCACTGGCGTCCAGACCGGCGAGTGCCTTCACCGCCGGCCGGTCGTCGCTACGGCGCGCAGCGGATTGCTCACGCGCGGACGCACCGTCGGTAACGTCCGGCCGATCATCGCGAGTAGCGGCTGGGTTCCCGTCGACAGGAGATCCGACTCTGCGAACCGATGGCGATACGGGCTCGTCCGCGACCGCTGACGCTTCTCGGCGCACCTGTGCGCGCTCCTCTCCCCGGCTCCGATCGCCGATCGTCAACCCTGCCGCGACGATCACTGCAGCCGCGGCCGTTCCGATCGCCGGCCATGCGAAGCGCCGCGGCGTCCATGCACGCGCTGCGCGCACTGCGCCCGGCCCGCCCGCCGGCCGGTCGCCCCCTGTTCGCTGAGCAACACGGGCGGCCCCCACAGCACCGTCGAGCGCACCAAGTACTCGCGATGTTCCTGCAATGAGTCCGCGCGCTTCGGCAACCAGTGCGCTGCACTCTGCACAGCGCGCGACATGCTCGTCGAGCCGCACGGATTCGCGGGCACTCAGCTCGCCGTCGAGCCATGAGTGGATCGTCGCCTCATCAGGATGCTGCATTACCACCTCTCCTCTCGCTCTCCCGCTGCAACGACTCGTATGCCTCCATCAGCCGGCGGCGCGCACGCGAAAGCGTCGTGCCCACGGAGCCAACCGAAAGGTCCAGCGCCTCCGCAATCTCGCCGTAGTCGAGCCCTTCCTCGCGCATCAGCAGCGCCAGCCGGTCACGCTCGGCGAGCTGCTCCACGGCTCGCCGGGCGAGCGCCGCTTCCTGCATGCGCTCGAGCGACGTGGGCTCCGGCTCCACGACCCTGTCGCGCTCCTCCTCACGCAGAAGCGCCAGATGGCGCCGTCTCCGTTCCTCCTTTCTCGCGTCGTCTCGCACCAGATTGTTGGCGACGGTGAACAGCCACGCACGTTCGTTCGTGAGTTGCTTCTGCCTCAACGCGCGCACGAATACCTCCTGCGCCACCTCTTCGGCCCAGTCGCGATCCCCCAGCCGGCGCGTCAGATAACGCACGAGCTGTCCGTGATAGGATCGAAAGAGACGGTCGACATCGATCACACGTTCACCACTGTCCCAGGATCGTCCTGACCTCGCGTTCGTCGAGCCGTTGTACACCGTCAGGGTCCGTGGCGATCGCCACGTTGCGTCCCCGCACGATCACGCGCTCTCCCAGCGCCAGCGGCTCGCGCAGGTCGGGAATGAGCTCGACCAGACGGAAGTACGCCTCGGAGAACGGTTCGACGCGTACCGTATGCACGCTGTCGGCGTACGCGACGTCGACCCAGACTCCATCACGCAGGTCGAACAGTCGTGATCCCGCTCGCCGGGGAAGGTCCGCAGCCGGTGCGCTGGAGTATGCCTGCTGCACGATCGCGTCGAGGGCCACCGCACTCTCTGCCTTGCGCTGGTCGGCCGCCGTGCGCGCCGCGGAGAACGCCCGCTCCTTCGCTGCCGCAGGTGGTGACGAGGCATCTGTGACCGCTCCGCGTCGTACTCCCGTCGCGTCCCTCCGCGTTCCGTCCTGCGAGATCATCATGCCAGGCTCGCGCACGAAATACGACGTGAATTCCGTGGGTATGCCATAGCGCTCGCCGAGCTGCCTGATCTCGTCGTCGAGTTCCGCTGATCCGCCGCCACGTCGCTTTTCCGCGCTCAGGTAGCCCACGCGTTGCGTCGCCCACAGTCTGGGAATGTAACTGTTCTCGCGCGACCGGTCCGGGAACCGCGCAGTCGCTCTCCACCGTACCTGGCCGTGTGCAGCATCCCCGGTGAACGTTATGTCTCCCTCTTCCTCTCCATCGTAGCGGGCGAACACCACGAGATCCTCACCAGCAAAAATGTCGACCGTTCCGCCAGCCATCGGGTGCGCCCTCGAGAGACGGACGCCGTCGGCCTCGAGACGCACGTTGGTCGCCACCGGGCTCGTGAGGCGGCTCGCGGCGACGGCCACCGTCCGCTCCACGGATTCGTCCGGGCGAACGAAGTGTGCGACCCCGCGTCCCTCGAGCGCCAGCCGCTCCACGAGAGTCGAGTTGACATCGGCACCGAGACCGAACGTGAACACGCGCGTGTCATCCCTGATCTCCGACGCTCTCTCGGCGATCGCAGCCGGATCACGCTCGCCAACTGTCGGCTCGCCATCGGTGATGAACAGCACCAGCGGGAAGCCCTCCGGTATCGAGATACCACTCGGCCGCAATGCCTCCTCGAGCGCGCCCATGATGTTCGTGGATCCGCCCGATTCAAGCGTCTCGAGATAGCGTTCGGCAGCACGAATGTTGTCCCGTGTTGCGCGGACGAAGCCCTCGCGGAACGTGTGGACTTCGGTCGCGAAGTCAATCAGGCGGAAATGGTCGTCCGAGTCGAGCGTTGCCAGTAGCTGTCTGCCCGCCGCACGCGCCTGCTCCATCTTGCGCCCGCTCATGGAGCCCGAGATGTCGAGCACGAAGGTCACCGCTCGCGGCGTGTCGGTCTGGTCGACGGCGGGCGGCGTGAGCACGATCAGGGCGAAGCCGTCGCCGTTACCCGGCGCGTGCGTGAGAACGCTGATAGCCGCCCTGCCAGAGCAGCGCAGCGGAAGCAGCAGCGTGAGATCAGTGGCGTCGCCGCGGACGTTCACCGTCGTCCGCCCGCCGCTCCTGTCGATATCGAGTCCGTGTGTTGGTGAATACGGCGCACCGAGCGCCCGGTTGTCCTCATATGTCAGGGTGAACGTCGTTGCCGCGATGGCGTCCTGCCGGATGCTCCCGTCGCGGCGGGGGTCATCACCGCGCGTATCACCGGGTCGCGGGCCCGAACGCGAGCCCCGGAAATGATCCACGCGCAGCGCATCGCCCTCGCGTTGCGCCACCTGCTGATAGCGCACGACCACGCGGCGTTCCTCGCCCGGTGCGATCGGAAAGATTCGCGTTCGCAGCAGACCATGCCCCATCCATTCCACCAGCGCCGGATCGCGCTGTCTGCGTACGATCTCCTCGTAGATGCGGCGAGCCTCATCGGCACCGAGCGTCTCGCCCGCGACCGGCTCTCCGTCGATCGATAGTTTGAGATCCTGGAACGCAGCTCCCTTTGGCAGCGGGAACAGATAATCCGCCTCGCCGATCATCCCTCCCCGATTGGCGAACACTTCCTCCACTTCGAAGTGGAGAACCCGGTCGCGCATCACGACGCGAACATCGCTCGACACGCGCTCGATGCCAGGCGCGCGCCCCGGCGGACAGCGTTCCGGAACGCACGGCCGCGGTATGATGCGCCCCTGTGCGAAAAGCTCGAGTGGGGCTGCAAGCGATAGGACGGCAATGAGGGCAAGGTGTCGCATACGAGGGCTCCGTTATCTGTGGACTCGTATGGGAGACGCTGGCCGCGCCCGGTGTTGCACACCTTCGGACGAACTGTCCCGGGGGATCGACCCACTATCGATTGACCCGCCATCGATCGACCCACTATTGATGGACCCACTATTGATGGACCCACTATGGATGGACCCTCTATCGATGGACCCTTTATCGTCTGAAGCGATCGGCGGATGGAGCGGGCGGCCGGCCGACGGGCTGGCACATCCGTTGCCCTGCATGGCCGTGTAGCATTCCTGTCGTATCGGCAACCCGGATCGCTGTTTAACCTGGAAGAGCGGAGGAGTATCATGACCGGCCACGACGATGATGATGCGAAGCACCCGGAGAGCCGCGAGCAGCCGGAGCGCGACGGGTTCGGCGACGACCAGGGCACTCGCGTTGGTGCACCGGACCCGCACGCCAATGCCGACGAGGCAATGCACGGGATCTCCGCCACGCGCCCTGTGAGCAATGCGATGCGCGCTTCAGGCAAGGCCGGCTCCAGTACCGGCTCTACTTCGAAAGCAGGGGGCAGGCCCACCGGAAGCGGCGCCGAGGCGGCGGAAGGCATACACAACAAGGGCAGGGCCGCTGCCAATCGTGAAAGGAAGCAGGAGGCTCGGCATGGGGTCGATGCCGGTCGCGATCAGCCGAATGAAACGCCTCCGACACAGGTGGGATCGGAACCGCTGGAGGAGCGCAACACGGAGCACAAGTCCGGTTACGGCGGCGAAGGGGGGAAGCCAAAGACGAGCAGCGACGAGCGGCCGCCGGGCGAGTAGCCAGCACCTCGCCAGCACCTCGCCACCACCTCGTCGCCACCTCGGCGCGCCTGGTCGCCCGCTACTCGGCGCCTGGTCGCGGCCTGTAGCCCACTGGCAAGGGGGCGGGTTGCGCCCGCAATCGTGCGCCGTATCTTCCCGCGAACAGCGCCGTCGCCGTTCGTCCGAACAGCGTGCTGTGTATTTTCGCGATTTCGTTTGGAGTCTCAGGGGAGAGGAGCCACGAGTCATGGAATCGGCCGACACGTCAACTCTAGAGGAACGCGTTCGAAAACTGGAGCGCGCGGTGTACTATCTGGTGTGGAGGCGGACGGGGTTCGGCGAGCACTGCATTCATTGCAACCACATCTATCCGGGTCACGAAACGAAGTGCAAGGCGGCCGATATCGAGGAGCTCATTCGATAGCGGACTTCGCTCGCACGCGAACTCGTCAACCGGTCTATCGCTGTCTCCCGCATTGAAGGTTCGAGCGTGACGCAGAGCCACGCCGGACGCGATTTTCTCTTCGTTCCCGGTCCGACGAACGTCCCGGACCGTGTGCAGCGCGCGATGCACAGGGCGATGGAGGACCATCGCTCATCCGCGTTTCCGGATCTGCCTCTCTCCCTCTTCGCTGATCTCCGCCGGCTCTTTCGCACGGACAGCGGTCAGGCGTTCATCTTCCCCGCCAGCGGAACCGGAATGTGGGAAGCTGCCCTCACCAACACACTCTCGCCGGGCAATAGAGTCCTCGCCTGTCGTAACGGGCAGTTCGGCGTCGGCTTTGCTCTCGCTGCGGACCGGCTCGGCCTGGATGTGCAGCACCTCGACTCCGATTGGGGCGAAGGCGTGCCGGCCCGGGAGATAGCAACGATTCTGGAGGCCGATCGCGCGCACGACATCCGGGGCGTACTCGTCGTTCACAACGAGACGTCCACCGGAGTCACGAGCGATATCGCCGCGGTGCGCCGATCGATCGACGACGCACGGCATCCCGCTCTGCTCTACGTGGACGGCGTGAGCTCGGTGGCGAGCATCGACTTCCGCATGGATGAGTGGCGGATCGATCTGGCGATAACGGGGTCGCAGAAGGGTCTCATGCTTCCGCCAGGGCTCGGGATCGTCTGCGCGAGCGAGCGCGCGCTAGCGCGGGGCAGCAGCGCGAAGTGTCCGCGCTTCTTCTTCGATTTCCGGGAGATGCTCAAGCACAACGCCGGCGGTTACTTCCCGTACACTCCGCCGCTATCGCTGTTGTACGGACTGCGTGAGGTGCTCGACATTCTCCTCGCGGACGGGCTGGACAACGTCTTTGCCCGACACCACCGGCTGGCCGAAGGCGTGCGGCGCGCGGTGCGCGCCTGGGGATTGCGGCTCTGCGCGAGCGCTCCGCAATGGCAGTCCGACACCGTGAGCGCCGTGCTCGTACCCGAAGGTGTGAATGGCGCAACCGTCATCGACATCGCCTTCCGCCGCTATCACCTCGCGCTCGGTGCCGGTCTTGGCCGCATGGCGGGCAAGCTTTTTCGCATTGGACACCTCGGCGACATCAATGAACTGATGCTGCTCGGCGCCCTCGCAGGCACGGAGATGGCCATGGCAGACGCCGGGATTGATGTAGCGCTGGGATCCGGCGTCGGCGCGGCGGCGGGCTGGTATCGCGCGATCGGGTCTCCGTGAGGCGCCGGGAATGCGCGGCCATGCGGGCGACTATACGGCCGACCATGCGGGTGGGCCATGCGGGTGGGCCATGCGGGCGGCCATGCGGCGGCCATGTGGGCGGCCATGCGAGCGGAGTTGTTATTAATTAATCGGTGAATATTGCTGGTCGCGCACGGGAATCGCCGGGGTTTATCCCAGTCGAGGAGGAACCATGGAGAAGTCGAACCGCTTCGCCCAGTTCTATGGCTACGCCGTCTGCCTGATAGCCGTTGTCACACTCCTGATCGCTTCCGGGAATGCCATCAACCCGATCTTCGACCTCAGCAGGCCACTGGAATCGCAGGAAAGCTGGAGATTTGGCGGAGAGCGACTCCCGGCGACCTTCGAGCTCTACCGGCTCGAGTATCGGGAGCGCGGATACCTCGCCGGCAGTCGTTCCCAGCCGGCGGCGCCACCGGAAGTCGGCGTCGCCGTGATCGAACCGGACGCTCAGCCTGCGCGGAAGCCGATGACCGACGAGGAGCTCCGCCGAAGCTACGAAACAAAGAGGGCCGAATACATTTCCTCTGCATCGTTCGCGGCCACACGCTCGCTCGTCGGTGGACTGTTTCTGGTGCTGCTCGCCGTGACGCTCTTTCTCTGGCACTGGCGCTGGCTCGCCCGTCTCGCCCGATCCGATCGCGACGCGGTGGCGGCTACTCGCGAGGTCTGACCGCCCGCGGTCATCGCTGATGGCGCGGCCTCAGGCGAGCGTCGCCTCTACCTCCAGCTTCACATTCCCCTTAAAAGCAGCCGAAACAGGACAGCCCTCCTTCGTCTGCTCGGCGAGCTTCTTCAACGTCTGGGCGTCCGTCCCCTTCGCATTGACGCGCACCGTCAACTTGATGCCGCTGATCCTGAAGCCTTCGCCCGATTTTTCGATGCTGCACGCGGCCGTCGTCTCGATCTTCGTTGGGGGCGTGCCGTTCTTTTCCAGTGCGCCACTCAACGCCATGCTGAAGCACGCGGCTTCGGCGGCAGCGAGCAATTCCTCGGGGTTCGAGGCCGGCGCATTCTCGAAACGTGAGCCGAACGAATAGGCTCCCTTCACGGTGCCGCTCTCGCCGGAGAAGCTCCCCTTGCCACCCTTGAGTCCTCCCTCCCACGTCGCACTCGCTTTCCTCGTTGGCATCGTACCTTCTCCTGTCCGGGTTGTCTGAACCAGGGCGGTCCGCATCGCCGAGCCGCTCCGGTTCGTTCCGAAGTGCCTGGTTTCCGCTGCCCGTTACCAGCACGTTGCATTCCGGCTTGACTGGACCCGGCCGCCGGCATTTCATCCAGCAATGGGCTCCGTACCAGCATCACCAACCGCGCAGGGGGCCACCGGCGCACTCCCGGCAGGAATCGCCCGTGTGCTCGATCGCTTCCGAGTGCTCTCGCGCGAGGATAGGATGAGCGCACTGGTGCACTATTCCAGGAAGCTCGAGCCCGTCCCCGAGAGATTCGTCGCGCTGGACCGATCCGCCTTCACCATCCCGGAGTGTCAGACCAGGGTCGACATCTTTCCGGAGATGCGTGATGGCCGCATGCACTACTACGCCGACCTCAACGTCCGACAATCGCCCACGGTCGCCGCGATTCTTGCCATAGTTTTCGCGGCGGTGAACGACCAGCTACCCGAGGTAACACTTGCGATCCCGGCGGACTTCGTTCGTACTCTGATGGACAGCATCGGGCTCGGTGCGCGAGAGCCGGGGCTGAACGCGATGATCGCACGGCTCAAGCGTTACGCGCGCGAGCCCGATGCTTTCACTGCCTGACAACTCACCGCAGCACTCAGCGCGTACTCGCGTCACAATACAATGAATCCAGGAGCCACATGTCGGACGTGACCGTAACCGTGAAGCAGCATGGACCCTATCTGCTTCCCGGCGACGTGACGATCCTGGATCATGAGGGGAAGCCAATCCCGGTGCCAGCGGGGAAGAAGACGATCGCGCTCTGCCGGTGCGGGGGATCGACCACGAAACCCTTCTGCGACGGTACCCACAGCCGAATCGGTTTCCGCGGCGCCGAAGAGGCGGTCAGGGACGCAGAGGAATAGACCACCGGACGGGGGGGGGTGGGGGGGTGGGGGGGCGGCGAGAGGGCAATTGGAGAATGGCACCGCACGGATCCCGCTGATGGCCGCCCTGTTGCCAACCAGTCCACGCGACAGGTCGGCCGAGCCACCACCGTCGTCAGAAACTGAACTCGAGGAGCGGCTCTCCCGGCCCGCACCGGCAGTTGTCGGTGCGCTGTCGCAGATACCCGGCGATGTCATCGTACTCGGCGCGGGCGGCAAGATGGGCCCTTCGCTCGCGTGGATGCTGCACCGCGCGCTCGACGCGAGTGGGGCGAGTGGGGCGAGTGGGACGAGTGGGACGAGTGGGACGAGTGGGGCGAGCTGGGCGGGTGGGGCGGGCGGGGCGGGCGGGCAGGACAGGGGAGAGGTCATCGCAGTGTCGCGCTTCTCCGCGCCGGATTCGGAAAGCTGGTTTCGCGCTCGCGGCATCAGGACCATAGCCTGCGATCTCGCCGACCCGGCCGCCGTCGCGGGCCTGCCGGACGCGCCCAACGTGATCTTCATGGCCGGCCAGAAGTTCGGCACAACCACCGATCCGGCCGCGACATGGGGAGCGAATGTCGTCATCCCGGCCATCGTGGCCGAAAGATTCCGCGATGCACGCATGGTCGCATTCTCTACGGGGAACGTTTACCCGCTCACGCCGGCGGACGGTCGAGGTTCCTCCGAGTCCGATACCCTCGATCCCGTGGGAGAGTACGCACGCTCCTGCGTGGGACGCGAGCGCGTATTCGACTATCACTCGGGTCGCCACGGCACGCCTCTGGCAATCATCCGCCTGAGCTACGCGGTTGACCTGAGGTACGGCGTGCTCGTGGACATCGCGCAGCGCGTGCGCGACGGTGAACCGGTGGACCTCGCGATGGGCTACGTCAACGCCATCTGGCAGGGCGACGCGAATGCGCGGGCGATTCGAGCCCTTGCGCATGCGGCATCGCCACCGTTCGTGCTCAACGTCACCGGCCCCGAACGGTTGAGTGTGCGCGAGCTGGCCACACATATGGGCGAGTACCTCGGGCGGCCGCCACGCTTCGCGGGAACCGAGAGCTCCCATGCACTGCTCAGCGATGCAACACGATCCACTGGCCTGTTCGGGGAGCCGATGATTCCGGTACAGACGCTCGTCCGATGGGTTGCCGCATGGTTGAAGTCGGGTGGACGGACGCTCGGGAAGCCGACGCACTTCGAAACGCTCGACGGTCGGTTCTGACAGTGCTCGACATACGAGACATCCGGCGTCACCTGCTCGCCGGACAGGTGATCCCGGCGCATCCACTCGCGCTCACGCCATCGCGCCGGCTCGACGAGCGGCGGCAGCGCGCCCTCACCCGCTACTACCTGGACGCCGGCGCTGGCGGCATCGCTGTCGGCGTCCACACTACGCAGTTCGAGATACGGGAGCCTGCGCACGATCTTCTGCGACCGGTGCTCGAGCTCGCGGCCGGGACTGTCGCCGGGGAGCTGTCGCGAGCTCCGCGGCCGTTCGTGCGCGTTGCCGGCATCGTCGGCGATACGGCGCAGGCAGCACGCGAAGCCGATCTCGCGCGATCGTTCGGCTACGACATCGGTCTGCTCCGGCTGGCCGAATCCGACGTGGCTGGCCCGGGCAACGCGAGGCTGCTCGAACACTGCCGCGAGATCGCGTCGATCATTCCGCTCTTCGGCTTCTACCTGCAACCGGCCGTCGGCGGACGCACGCTGGACCACGATTTCTGGCGCGGCTTCTCGGATATCCCCGACGTATGCGCAATCAAGATTGCTCCCTTCGATCGATATCGAACGATGGATGTCGTGCGCGCCATCGCCGAATCCGGACGCGAGGACATCGCGCTCTACACGGGAAACGACGACAACATTGTACTTGATCTTCTGACCCCGTTTCCCTGCGTTGTTCGCGGACGGCTCGTGGAGCGGAGGATGCTGGGAGGTCTGCTTGGCCAGTGGGCCGTGGGGACTCGACGCGCTGTTGCAATGCTCGATGAGATCAGGGCGCGACGCACGGCGATGGGCGACTCGAGCGCTCGCTGGGCGCGTCAGAGTGCCGTCGCGTTGAGCGCGGAATGGCTGCGACGCGCTGCGGCACTCACCGATTTCAACGGGGCAATCTTCGACGCGCGCCACGGCTTCGCTGGCTGCATCCCCGGCATCCACGAGGTCCTGCGACGCCAGGAATTGCTCGCAGGGACATGGTGCCTCGACCCCGCGCTCGCACTGTCACCAGGACAGAGTGAGGAGATCGACCGCGTGCTGCTGAGCTATCCCGATCTCACGGATGCAGAGTTCATCGCGCAGAATCGCGACACATGGCTGCGCTGATCGCTTTCCCGCCTTTGTCAGGGTGGACACGACTGCGAGCATGGATTCCCGTTTTCGCGCGGGGATGACGACGCTGCAGCGGGCATACGCCCTGCGTTACGCCGCGGGCTCGGGCAACAGTTGCGCGTGCCAGGACGACTCCGCTTCCAGCTCGAAATGATCGCGCCAGTCCGCGAGTGATGCGACCGTCGTATCGAAGACACGGGTCTCGCGCCCGACCTCACCGGCCGCAGCGAGATCGGAGAACACCTCGCGCGCGGCCGAGGACACGCGCCCGTCCTCGCCACGGAAGAACACACGCCCACCAGCCACCAGCGTCGTGCGCAGCGAACGCTCCGCGTCACGGAGCGTTCGATACAGCCCGTCGATCGAACAACCCGACGCGCCCGCGGCGCCAGCGCTGTCGTCGACAGCGATCGTGAGGAACCGGTTCTCACGCCAGTCGCGCGCGCAACGCAGAGGGGCGCCGTGTGCCGCCCATTCCGCGAGGAATGCGTCAACGCCGTCCAGCAGTTCGGCCTCGGCACCGTTGGTCACCGGATGCTCTGCGGCAAAAACCCAGACACGCGCTGTGCCGGGAAGGGACTCGAAGGGAACGATCGGCATCAGAGAAAGCTAGCCGCCATGTCAACCGCGCGCTCGCGCCCGGCTTGCATCGCCGACCATCGCGTCGGACCTTATCCACGAGTATCGCGACCCCTTCTCCTCGACCGCTATCGCCCATGCCCGACCTCCTGTCTGACCGGCGCGCCTTCATGGCGTATTTCTCGAGCCTGGGTCTCGGCTCCACCCTGCTGCCCGGCGTGCTCTGGGGCAGGATAGCCGCTGGCGAGGAAATCACAACGGAAACGGTTCGTTGCGCTGAAGAGATCGTCGGCATGGAGTTCGATCCTGCCGAACGCGAGATGATGGTTTCGGAGCTGAAGAGTCAGGAAGAACAGCTCGTGGAGCTCCGTGCGATCCCGCTCGCGAACTCGGTAGCGCCGGCCGTGCAGTTCAATCCTCTCCTGCCCGGGATGAACGTGAGCAGCGCTCCCGGTGCCGGCCTTCGTGGCCAGCCGATGCGACGCAGCCCCGCGACGATCACGGAACTGCCAGCAACGGAGCGCGAGCTCGCATTCCTGCCGGTTACGGCACTCTCCGAACTGATACGCCGCCGCAAGGTCAGCTCGGAGGAGCTCACGCGAATGTATCTCGAACGGCTGCGCCGCTTCAATCCGGTGCTCGAGGCCGTCATCACCTGGACGGACGAGCGCGCGCTGCGTCAGGCGCGGGCCGCGGACGCCGAGATCGCACACGGTCGATATCGTGGCCCTCTGCACGGCATCCCGTGGGGCGCTAAGGACCTCCTCGCTGTCGCCGGATATCCCACAACCTGGGGCAGCGCACCTTTCCGCGACCAGAAGTTCAGTGAGGACGCCGAGGTCGTGAAGCGTCTCGACGAAGCAGGCGCCGTCCTCATTGCCAAACTCACGCTGGGGGAGCTGGCGTACGGCGACGTATGGTTCGGCGGGCAGACGAAGAATCCGTGGAAGCTGGACCAGGGATCGAGCGGTTCATCGGCCGGCTCCGCAGCCACCACCGCGGCCGGGCTCGTCGGGTTCGCGATCGGTACGGAGACACTCGGCTCCATCTCGTCGCCATCCACACGCGTCGGAGCGACAGGCCTGCGGCCTACTTTCGGGCGTGTGCCTCGTACCGGGGCGATGGCGCTCGTGTGGAGCATGGACAAGATCGGCCCCATCTGTCGCAGCGTGGAGGACTGCGCATTCGTCTTCAACGCCATTCACGGACCCGACGGACAGGACCTCTCGGTGATCCCGGCTCCGTTCACCTGGGACGCCTCTGTCAGACCATCGTCGCTGCGCATCGGGTACGCGCAGGCCGATTTCGAACGCGATTACCCGCAGAAGGAATCCGATCAGGCGTCGCTCGATGTGCTCCGGTCCCTCGGCGGCCGACTCGAGCCGGTAGTGATTCCCGATCTCGCGTACGGCGCCATGCGGCTCATTCTCACATCAGAGGCCGCCGCGGCATTCGCTGAACTCACACGCTCGGGGCGCGACGCGGAGATGAAGCGGCAGACGGCCGAGGCATGGCCGAACACGTTCCGCGCGGCCCACTTCATTCCAGCCGTTGACTATGTGAACGCGAATCGCGCGCGCACGCTGGCCATGCATGAATGGGCGCGGCTCTTCGAAGGGTTCGATGCGATCGTGGTCCCTACATCCGGTGCGCAACTCACGGCTACCAATCTCACCGGCCACCCGGCGGTGATCCTTCCAAATGGGTTCCGCGAGAACGGGACGCCGGTGTCCATCACTTTCCTGGGACCGCTGTTTGGCGAGGCCAGGCTGTTAGCGCTGGCGAACGCCTACCAGCAGGCGACGGACTTTCATCTGAAGCATCCCGACGTCTCCGCGGTGGTCCCGGGCTGAGATCTCTCCCGGACCGCGAACCCGAACCAGCCATTCGAATTCCGAGTTCCGAGTTCCGAGTTCCGAATTCCGGATTCGCCGGCATGAATCCCAGTCAGCGGAGCTCGAATCGGAGCGCTTCTTCAAGTTTCGGGTGCAGGAACTCGAAGCCGGCTGCCTGCAGCTTCGCCGAGCTCACGCGCTGGCCTGCGAGAAGCGCCACCGTCGCCATCTCGCCCAGCGCGAGCTTGAACGCGGATGCCGGGACGCTCGCTACTGTCGGCCTGTGCAGCACGTGCCCGAGCGTGTGCGCCAGCTCGGCGTTCGTGACCGGGTTGGGTGCAACAACGTTGAAGGTTCCTCGCAAGGCGTCGTTGCGGATCGCGAACACGATTGCGCGCACTGCGTCGTCGAGAGCGACCCAGCTCACCCACTGCGTCCCTGCGCCCGCCCTGCCGCCCAGCCCCAGCCGAAACGGCGGAAGCAGTTTCTGGAGTACGCCGCCGTTGGGACTCAGGATCGGGCCGAAGCGAGTGATGACGACACGTACGCTTTCCCCGGTCGCAGGCTCGGTTGCGGCTTCCCATTCCGTGGCGACGCTCGCGAGGAAATCCGTGCCAGGTGGGCTCTCCTCGTTCACCTCGCGATCGCCGGTGTCTCCGTAGAATCCGACGGCGGACACGGACAGGAACACACGTGGCGGATGGTCGAGGTGCGCGATCGTGGTCGCTATGAGACGCGTACCCTTGATGCGGCTCTCGCGAATCCTGCGCTTGGCTGCGCTACTCCATCTCTGTCCTATGTTCTCGCTCGCCAGATGCACTACAGCGGTAACACCATCCAGCGCGGACGGGTCGAGCAGCCCTGTCGAGGGATCCCAACGCACATCGCCTCGTCGCTGGTCGGGCTTGCCTCGGACGACGCGCACAACCGTGTACCCGCCCTTCTCGAGCGCCGGTACGAGCGCAGTGCCGACCATCCCCGTCGCACCCGTGACAGCTACCCGGCCACGCCCACCTGCGACAGCGCTTGCGCCTTCCGCCCTGGGCTCCGTCTCCTGGGTAGTACTCACAGCGTCGCTATTATGGGATTGTCCGACGCGCGTCGATAGTGGTGCGCATAGAGCACCTTGCGCTCCAGCGCTTCGATGACACCCGTCGTGAAGTCGACCCGCTCGAACCGGCTCGCACTGCCCAGTCCGCCGGGACTGAAGACGTTGATCTCCATCAGCTTGTCACCAACAATGTCGAGCCCCACGATGAACATCCCATCCATGACGAGCTTTGGCCGGATGATCTCGGCGATCTGGAGTGCCACGTCGCCGATCTCTGCAGGGGCCAGCTTGCCGCCAGCGTGGATGTTGCTGCGCATGTCGCCGCCCTGCCGGAGCCGCCGGAATGCGGCGTACTTCCCCTTGTGCCGGAACGGCTCGCCATTGAGCATGAAGAGGCGGGTGTCACCACGCGCGGCCGCCGGCAGGTACTCCTGCGCGACGACGTACCCATCGCGGCTGATCGCATCGATCATCTGATTGAGGTTCGGGACGTCATCCGGTCTCACCAGAAAGACGCTCTGCCCTCCCGAGCCCGTCAGCGGCTTGAGCACGATCTTCCCGCCCTCTACCTTGGCGAACGCCTTGATCTCGCTGCGATCGCGCGTGATCAGCGTGCGTGGCCGCACTTCGGCAGGAAAATCCTGGAAGTACATCTTGTTGATCGCCTTGGCCAGCCCGTCCGGGTCGTTCAGGACGATGACGCCACGGCGCATGGCGCGCCGGCCGAAGACGACCCCCGCTGCCTGCGCCCATGGCCGCTCCAGCGAGTCTATCGATGGGTCGTTGCGAAGGAGAATGACATCCAGCTCGGCGAGATCGAGCCGCCGCTTCCGTGCCTTGTCTCCGTTCAGGTCGGCCAGATATTCCTTCCCGGTCGCGTACTTCTTCTTCTGCGCCGAACGCGCGCGGGCGGACACGGTTTCATCGGCGTCGTACGCCAGGTCGCCAACGCCCATCACCCATGCTTCATGACCCATCTCGATCGCCCGCATGGCCAGTCGCGTCGTCGTGTACTCCGGCTCTTCCGTCAGACATTCGTTGACCACGAAGCCGATCCTGATCATGCGGCGTTCTCGTCAAGGAGTTTGGGTACCGTCAATCCGGCGCGGAGGCGCGCGAGCCGGGCGCTGCCAGCGGCGGTCGAGATATAGCGAGGTTGCAATTGCGGCGGGCGAAGAACCTGCCGCCAGAGCAACTCCCGCACCATCGGCACGTGCGCGAGTGCGATCTTGCCGACGAGCAGCGGCTCCATATCGCCACCTCGCCGCAGGTACCCGAGCAGTGCGGCCAGCCCGCGGAGATAGACAGCATCCTTGCTCAGTCCGCCGCTGCGGAACACGCGCATGCAGATTGTGAATGCGGACGATGCACGATACCCATGGGTCCCGGTCAGCTCCCGAAAGACGTCGATGAAAGTGCCTCCCTTGATCATGCTGTGCACCGCGACGACGCGGGCGGCGAGCAGTCGCAATCGCGGCCGGCTGAGCCCGCCCACCGCGAACTCCGACACCACACCCAGACCTTCCTGCAGTTCCTCGTAGCCGGCGAGACCACTCGCGAGTTGCGCCAGCGGCTGCGCCGAGCCATTCGCGAAGGTGACGACGTGTGTGCCGATCTCGTGCTGCAGCAACGCTTCCACGCGCGACTCGGGGATCATCGTGCCGGAACCGATCAGGAGGTTGCCGCTCGAGACCATGAGTCCGTTGATATCGTCGCGTACCTTCACGCACGACTTCAGCTCCGGGTACTGCACGCGATAGTGCGCGATCTCCTCCTCCGCGCGCCGCGCGAACTCGCGCGCGCCAAGGCAGGCCGTGCCCGCACTGTCCGTAGTCGTGGGCGATACAAGCGCGAGAAGGTTCCGGGCGAGTGCGAGCAGATCGTCGTCCACTCCGCCAAATACCTGAAGACTTCCGTACAGGAAGTTCGGTGTGTTGCGATCGCCAAGCATCGTGACCTTGCGGTCCAGTTCCTGCCGAGTGTCACTCAGCATGTGTGCCAGCGTCGGATCGTCGATCTCGTCTATCCGGATGTCGTACAGTTGTCGCTTGAGCAGCGCGGTGTCCACGACGAGCGGGCGATAGTCGAATACCGGATCACGGTCGTACTGCTGACGCCTGAATTCAGTCCACGCGGAGTCGGCGTTGACCGGAGTTACCTGAAGCAGAAAATCGAAGGTCACGCTGACTTCCGTGAGCTGCCGGTCGATCTCCCATACCACACTCGGAGTCCCACGCCGCCCGAATACGTGGTAATGCTCCGGATGCTGCTTCGTGTGTGTCAGGGCAAAATGAAAGAACGTCTTGCGCAGCGCCGTCGTGAGCCCGCGACGGAGCGTTCTGTGGACCGCGGGATACGGTATGCCCGTCTTCGCCTCGCGGTAGACGGGCTGAATCTCGATGCCGATCGTATGACAGGAGCAGTCAACTGCTTCATCCGACGGCAGAAGCGGCTCCAGCTCGGGTGGAACCGCGTGCTTCACGGTCGCGACGACGACGTCGAGCGGTGGCGGCCGTAGAGGGATGCGGCTCAGTGCACGTGCCAGATTGCGCACGGTCGCATCGTCGTCCGGCAGGGTGGAAGTTTCCACCCGGAAGGTCGGTTGCTCCGCCTCGCCTTTTTCCGCGACCGGGACCGACTCTTCCCGCGCCGCCCATATTTCGATCAGGAGAAATGCACCGAACTCGGCGGACATCGTCCGGGCGATCCCGGTGACCAGTCGGGTGAGCTCCGCATGATGCTTCGGATCGCCCGATGCAATCAGGTACGCCGCCTCTCCGACGACGAGCCGGGCGGTCTGGCCATCGTCAACCGCCACGGGCATCCGGTGGATGCAGAGAAACGGCAGCCGGCGATCGATCGCGATACGCCCGCCCGCCGGCAGCCGGCGTCGCACCGGCCGATCGGATGCCAGCCGCGAACAGACATCCTCGACGAACTCCGGCGATATGGTCGCGGCTGCGGTCTCGACTCCGCCGGTCACAGCCCCTTCACTTCTTCAAGCACGCCCGGTACCGCCGACTCCAGCGCAACACGCACCGCATCGATCTCATTGCCGTGCGGCTGGCCGGTGCACTCGTCCATGAAGAACTTCCTGAACTCGACAGCGAGCGAGCAGGCCGCATCCCCGTACGTGCTGTGAATCCACTGCGAGAAGTGGCCGCCTCTGAACTTCACGTTTTCGCGGACGTCCAGGCGGCGTCCGTTGGCGTCTGGAAGAGCGAGGTCGTTCATGAAACGGTCGACGACGGGCGCCCATGCGGAGCGGTTCATGTTGCTCGTACCGACATTCACCTCGGGATTCAGCGCGGGATCGGCCGGAGGTGCATCGGGTCCGTCGCGCCTGTGGTTGTAGCTGTGGATGTCGAGGACCACGAACCGGCCAAACTGTGTGGCCATGGCATCGAACAGCTCCCGCATGGACGCAAAGAAGGTGTCGTATCTCGCCAGAGAACGCTCGACGACGCCCGCCGGAAGTTGCTCCTTCCATACGCGCAACCCCCAGGCATCCGCGGGAGTACGGTAAACGGCGCCATCGCGCGGACGATTCACATCTACTTCGAAGCGCGAGACGGATCCGATAACGCGCAATGGCGCGACCACGGTCCATTCATCGGTGAACGGATCCTCCTCGCGCAATCGCTCGGCATCGTCAAGCGCGATGAGTCGTGCGATCTCTGGTCGCAGATCGTGCCCGGCGTGGATCGCTGTCGCCACAAGCGGCACCCCGGGAACCGCCAGCCCGGCGAGCCGGTGCGGAGAAACTGGCTGAGCACCGGAAGACGACATGCCAGCGGACTGAGCAAGCTTCGTGCTTCGCAGCGGCCGCTTTCCCCAGGCGACAAATGGATTCCCGCTCTCGCGGGGAATGACAACCGGCGATGTCGGCCGCCCCCGTCCTCGCCCCCCGGCCTCGCCCCCCGGCCGGGCTGCGCCGCCGCATTCCGCTACGGCGTCACATCCGCAAGCCCCACCTGCCAGAGCATGAAGGAATAGTCGAGCGCAATCTCGCCGAGACGATCGTACCGTCCAGAGGCTCCCCCATGGCCCGCGCCCATGTTCGTCACCAGCAGCAGGGGATTCACGTCCGTCTTCCTCGTGCGAAGGCGGGCGACGTACTTCGCCGGCTCGTGATACATCACCTGGCTGTCGTTGAACGATGTTGTCACGAGCATCGCGGGGTACGCTTTCTCCGCAATGTTGAGATAGGGATCGTACTGCCTGATATAGCGGTACTCGTCCTCCTTCGCGGGATTCCCCCATTCCTCGAACTCGCCAACCGTCAACGGGAGTGACGTGTCCAGCATCGTGTTCGTGACGTCCACGAAGGGGACGTGCGAAACCACCGCCTGGAACAGCTCCGGGCGCATGTTCGTCACCGCACCCATCAGCAACCCGCCCGCGCTTCCTCCCTCAATCACCAGACCATCCGGCGAGGTGTACCTCTCATCAATCAGATATTCGGCGACATCGATGAAATCGGTGAAGGTGTTCATCTTCGTCTTCATCCGGCCGCCCTCGTGCCACGCCTTGCCCAGGTCACCGCCGCCGCGGATGTGCGCGATGGCGACGATCATTCCACGATCCAGCAGGCTCAGCCGGTTGGAGCTGAACGTCACCGCGCGTGGTGATCCGTAGGACCCATAGCCGCCGAGCAGCATCGGTGGGGGGGCGCTGCCGCCGAGCTGAACGTCCGTGCGATAGATGAGTGAGATCGGGATTCGGGTTCCGTCACGGGCCATCGCATACAGTCGCTCCGATCTGTACTCGCTCGCATCGTAGCCGCCCAGAACCTCTGTCCGCTTGAGGAGTGTGCTCTTTCCCGTCTCCATGTCGTAGTCCAGGATCGAGCTGGGCGTGACGAGCGACTGATAGCTGTAGCGCAGTTCGCTGGCGTCCCATTCACGGTTGGTCGAGGAATACGCGGTGTACACCGGCTCCGGGAAGGAGATGCTGCTTCGCTCGTTGGTCCGGAAGTCGGTGACGTGTATCTCCTGCAGGCCGTCCCGCCGCTCGTAGGCGACCCAATAGTTGGCGAAGAGATCGATGTCCTCGAGCATGACATCATCACGGTGCGGCAGGAGCTCCGTCCAGCTCTCGCGCCCGGGAGAGCTTACCGAAGCCGTTACCAGCCGGAAGTTCTGTCCCGCATCGTTGGTGCGGATGAAGAAGTTATCGCCATGATGATCGACGTAATACTCCTGCTCGGCCACACGCGGCGCGACGAGTGTCCATGTGCCCTCGGGCGTCGCGGCATCGAGAACGCGCATCTCGGACGTGGTCAGACTTCCGCTGCCCAGCGTGAGATACCTGCCACTGCGTGTGCGTCCGAGCCAGACGCTGAACCGCTCATCCTTCTCTTCGTAGACGAGCTCGTCCTGCCGTTCGCCCAGCGTGTGGCGGTACACGCGGTAGGGGCGCTTGGCGTCGTTCTCCGTCGTGTAGAAGAGCGTGCGGTTGTCTCCCGCCCATACCACGGACGTCACTCTGCCTATCGCATCGGGGAGTGATCCGCCGGTACGCAGGTCCTTGATGCGCAGCATGTACTGCCGGAATCCGGTGGAGTCGTACGAGTACGCGAGCAGATGCCCATCGTCGCTCACCTCGTAGTCTCCGATTCCCATGAACTCCTGATCCCTGGCCATCTCGTTCACATCCAGGGTTATCTGCTCGGGCGCCTCGAGCGATCCGCGCTTGCGAGCCAGGATCGGATACTGCTGCCCCTCGACGGTGCGCGAATAGTAGAAATAACCGGCGTCACGGAACGGAACGGAGAGATCGGTCTGCCTGATGCGGGCGAGCATCTCGTCGTAGAGCGTCTCGCGCAGTGGCGCCAGCGGTGCGAGCACGTCGTCCGCGTAATCGTTCTCGGCCTCGAGATACGCACGCACCGCCGGGTCTGTTTTCTCCCGCAGCCAGAAGTAGTTGTCGACGAGCGTGTCGCCATGTATCGCGAGAATGTGCGCCCGCTGCGTCGCGACTGGCGGTGCAACATGGCTCTGCGTGCCCGCCGTCTGCCCCGATGCGACAGCAGCAGTCGAGTGAACGGCACCCAACGCCAACACCGCGGCGAGCAGCATCGATAATCCAGCTCCGAATCGCATGGCGATACGCGACCGTGAGGGGCGTGACGGTGACCTGGCGGAGGCCAGGGATGGACGAAGCGACATGCGGGTTACCTCGACAGTATCGGGTTACGTGATCAGTCCCTGTACAGCAGGCAGAAGCTACCAAATCGCGCTGCGACGCGTCACTCCGCCCTGAGGGCGACAACGGGATCGAGCTGCGTTGCCCTCAGCGCCGGAAGCAGAGTCGCCGCGACGGCGACCGCAGTGAGCAGCAATGCGACCAGGATGTAGGTCGCAGCGTCAGTCGTGCCCACGCCGTAGAGCTGGCTCCTGATGAGCTGCGTGAGTGCAAGCGCTCCCAGGAGGCCGATAACCACGCCAAGGATCGTGAGTCGGAGGCCATCGCGCATCACCAGCGACAGCACGCGTCGGCGATCCGCCCCGAGCGCCATCCGAACGCCGAGCTCCTGCGACCGGCGTGTGACGTCGAACGACATCACTCCATAGATCCCCACCGACGCGAGCAGCATTGCGATTCCCGCAAAGAGGCCCAACAGCAGCATCGACAGTCGCCGCTGGCCAACAGAGTCGTCCAGCATCGATTCCATCGTTCGGATCTGGGCCACCGGCTGCTCCGGATCGACCTCTCGAATCGTTCGGCGCATTGCACTCACTAAAGCCAGCGGATCGCGCGCAGTCCGGATCGCGAGTGTCAGGAAGCCGGGGCCCTGCTGCCTGTACGGCAGATAGAGCTGGATCCGAGGGTCGGCATCCAGCCCCTCGTGCGCCGTGTGGCCGACAACACCGATCACATTGATCCATTCGAGGCTGTCGGGGCCGGCATCGCCGTCCGGATCGCCAAAGGTGAGCCGCTTGCCGATAGGGTCCTCGTCGGGCCAGTAGCGCCGCACCATCTCCTCATCGACGATAGCAACATCAGGCGTTCCCGCGCGGTCCGCATCGGTGAACGCCCTTCCTCGCACGAGCGGAATCTTCATGACCGCGTGGAAATCCGGATTCACTACCCGGATGTCGCCCCAGGGGTTTGGCTCGCCGTCGGCCGGCGTGAATCCCTCTATCGCGAAGGCGCCAGTGGACCAGCCACCGCCAAACGGGATGACGGATGTCGCGGCCACTCCCCGGACACCCGGAAGGGCCTCGAGTCGCGGGAAGAGCGTTTCGAAGAAGGCGATGCGCGCAGTGTCGGAAGCGTACTTCGATTGCGGCAGCGACAGGTTCATCGTCACCAGGTTCTGCGGATCGAAGCCGGGATCCACGCCCTGGAGCCGCACGAAGCTCCTGATGAGGAGGCCCGCACCGATCAGCAGGGTGAGCGCCAGTGCCACCTCGGCGACGACCAGAACACGCCGCACGCGCTGCCCACCGGACTCCGCGAGCGAACGGCCGCCCTCCTTCAGCGTTCCCTGAAGATCAGCGCGCGATGTGCGCATGGCCGGCACGAGGCCGAAGATGAGCCCCGTCACGACCGCTACGGCGAAAGTGAACACGAGCACGGTGACGTCGATGCCGATCTCATCCACGCGCGGCAGATTGGCCGGGTTGAGCGCGATGAGCGCGCGTATGCCCAGGTATGCCAGGACGAGACCGAGTATTCCACCACCGAGTGACAGCATGAGACTCTCGGTGAGAAGCTGCCGGATGAGCGTGGAGCGGTTCGCTCCGAGTGCGGAACGGATCGCTATCTCCTTGCCGCGCGTTGCGGCGCGCGCGAGCAACAGGTTTGCGACGTTGGCGCAGGCGATGAGCAGCACGAAACCTACCGCGCCGAGCAGGACGAGCAGCGCAGGCCGGATGTCCTCCGTGCTCTGGTCCGTCAGCGATTTCAATCGCAGCGTCCAGTTGGCCGGGTAACTGTCCGGGTTATCCTGCTTGAGTCGCTCGCCGAACGCGGTCATCGCGCCCTCCGCCTGCTCCATCGTCACACCAGGCCCGAGGCGCGCCGACAGTGTCAGGAACTCGTTCGTCCGCCGGTCGTCGCCGTACTGCTCGGGCGTGAAGACGAGCGGTGACCAGAGCTCGGCGGTTCGCGAGAAGAAATCCCGGTGCCCCGGGGGCATCACACCGATGATCTGGTAGCTCTCCCCATTCAGGCGCACGCTCGTCCCGATCACGTCGGGGCGCGATCCGAACATCCCGCGCCAGAGACCGTCGCTCAGCACGACGACGTTGTCGTTCCCGGCGACCCCGTCGCTCGGCAGAAGAGTGCGGCCCAGTGCGGCCGGCACGCCGTAGACACGGAAGAAATCACCCGATACGCGCTGTCCTGCTAAGCGCTGCGGCTCTCCTACCCCGGTGACGTTGACTCCCCATCCCGTCTGCACCGCTACCGCCTCGAACACCTTCCCCTGTTCGCTCAGATCGCGAAAGCTGGGTACCGCGAATCCCGCCTCGAGTTCGAGCGATGGGTAATAGTGGTACACCGTCGCGAGCTGTGCCGGCTCGCGGTACGGAAGAGGGCGGAGCAGCACGCCGTTCACGACGCTGAAGATGGCCGTGTTGGCACCGATCCCGAGCGCGAGCGTGACGAGGATGACAGCGCTGAACCCCGGATTCCTGAGAAGCCGCCGGGATGCGTGGCGGATATCACCGACGATTCTGTCCATGTTCGTGGGGCGGAAGGGGAGAACTCTGGCTGAGATGACGGCGGCATGGCGTCGCCGGTTCAATGTTGGACACCGCCGCTGGCCTGATCGTTGGCACGATGGACTACGGCTGCAACTCCCACACCATTCCGGCCGTCATTCCCGCACCGATCACGACCTCATTCGCGGATGATCACGGCCGTAAAACTCCCGTACCCATTATCACCGTCTTTCCCGCGCAAGCGAGAATCCGTTCTTCACACCGGGATGATGTGCCGCGAGTCCTTCAGCCCGGCCGTCGAAAGCGCTGCATGGAGAACGGAGTGAGATCGAAGCGGGGACGCCGGTCCGTGAGCAGATCGGCCAGGATCTCGCCCACCGCGCTGGCGAACTTGAAGCCGTGTCCGGAACACGGGCTCGCGATGAGAACCTGCGGGTGAGCCGGGTGCACATCGATCAGAAAGTGCTGGTCGGGCGTGTTCGTGTACATGCACACGCGGCGCTCGATGATCTCGCCCGCCGCTGCAGGCAGATAGCGGGCGAGCAGTGCGCGCACGGCGTCGTCTTCGGCCGCCGTTATTTCGCGCCGGATGTTCGCGGGATCGGTTGCCTCTCCCTCGTGGTGGATGCCGATCTTCACCCCGTTGCCCAGGTCGGGGAAGATCGCGAACATGAACCCCTGCTGATCATCCGCTCGCGGCAGTTCCCAGAGTGCGATGGGACAGCGGTCGGCACGCAGTTCACGCTCCATTCCTGCTGGGCGGAACCAGTGAACGAGTTGTCGTTCGACGGTGAGCGGCAGCGCGAGCTCGGGGAGCAGGCTGCCGATCCACGGACCGGCGGCGATGAGAAGCCGGCCGGCGCTGTACGTCCCGCGCTCGGTCACGACCTCGACCCCGTCGGCTGTGGCCGTCCAGCGCACGATCGGTTCATCTAACTTCAGCGTGGCGCCGCGGCCCCGTGCGAGATCGAGAAAGCTCTCCACGCACGCCTCCGGAAGCAGGAGGCCCGCCCTTGGCTCGAACAGTCCGACCACATCCGCATCGGGGGCAAACGGCGGAAAACGGCGGATCAGTTCCTCCCCGGTCAGAAGCTCGAACTCGAGACCGTGTCTTTCGGCGCTCTCGCGCGCACCGGCAACGAGCGTGCTGTTCGGCCGGCCAATCATGAGGCCACCGGTCTGAACGAACAGCTCGCGCCCGGCATCGCGTTCCAGCTCGTACCATCGCTCGTAGGCCCTCTGGATGAGCGGCACGTACAGCGGATGTTCGAAGTATGCCTCCCGGATTATCCGCGTGCGCCCGTGCGTGGAACCAACCGTATGCGGCGGACGGAAGAGATCGAATCCGATCACGCGGGCGCCTCGAAGGGCAAGCTCGTACGCGGCCGAGCTGCCCGTGGCACCCAGCCCGGCGATCACCACATCATGGACTTCCGGCATCGATAATGTGCAGGCTGGCTAGTGCGACCAGGCGGTGGGCGAGCGGTCCCACCGGTGCCGGCGAAGCGCGTCCATGAGCGCATCGGAAAGCGGACCGGCTTCACTCGCCGCGATGTTCTCGCGCACATGCGATATCGATCGCATGCCGGGGATCACCGTGCTCACCGCAGGATGACCCAGAATGAACCGGAGCGCCATTGCCGCCAGCGATTCGGGTGCCGCCGCATCGCCCGGTTCCGCACGTCGTGCCGGCGCGGCGGAACGATCATGCGCGAGACCACGCAACTCCTCGACGCGCCGCACGGTCTCGCCGAGGTTCTCGCCACCGAAATACGTCCGGCGAAAATCACCGTCCGGCCAGCGTGATTGCATCGAAAGCGCTCCCGTGAGCGATCCCTCGTCGAATGGTACGCGGGCAATCACGGCGACGTTGTGCTCCTGGCAGAGGGGGAGGAGTTCATCCTCCGCAGACTGATCGAAGATGTTGTAGATGACCTGAACCGCATCGACGACACCGGAGCGCACGGTGTCGAGTCCGTTCCACGGCTCCCAGCGATTGATGCTGATGCCTGCGCCCCCGATCCTGCCCTCGTCACGAAGGTCGGAGACTGTGCGCTGCCAGCCATCGTCACGTACCCACGAATCCTCCCACACGTGAAACTGCATGAGGTCCACGCGCTCGAGGTCGAGATGCGTCAGAATGCGGTCCGTGTACTCGCGGATATGCTTCGAGGGAAAGACATCGTCAATGGCGAACTCGCGGCGCGACGGCCACTGTCTGTTTGCTGGCGGTACCTTGCTCGCCGTGTAGAGCCGTGAGTCCGGATGCGCGCGAACCAGCCCGCCGAGCAGGCGATCGCTGTGTCCTTCACCGTACGCCCATGCGCTGTCGAAGAAATTGCACCCGAGGCGTACGGATTCGTCCAGCGCGCGGCGAGAGCACTCATCGTCCGACCCGCTCCAGTTCGCCATCCCCCACATTCCGTGACCGATCTCGCTCACGCGCCAGCCCAGTCGCCCGAAGATTCTGTCGTTCATGCGGGGGAACGCACGGCACGGATCGCGCCGCGGATTTCAAGCTGGCCCAACACGGATGTGGCCCCGAGCTTTCTAGTCGCGCTCCGGCGGGAATGTGAACGCGACCTCGACGAGACGCGAAACCGGACGTCCGCCGACAGTGGCCGCAGTGAAGCGAAGGCGGGGCAGAAGCTGGCGGACCGACTGGCTGAACAATTCATGATTCGAGCTGACGATCGCCAGCGTGCCCGGTTCAGCCGCACCCGTCGCGTCGACGACGAGTTGTATGACGACCTCGCCCGTCATGCCGGTGCTCCGCAGCGCCCGCGGATACCGCCCGCGCGGAGCGGATTGCAGAAGTGACGGGGGCGTCGAGTCGATGCGCGCGCGGCCGCTCGCTGTTCCGCTCGCAGTAACGCTCGGTACCACGCGCGCCGGTGCCCGTGTGAAAACGGGCTGCGCGCTGTGCGTTGCTCCGAGGGCCGAGTCGACGATTGCACCGGAGCGGTTTGCGATGGCGCTCGTCACCGCGTCCACGCTCGCGACATTCACCGGCCGGATGACGACGTCCTCGCCGCCCTCCGGCTCGGCGCGCTCGTCCTGCGAACGATCGCTCCGCGGCGCGGCGCGGGACGTCTGTGGCGACGGAGTGCGCTCGGCGACCGCCCGCGCTGGCGCCCCATTGTCCTCGGACGCCAAACCGGTAGCAGGACTGGCGGCGTCATCGCCCGGCAGGACCATGCCCGGTTGTCCGGCATCCGACGGCTCGACGCGCTGCTGGCGCACGCCACTTGCGATCGTCGGCTGGAGTTCGGCAAACTCCGTTTCGCTGCCATTGCCCCTTACCGCTGCAAACGCAATGAGAATCACGGTGACCGCAACAACGGCGCCGAGTCCTGCGATGACTGTCCTGCGGGGTTGTCCGAAGATGCTCATGACAGCGTCGTGCGACTCGGCGTCGATCTCGCTTTCCTCGTCAGCCCTGAATTCGTTCGCCAGCGCCATGAGCTCGGGCGAGATGGTCATGACGCCGGCAGCCGATGGGATGATTATCGGAACCGGGCGCGCCGACGGCGACGCGTCTCCGTCCGCACCGTCGTTCCTCGTTTCAGCAGGACCGGCGTCGTCATCGAGGTGAACGATCTCGGGAGCGAGCGTTCGCTGCGCCTCGACGGTCGCGGCGATGGTTTCAGCCGCACGGAATTCGGAGGCACCGTTGAGTGCCGCTTTCTCCAGCGGCGTCGCTGTGATCCGCGGCGCGGTACGCACCGCGCGCGTGGCCCGTGTGGTGGCGGCGGGTCGTGCGGGTGGTACTGACTGGCCCGGCGACGAGGCCGGGATGGGCGACAGCGACAGCGAGGACAGCGGGATCGGCGCATTGGTGAACTTCTGCAGAACCGTTGCTGAAGGCGTCACCGTAGCCGCCGTCGAAGTGCCCGAGATGGTGCCGAGTATGTCGTCCATCTCGTGGGACTGCTGGAGCTTGATGTCCGCGATCCGGTTGCGAGCGATCGACATGCTCGCATGTCCGGTGCCCAGCGTCTGCTCACGTACGGCGAGCGCGCGCTCGAGCAGCGGCAACGCCTCGCTCAGCTTTCCTCGCGCGGCCAGGGCTTCCGCGAGATGCTCGAGGCTCGTCGCGATGGCGAAGTGGTTGGGCGCAAGCGTGCGCTCGCGAATGTCGAGAACCCTGCGCCAGATCTGCTCGGCGTCGTCGTGGCGCCCCTGACGCTCTCGCACGGTGGCGAGCATCGCGAGCACGGTCGCGACTTCCGGGTGGTCCCCACGCAACCGATGCTTGATCCCCGCCAGTCGCACAAGCAGCGGCTCGGCGCCGGAGTTGTCACCACGGCGGAAGCGAACGCTCGCGAGCTCGTTCAGCAGCCCGGTGACATCGGGGTGCTCTTCACCGAACGCCGCCTCGGCGCTGCCCAGTGCGCGAGCGAGCAGGGGTTCCGCATCCGACAGCACGCCGCGGGCGATGTGCGCACTCGCGAGGTTGCGAAGGTCCGGGACCAGGGCCGGGTCGGTCGAGTCCGTCAGTCGCTCACGGATTCCCAGCGCACGGGTGAAGTGAGTTATCGCGAGGTCGGGCGCGCCCTCCTGCAGTTCGATATGGCCGAGCATTGCCAGATCGGAGGCGATCTGTTCGCTCTCCGGGCCTGATCCGTCGGCGGAGGCGATGGCGGCCGATATCTCCTGTGCGGCGGTGCTTCTGTCGCCACGACTGAGTGCGAGCCGGCCCAGCTCGCCGTGTACTGTCGCGTCGGACATGGGTGCTTCTCCGGCAGGTCGGGCGGTTCCGGCAGGCGGCGGCGGCTGGCATCACGGCGGGGCCCGGCGGCCTTCAGACCAAGAGGGACGCGCATCCGATCCGGGCGTGGGAAGCGCCGTCCCGGACCTCGGCGCTCGAGTCGGTGGGGACGCAAGAGGGAAACCAGTTACCAGGCGGGGAAGGGCGGGAGCATATCTTTGTGCAACAATGCGTTACGAGCGCGCCGTGACTCCAACTGGAGGCGTTCTGGTGGGCGTGTCGCAATGGGTCAACACCCGGCTGGTGATGAGGCGCCACATTCGCATCGCATCAACGAGGGAGCGCGAACAGATTCCCTCTGATCGAGTAGTGTTCCCACCCCACTCCTGCGCCGGGGTCAGGCACTTGCGGGGTCAGGCACTCGCGGGGTCAGGCACTTGTATGACGAGTCAATCGACTCAGGGGCCGAGGCGCATCGGTGGCCGCCCGCAGAACTGAGTCAACGCGGACTGCGACCATGGACATCCTCCTTGACCCCAATGCGCACCCCGTGATCGCGCACCGTGGTGCGTCACTGAGCGCTCCGGAGAACACGATGCCTGCCTTCGAGATGGCTGCGAAGGCCGGCGCCGACGCGCTCGAGCTGGACGTGAATCTCTCGGCCGACGGTGTGCCGATGGTCATCCACGACACGACGCTGGACAGGACGACTGATCTGCACGGGCCTGTGTACTCGCTCACCGCCGCGCAGCTTCGCGGGGCCGATGCGGGCGCACGTTTCACAGCGGACGGCGGTGCGAGTTTTCCGTGGCGCGCGCGCGGAGTGCGCATCCCGATTCTCGGGGAGGTCCTGGATGCGTTCCCGGATATGCCGCTTGCGATCGAGATCAAGTCGGCGAGGGCGCAGTGGGACGTCGCACGGATGCTCGCCGACCGCGGTGCGCTCGAGCGGTGCGTCGTATCCGCCTTCGAGACGGAGGCCGTCGCCGCGTTCCGCGAGGGCTCCTTTCACACGGGGGCATCGCGCAGGGAGTTGCTCTCGCTTGGTATCCGTTCGCTGCTGCGGCTCCAGCGCGATCGGCCGCGCTATGCGGCGATTCTGATTCCCGAATGGTACCGGGGATTCCCGTTGCCGTTGCGGCTTTATATCCGCGCCGCACGGCGCATGGGAATGCCACTGCACGTCTGGACGGTGAACGATCCTGGTTCGGGCCTCCGCCTCTGGCGCGCCGGCGCGGCCGGCATCGTCACGGAC
>JBOHTO010000194.1:0-2696 GCA_050733695.1 Gemmatimonadaceae bacterium | reverse complement strand
GTGGAGGTCACAAGTTCGAGTCTTGTACCGCCCATCGCCTCACGTCGCCAGCGTGGGGCGATTCTTTTTCCGGTGGTGAGAACCCGGCGGCGCACCATTTGCCATTGGCTGTGCAGAGGATCTCATGCACACAGCATTCTGCGCTGAAGCCGGCGAGAATACGGCCAGGCTCGTTCGGTTCCGGTCATGAGCGACCGGCCTTCCGGTCAGGTGAGTCCGGCGCCGCCTCGGGGTGGAGGGCAGCCGCGCCGCCCGCTGTTCTGGCGAGCACCACTTCTGGTTGTGGTGATCGTCGGCGTCATGATACTTCTGCGCCTCGATAGCCTGCTGGTCAGCGACTATCGCAAGGACGCATCGGGACAGGCGGCGCAGACCGACGCCCTGCTCGAGGGGTTCATCGCGGAGCGTCTCGCTCTGCTGAGCAGCCTTCGGGCGCTCTACGCCGCGCCCGAGGCCACGAGGGGACGGCGGCAGTTCGACGGCGTGGTCCGGGAGATTGTCGCCGAGGCCCCGGACCTGTTCGCGGTGTATCTTCTGGACCCGACGGGCACTGTGCGCGCTACCTACCGCCGCACGGGAGAGGATGCGGCATCCCCGGCTGCCAATCACCTGGAACTTCCGGGACGCGGGTCCGCGATCCGCCGCGCCAGGTACGCCAGCTCCGCAGCGATCACCGGCTCGGTGCCGCTCGCGGATGCTGGCGCCGGAATGATCATGTATCTCCCGATAGTGCGCGACTCTGCGATCGCCGGATTCATTGGCGCGGCTCTAGCCTACCAGTCGCTTTTCAACTACGCCCTGGGAGGTCAGCTTCGCGGACGTTTCGCCTACCGAGTTCGAGATGCGAGCGGAACGACCATCGCCGTATCGCCGGGCTATCCGGATCAGCCGGCCGGACTCGTCAGCCGCGAGGTTGCGTTGCCGGGCGGCACGCAGCGCTGGCAGCTCGACGTCGCGATTCCCTTTCTGCAGCCGTTTCTTCCGCGCGTGATCACATGGATCGCGGGCTCGGCGTTTCTCGTCATCATCGTCCTGCTCGTGCTCCGGGAGGAGGCTCGCACGCGCCGGTTCGCGAGGCATTCGCAGGATCTCGAACTCGTGTCGCGCAATCTCCTGGACGCGAACGTGCGGCTGGAGGAGCGCTCGCAGCAGATCGCCGAGGCCAATCGCGCCAAGAGCCGGTTTCTGGCGAACGTTTCGCACGAGCTCCGAACGCCGCTCAATGCGATCGTCGGATACAACTCACTCGCAATGGACGGCGTCTATGGCGAGCTTCCGGCCTCGATCAGCGCCGCTCATGACCGGATCCGGGCTGCGTCCGAACACCTTCTGGCGCTGGTAAACGACGTGCTCGATCTGTCGAAGATCGAGGTCGGACGAATGGAGCTCGACGTTCAGGAAGTGGGCCTCGACACGATCATCGACAGCGTGGTGACGGTTCTCGAACCGGTTGCGGAGGGAAAGGGGCTGCGGCTCGATGTCTTCGTCGAACATACGCTCCCGCGCATCACAACGGACGGACGACACGTACGCCAGATACTCATGAACCTGGTTTCCAACGCCATCAAATTCACCGACGCGGGCTCGGTGACGATAATCGCTCAGCGCACGGAGCAGGACGACGAACGCGAGGGCGAACGCGAGGGCGAACGCGAGGGCGAACGCGACGACAAACCCGACAACCGTGCCGGCCGTGCACGCGTCTCCGCCGGCGCTATCGCGGTCGTGGTCGAGGATACCGGAATCGGCATCGCGCGGAACGATGTGCGCCGGATTTTCGAGGAGTTCGAGCAGGTGCGACCCGGCGGGCGCGGGGACTCCATGCAACGAGGGACCGGACTGGGGCTCGCGATCGCAAGCAAGCTCACGCGGCTGCTCGGTGGCGAGATCACGGTGGAGAGCGAGCCAGGGCGGGGAGCCCGCTTCACCCTCCACCTTCCAGCACAATCCCCGTCGTCCCCCGACCGCGACGCACCGACTCCCGCGCGCGGGTCAGGGACCGTGCGCGCCGATGAAACACGAATCACGGTGGCTCCCTTCGCTTCCGCAGTCCAAGGCGAACGAGTCACGGACGAGGAAGGCGCCGAGGCGCCGGCGGTCGCGAGCGAAAGCGGTGCTCGATCCGGGCTTGACGCGGATGCACGACCGGGATAGCTTTTTTTGCTGCGAGCGAGTGCGCCGTCGCGCGAGCCGCAGAGCACTGGCCGCAGCACACTAACCGATTGGGAGCGCCCCCCGTCATGGTTTTCCTTCCACCCCGGGCGCGTTCGCGATTTTCAATGCGCCCGTAGCTCAATTGGATAGAGCATCTGACTACGGATCAGAAGGTTGGGAGTTCGAGTCTCTCCGGGCGCGCTTCGCGAACTCCATGCGCCCGGTTTCGGGTTGACGAAACATGACGCTGCGGCTAACATCACGCCGTCGGCATCAGCCGCGCGGTTCATGCACGGCAGTTCATGCACGGCAGTTCATGCACGGCAGGTCGTGCACGAGTGGGATTTCCTGGAGTGAGATTCGCGCCAAACCGGGAAGGTATCACAACAGGAAGCGGGATGGATGCCGTCGGCGGGGCGTAGCGTAGCCCGGTAGCGCGCCTGCTTCGGGAGCAGGAGGTCGCTGGTTCAAATCCAGTCGCCCCGACCATCGAATACCGAGGGCTCGCACGAGCTCTTTCGCATTTGCGCGAGTAGCTCAGT
>JBOHTO010000193.1:0-1867 GCA_050733695.1 Gemmatimonadaceae bacterium | reverse complement strand
CTCAGGACGTGCGCGTGTTCGTCAATCCAACCGGCGTCTTCGAGATCGGGGGGCCGCGCGCGGACACCGGTCTCACCGGCCGCAAGATCATCATCGACACCTATGGAGGCATGGCTCGACACGGTGGGGGCGCGTTCAGCGGGAAGGACCCGACCAAGGTCGATCGCTCGGCCGCCTACGCGTGTCGCCACATTGCCAAGAACGTCGTCGCCGGGGGACTGGCCGATCGCTTCGAGGTCCAGGTCGCCTACGCCATCGGCGTGGCTCACCCCGTGTCGATATCTATCGACACGTTCGGAACCGAGACCGCGGACCCGGCCAAGATCGAGTCGGCCATTCGAGAGGTCTTCGATCTGAGGCCGGCGGCGATCATCCGCGACCTCGACCTGCAGCGACCGATCTATCAGAACACCGCGAGCTACGGCCACTTCGGGCGGTCGGAGAAGTCCTTCACCTGGGAGCGTACGGACAAAGCGGATGACCTCCGCCGCCTCGCCACCTGAGCGCGGCGTAACCGTCTCGGTCGTCCCCCTCGTGCCCGCGTGGCGGGTGGACAGGACGTTCGATTACACGGTCCCGGAGAAGCTGCGCGAGGTGGTGCGCGTCGGGTCATTGGTGCGGGTTCCTCTCGGGCACCGGCGGACGCGCGCCGTGGTCGTCTCGCTGGGCCGGTCCGACGAGGTCGAGCTCGAGCCGGTAGCGGCCCTGGTGGCCGGCGCGCCGGTTGCCCCGGGCGCCCTGGTCGAGGTGTTCACCTGGCTGGCGCGCCGCTACGCCGTCCCGCTCGGGCGCGCCTTCGAGCGAGCGGTGCCGCCGCGCGTCCGGAGCAAGCTTGCCGCTTCCGAACCGATCGCTACCGCAGGAGGGTCGGAGCGACTCTCACGCTACGAGGGCTCGGCGGAGCTCGTGGAGGCGTTGCGGACCAGGGAGGCGGGGAGCTGGTGCCTGCGGTCGTTGCCGGGCGAGGACAGGGGCGAGCTCATCTCCGAGCTCGTGGATTGCGCATTGGACGGCGGAGGCCAGGCCCTGGTGGCAGTGCCCGAGGTGCGCTTCGGGTCGGCGGTGCTCGACGTCCTCGGCGCGCGCTGGCCGCAACTCGCACGCGTGGATTCGGCCCAGCCCGACAACGAGCGAGCGCACGCATGGCTCCGCATCGGAGCCGGCGCACAGCTCGGAGGGGGAGGCCGCGCGGCCGTCCTCGCGCCCGCCGAGCATCTGCGGCTCATCGTCATCGACGAGGAGCATCACCTCTCCTATAAGGAGGATCGTTCACCGCGCTACGACGCTCGGCGCGTCGCGATCGAGCGGGTTCGGCGGCAGGGCGCGACCTGCGTGTTGTTGAGCTCTACCCCCAGCGCCGAGACCGCGGCCGCGGCCCGCGACGGGACCTTCGGCTCGGTCGCGCCGCCAACGGCTGACGCGCGTGCGGCTCGGCCGGTGGTGGAGACCGCGGAGCCGCCCGGCGACCGGGTGTTTTCCCGCGCCCTGCACGCCCGCATCTCGGGCGCGCTGAAGGCGGGTGAACGCGTCGCTCTGTTGGTTCCGGCGCGCGGATACTCCCGAGCGTTATGGTGCGCCAACTGCCGCCGGTCGGTGCGCTGTCCCGTCTGTGAGGCCGGCCTGTTCTACGACCGAGTAAGGGTTAGTCCTGCCGTCCGGCCGAGCCCGCCCGGGAGTCCTGCCGTCCGGCCGAGCCCGCCCGGCGCGGTCCGATGCGCGCACTGCAGGTTCGAGGCTCCGGCCCCCGAGAGCTGCGCTTCGTGTGGCGCGTCGGACTTCCGCTACGTGGGCGCGGGTAGCGAGAGGCTGTCCGAGCAACTATCGAAATCTTTCCCGCGCGCCACCGTGGGCCGCATGGACCCCGACG
>JBOHTO010000192.1:0-8987 GCA_050733695.1 Gemmatimonadaceae bacterium | reverse complement strand
GTGACAACGTGCAGATGACGATCGAGCTGATCACGCCGATCGCGATGGATGAGGGTCTCAGGTTTGCGATCCGCGAGGGCGGCCGGACGGTCGGTGCCGGCGTCGTGGCAAAGATCCTCAAGTAGGGAACAAGAGCTCCTCCATCAAGAGATTTCCACATGGCTGGCAGAATTCGAATTCGTCTCAAGGCATTCGATCACGCTGTGATCGATCAGGCATCGGCCGACATCGTTCGCACCGCGGAGAAGACCGGTGCGCAGGTCTCGGGGCCCATACCGCTTCCCACGAAGACGCAGCGGTGGACGGTGCTGCGTTCTCCGCACGTGGACAAGAAATCGCGCGAACAGTTCGAGTTGAAGACGCACAAGCGCGTCATCGACATTCTCGACTCGCGCGCCCAGACGGTCGACGCACTCACGAAGCTGGACCTTCCGGCTGGTGTGGATGTCGAGATCAAGGTCGAATAGTCGCGGGTGAGACTCAGCCAGAGTGAACACATGATCGGAATCATCGGCAGGAAGATCGGGATGACGCAGATCTTCAATGAAGAAGGGCAGCAGATCCCCGTGACGGTGGTGGAGGCACCCCCGAATCCCGTGGTGCATGTCACCGAGCGGGAGGCCGCGGGGCACGCCTCCGTGCAGCTCGGCTATGGCGCCCAGCGGCTGCGCCGCGAGGATGCGCCCGGGACGAACGACCGCGTTCCACGCGGGCGACGTGCCAGCAGAGCCGCCGTCGGCCATGCTGCGAAGGCCGGGCTGGAAGCGCCACCCGCCGTGCTGCGGAGTTTTCGCCTGGACGATTCCACGAAGGCCGGCGCGGAGGTTCCGAGCTATTCGATCGGGGATGTGATCACGGTGCAGATATTCGAGCCGGGCGATCGCGTCAAGGTCACTGGCACCACCAAGGGGCGCGGCTTCCAGGGCGTGGTGAAGCGCCATGGCTTCGCCGGCGGTCCCAACACGCACGGCAACACCAAGCACAGGCGGCCGGGCTCGATCGGGCCCGGCACCGACCCCTCACGCGTCATCAAGGGCAAGAAGATGCCGGGTCACTTCGGCTCCGAGCGTCACACGCAGACGCACCTCCGCATCGAGAAGGTGGATGCGGAGCGCAACCTGATCTACGTGCGCGGCTCCGTTGCAGGTCCCACGAACGGAATCGTCCTCGTTCACAAGCAGGGCTGACCATGGCCGAGAGAGAGAGCCTGAGGGCGGCGACGTACACGGCGGGCGGAACGGAGCGCGACGCCGTTGCGCTGCCCGACGACCTTTTCGATGGCACCGTGAACATCCCCGTGATGCATCAGGCGGTGAAGGCGTTCATGGCCAACCAGCGCCAGGGGAATGCGGCCACGAAAACGCGCGGCCTCGTCGTCGGCGGAAACCAGAAGCCATGGCGGCAGAAGGGCACCGGCCGAGCGCGCCAGGGATCGATACGCGCGCCCAACTGGGTGGGTGGTGGCACTGTCTTCGGACCACGGCCGCGGAGTTACGCGCAGTACGTTCCGCGCCAGGTGCGGGCGCTGGCCCGCAAGAGCGCGCTCAACGCGCGGGCGCGCGAGAACGCGATCTTCGTGATCGACGCGTTCAACTACGACGCGCCCAGGACGAGCCGGCTCGCCGCACTGCTGGCGCGCCTCGACATCGCGGATCGCAAGGTCCTGATCCTGACCGATGGCGCCAAGTCGGCCGTGCACCTGAGCGGTCGCAACATACCCGGCACGCGGGTGCTGCCGTACTCCGATGTATCCACGTATCACGTGCTCTGGTCCGATGTGGTGCTGATCGAAGCCTCGGCAATCGGCCACAGGCTCGAACCGGTGGAGGAGAAGGAGGCAGCCGAATCGCCGGCCCGGTCGCGCAGGCGCCGGAAGCGTGTGAAGAGTGCGGATGACGAGACTGGCGACGACGGCAAGCGGGAGTCGGCGCGCAAGCCGGCGAAGAAGAAGCGCGCTTCGGCAGCGAAGCGCGGATCGTCCGCACCGTCGCGCCGCGGTGGCACGGCGAAGAAGAAGGCCGCGACCCGGAAGCGTGCTGCGAAGAAGAAGACATCCAGCAAGGCATCGACGACCAGGAAGGCAGCGTCGAAGAAGAGTGCTGCGAAGCGCAAGCGTGCCCCGGCGAAGCCGCGCAAGAAGGGCGGAGGGAAATAGTCAATGCCAGTGCTGCATCGCACGATCGTTCGACCGATCGTCACCGAGAAGAGCTCCGTGGCGTACCAGGAGCGCGGGGAGTACACCTTCGAGGTCCACCCTGGTGCCACGAAGCCGGCAATCCGCCATGCGATCGAGCAGCTCTTCGGAGTGCGGGTGACGGGTGTCTGGACGTCGAATCAGCGCGGAAAGGAGCGCCGGATGGGCAAGACCGCCGGCCGCCGTCCGCAGTGGAAGAAGGCGATCGTGACGCTCCGAGAGGGCGATTCGATCGACGAGATCTTCGAAGGATAGGGAGTCATGGGCATTCGCCAATTCAAGCCGGTCACGAAGAGCTCGCGATTCCGCTCGGTCTCGGATTTTGCCGAGATCACGCGGAGCACGCCCGAGAAGTCGCTCACCTCGCCGATCACGAAGTCGGGCGGACGCGACAACCACGGCCACATCTCCATGCGCCGCCGTGGCGGGGGGCATAAGCGCAGATACCGCATCGTCGACTTCAAGCGCAACAGGAGCGGGATCCCCGCCGTTGTGCGCGAGATCGAGTACGATCCCAATCGCTCGGCGCGCATCGCGCTGGTGGAGTACGAGGACGGGGAGAAACGCTACATCCTGCATCCCAGGGGGCTGTCCGTGGGTGACAGCGTCAACGCCGGACCGGGCGCCGATGTGCGAACCGGAAACGCACTGCCGCTGCGCGAGGTGCCGCTGGGTACGGCGGTGCACAACATCGAGCTCAAGGCCGGCAAGGGCGGTCAGCTCTGTCGTTCTGCCGGGACCTCGGCGCAGGTCGTCGCGAAGGAGGGCGAGTACGTGACGCTACGGCTCGCGAGCAGCGAGATGCGGCTCGTCTTCGGACGCTGTCTCGCGACAATTGGCGAGGTGGGCAACGCGGAGCATGAGCTGCAGTCATGGGGCAAGGCCGGGAAGACGCGCTGGATGGGAAGGCGTCCCAAGGTTCGCGGCGAGGTGATGAACCCGGTTGATCATCCGCTCGGCGGCCGCACGCGTGGCGGGCGGAACGTGGTGAGTCCGTGGGGCAAGAAGGAAGGAACCAAGACGCGGAACAGGAAGAAGGCCTCGCAGAAGTTCATCGTGCGCGGGCGCAAGCGTGGAAAGGCAACGCAGTAGCGGCACCAGTAGCGACACATTGAGACCAGAGAGTCGTTAAACATGGCGAGAAGTGTCAGGAAGGGCCCGTTCGTTCATGAGTCGCTGCTGGCCAAGCTGGCGGCGATGAACAGCCGGAACGAGAAGAAGGTGATAAAGACCTGGTCGCGCGCGAGCACGGTGATTCCCGACTTCGTCGGCCACACTTTCGCCGTTCACAACGGCAACAAATTCATTCCCGTCTACGTGACGGAGAACATGGTGGGGCACAAGCTGGGCGAGTTCGCCCCGACGCGGCTCTTCCGTGGTCACAGTGGAACGAACAAGGCGGACAAGAAGGTTCCGGCTCCCGGCGGCGCGCCGCCGCAGCGGGGCGGGGGAGGCAGGTAAGCCATGGCCGAGGCACGCGCCATTCAGCGGACGACGCGGCAGTCGCCGTACAAGATGCGACTGGTCGTCGATCAGATTCGTGGCAGATCGGTGAACGAGGCGCTCGCGCTGCTGGCGTTCTCGAAGAAGCACGCCGCGAAGCAGATCGAGAAGGTGGTGAAGTCGGCCGTTGCGAACGCCGAGTTCCATGCCCGCGAGTCGAACGAGTCGCTGGATGTCGATTCGCTGTACGTGAAGTACGCCGTGATCAACGAGGGGCCGAAGCTCAAGCGCTTCACGCCGGCTGCGATGGGCCGTGCGACCCCGATGCTCAAGCGGACAAGCCACGTGGAGATCGTGGTGGCCGAAAAGGGGGATAGGGGACGCTAATGGGACAGAAGACCAATCCGATCGGGTTTCGACTCGGCATCTCGAAGCAGTGGCGTTCGCGCTGGTACGCGAACCGTGATTTTCCGGCGCTGCTCAAGGAAGACGAGCTGCTGCGGCGCTATCTCAAGGCGCGCCTCGGACACGCGGCGATCGCCGACATCGTGATCGAGCGCAAGCCCGGCAAGGTGGTCGTCACCCTGCACACCGGGCGTCCGGGCGTGGTGATCGGCAAGAAGGGCGCTGAGGTGGACAAGCTGCGCGATGAACTGACCCAGCTCTCGGGCAAGGATGTGGGGATCAACGTCGAGGAGATCAAGCGCCCGGAGCTGAGTTCGCAACTCGTCGCCGACAACATCGCACACCAGCTCGCCCAGCGTATCTCCTTTCGCCGCGCCATGAAGCGGGCCGTGCAGAGCTCGATGCGCATGGGCGCTCACGGAATCAAGATCAAGTGTGGCGGCCGACTTGGCGGAGCGGAGATCGCACGCGTGGAGGGCTACCATGAGGGTCGCGTTCCGCTGCATACGCTGCGTGCCGACATCGACTACGCGACTTCGACCGCGAAGACCACCTTCGGCACCATCGGTGTGAAGGTGTGGATCTTCAAGGGCGAACTCGTCGAGGATCGACGCGGCAAGACCTACTCGACCGGTTCCTGAGGGGGGGCGACGGAATGCTCAGTCCCAAGCGGGTGAAGTTCCGCAAGATGTTCAAGGGTCGCACGAAGGGGTTGGCGACTCGTGGCAACGTCGTGTCGTTCGGCCATTTCGGACTGCAGGCGCTGGAGCCCGGCTGGGTATCCAACCGGCAGATCGAAGCAGCGCGCGTGGCGCTGACGCGCCACATCAAGCGCGGCGGCAAGGTCTGGATCCGCATCTTCCCCGACAAGCCGATCACGAAGAAGCCGGCCGAGACGCGTATGGGGAAGGGAAAGGGATCACCCGAAGGGTGGGTCGCCGTGGTCAAGCCGGGCCGGATGATGTTCGAGCTAGAGGGCGTTTCGCGCGAGATCGCCGAGAAGGCGATGGCACTGGCTGCCGCAAAGCTCGGAGTGAAGAGCAGGTTCGTGGTTCGAGAGGAGGCGCATACAGATGCTGGCTGAGGAAATCCGTGAGATGACGGATCCGGAGATCAGGGCTCGCATCGGCGAGCTGGAGGAAGAGCGCTTCCGCCTGAAATTCCGGAGCGCGACCGCTACGCTGGAGGATCCGCTCCGGCTGCGCGTGCTTAGGAAGGACATCGCCCGGCTGCAGACGATCGCGCGCGAACGTGCGCTCGGTGTTCGCCGTCCCGGCGCTGGAGGCGAGGCCGGTGCTGATGAGTCGCGCAAGGCGGCAACTTCCGCCCGCAAGGGTGACAGCCGCGGTGCGAAGAGCGCCCGGCGAGGAGCGAAATAGAGATGGCTGAACTGAATCAGCAGACGGGTGCGACACCGCGCGCGGGGCGAAAGACCCGCGTCGGGCTGGTCGTGAGCGACAGGATGCAGAAGACGGTTGTGGTCGCTCTGGAGCGGCGGGTGCCTCACCCGGTATACGGGAAGATGGTGACGCGCACCAAGCGGATTAAGGCGCACGATGCGGAGAACTCGGCGAAGGCCGGCGACACCGTGCGCATCATGGAGACCCGGCCGCTGTCAAAGGACAAGCGGTGGCGTGTGGTCGAGATAGTCGAACGCGCGCGCTAAGGGAGACCCGCCATGATCCAGCAGGAATCGGTGGTTAAGGTCGCCGACAATTCGGGTGCGAAGAAAGCGCTGGTGATTCGCGTACTCGGCGGCACCCGGCGGCGCTACGCCGGGCTGGGTGACGTGGTGATCGTCACTGTCAAGGATGCACTGCCCAACGGAACGGTGAAGAAGTCCGAGGTCGCGCGCGCGGTTGTCGTGCGCACGGCAAAGGAGACGCGGCGCAAGGACGGGAGCTACATCCGGTTCGACGAGAATGCCGTCGTCATAATCAACGAGACGGGGGAGCCGAGGGCTACACGCATCTTCGGACCGGTTGCCCGTGAGCTGCGCGAGAAGCGGTACATGAAGATCGTCTCGCTCGCGCCGGAGGTGCTGTAACATGCGAGTGCTGACGCATCGCAAGACGCGGGGCGAGAAGAACCGCACGCGGCACATCGTGAATGCCATGCGCATGAAGATGCCGGTCGCAAAGGGCGATACGGTCCGGGTGATGCGCGGGAACGAGAAGGGAAAGGAAGGCAAGGTGATCCGGGTACACCCGAAGACGGGGCGCGTGGTCATCGAGGGCGTGAACGTCGTGAAGCGCCACAGAAAGGCGCGACGGGCCGACGAGCAGAGCGGAATCATAGACTTTCCGGCTCCGCTGCATGTGTCCAACGTCATGCTGCTCGACCCGAAGTCGGGTGAGCCGACCCGCGTGCGCGCGCGGATCGATGCGGACGGCACAAAGGAGCGCATAAGCACCAGGAGCGGGGACGCGATCCCGCGGGTTCGCTGAACCGAGGACTGAGAGATGGCGACGAAAGAGAAGACCCAGGATAGGTCGGAAGAAAAGAAGGAAAGGAAGAAAGGGAAGGGCGGCGCCCAGGCAGCGCCGGTGCCGGCGGAGCACGCCGGTGTCGGAACGCCGGCGCCGGCCCCGCGCCTCAAGGCCTACTATCGCGAAACGGTTCGGCCGAAGCTGCAGTCGCAGTTCGGGCTGCGCAACGCGCACGAGATACCGACGCTCGAGAAGATCGTGATCAACGTGGGCATGGGCGAGGCGATCAAGCAGCCGAAGGCGCTGGACGCGGTCGTGAACGAGCTGGGAATAATCACGGGGCAGCGCCCTGTGCGCAGGCGCGCCAGGAAATCGATCGCGAACTTCGGGCTGCGCCAGGGGCAGGAGATCGGCGCGGCCGTCACGCTGCGCGGTGCCCGGATGTGGGAGTTTCTCGACCGCTTCATCTCCGTGGCGATCCCGCGCATCCGCGACTTCCGCGGGCTCAACACGCGCGCCTTCGACGGGCGTGGCAACTACTCGCTCGGCGTCAAGGAGCAGATGATCTTCCCGGAGATCAACTACGATCTGGTCGAGCAGATCCATGGCATGGACGTCACCTTCGTCACAACGACGAACAGGGACGACCAGGCCTTCGCGCTCCTCAGGGAGCTCGGCATGCCGTTCCGAGCGGATGACAAGCCGGTGATCGTCCAGGCAGGGGACTCCAGTCCCGTGCATGCACAGACCCAGGGATAGAGAGCGTATCTTATGGCTCGAAAGGCCATGATCGAGAAGTCCAGGCGCAAGCCGAAGTTCGCAGTCCGGCAGCACAATCGCTGTCAGCGATGCGGGCGCTCGCGCGCATTCCTGCGCAAGTTCGGCGTGTGCCGGATATGTTTCCGCGAGCTCTCGCTCAACGGATTCGTACCCGGCGTGCGCAAGGCGAGCTGGTGAGCCGTCGCCTGCGCCAGCCTGGGGATGACGCTGTTTCGCTGTCACCCTTTCCATTCCTACACGTCCCGGCGGGATACGATAGGAGAGAGAAGAGCATATGAGCATGACTGATCCGGTCGCCGACATGCTCACGCGGATCCGCAATGCCTGCGGATCGAAGCACCGTCGCGTGGACATGCCGTCGTCGAAACTGAAGATCGAAATCGCGCGGGTCCTCAAGGAGAGCAACTTCATCCAGGACTACCGCACCCTCGACTCGGAGAAGCCGGGCACGGGGCGCACGACGTTGAGAGTCGTGCTGCGCTACGCGCAGGGCGGGCAACCGGTCATTCGCGAACTCAAGCGCGTGTCCACACCCGGGCTGCGCAAGTATGTGGGGGTCTCGGAGATTCCGCGCATTCGCAATGGCCTGGGCGTTGCCATCCTCAGCACGTCACAGGGGTTGATGACGGACCGTCAGGCCCGGCAGGCGCGCACCGGCGGCGAACTGCTCGCCGTCGTCTGGTAGGCGGGAGGCCACATGTCGCGAATCGGAAAGAGGCCAGTCGTGGTCCCCAAGGGCGTGACCGTGACCGTCGAGAAGAACCTGGTGAAGGTGAAAGGGCCGAAGGGAGAGCTCCAGCGCACGCTGCACCGGGAAATGAAGGTCGCCATTGAGAACGATGAGCTGCTGGTGAGCCGCCCGAGCGATGAGCCGCGCCACCGCGCGCTGCACGGCCTGAGTCGGACGCTGGTAGCGAACATGGTGGAAGGTGTCACGCGTGGCTTTCAGAAGCAGCTCGACATCATCGGAGTCGGGTACAAGGCGGAGACGCGACCCTATGGGCTGCAGCTCGCGCTCGGCTTCTCGCACCCCATCAAGTACACGGCGCCGAAGGGGATCAAGCTGACAGCACCTCAGCCGACGCAGATCGTCGTCGATGGCGCGGACAAGGAGGTCGTGGGCCAGGTAGCGGCCGAGATCCGCGGGTTGCGCCCGCCCGAACCCTACAAGGGCAAGGGTATCAAGTACGTTGGCGAGCAGGTGCGTCGCAAAGCCGGCAAGGCGGGGGGCAAGTAATGCGCAAGATCCGGAATCCGAAGACCAGGGCGGAACGTCGCTATCGCCGGCACCTCCGTGTAAGAAAGAAGGTGGAAGGTAGCGGGGAGCGTCCGCGGCTCGTCGTCCACCGTTCGCTCAAGCATATCTACGCACAGCTCGTGGACGACGACAGGAACAGGACACTGATGACTGTCTCCGATCAGTCGCTCGAGGGGAAGAAGACGGAGAAGTCGGCCGAGGTCGGCAAGAGGCTCGCCGCCAAGGCGAAGGAGATGGGGATCACGCGGGTTGTCTTCGACCGCGCAGGGTACAGGTATCACGGCCGCGTGAAGGCGGTGGCCGACGGCGCCCGCGAGGGTGGGCTGGAGTTCTGAACATGGCAGATAGAGAGAGCACGGGACCAGACACGGGTGCTTCGACCGGCGCTTCGACTGGCGCTTCGACTGGTGCCGGAGCGACGGCACCGGCGACGCAGGCACCACCCCAGGAACGTGGTGGCGGTGGTGGCGGTGGTGGC
>JBOHTO010000191.1:0-3288 GCA_050733695.1 Gemmatimonadaceae bacterium | reverse complement strand
TCGGTGCCGGCCTGCTCGCGCGCAGCTTCCTCGAGGTGCTCTCGGTCGATCCGGGCTTCAACACCGAGAACACCGTGGTCATGGATCTCTGGGTGCCCTACGCCGGCGGCGAGGAGGTCGAGACGCGGGTGCGCATCTTCCACGAGAGGGTGCTCGATCGGGTTCGCGCGTTGCCCGGCGTCGAGGCTGCGGGCGGCGTAAGCGCGCTGCCCCTGAGCGATGAGGGTGGCTCCAACGGCACCTTCGCGATCCTGAACAGCGCCGAGGGACTCGAGGGCATCGAGACCTACCAGGAACTGATGGCCAATGCCGCGTTGGCCGAACGGCTGGATCGTCTGTTCGACAGTCCCGAGCGTAGCGGCAGCGCCGAATTCCGCATCGCGAGCGACGGCTACTTCCGCACGATGGGGATCCCGCTCATCCGGGGCAGGCTGTTCGAGGAGCGCGATGGCCCCGACGCGCCGCACGTCGCCGTGATCAGTCAGTCGCTCGCCGAGACGCGCTGGCCGGATGGGGACGCGATCGGCAAGCTCATCGAGTACGGCAACATGGACGGCGACCTGCGCCCCTTCACGATCGTCGGGATCGTGGGCGACGTCCGGGAAGCGAGTCTCGAGGCCGAGCCGCGCCCGACGTTCTACGGGTACTCGCGGCAGCGCCCGCGCACGACGTTCCGCTATCACGTGGTCATGCGGGGAAGCGCCGATCCCGCGACGCTGACCTCGTCGGCGCGTCGCATCGTCCGGGAGCTGAATCCCGAAGTGCCACTCCGCTTCCAAACGCTCGACGAGGTGGCGTCGGCCTCGCTCTCGGACCGCCGTTTCACGCTGTTCCTGCTGATCGCGTTCGGCGTCACGGCGCTGCTCGTGGCGACGCTGGGCATCTACGGCGTGATCTCCTACCTCGCCGCTCAGAGGACGAAGGAGATCGGCATCAGGCTCGCGCTCGGCGCGGGCTCGAACAACGTGCTCGGCCTGATGGTGCGTCAGGGTCTCACGCTCGCGCTGGCCGGCCTCGCCATCGGTATCGCGGCGGCGTTCGCCACGAGCCGTCTGCTCGCGAGCCTGCTCTACGGCGTTGGGGCGACCGACGCCGTGACGTTCATGGCCGTGCCACTGATCCTGCTCGCCGTCGCTCTGTTGGCCAGCTACGTGCCGGCCCGGCGCGCGACGAAGGTGGATCCGATGATTGCGTTGCGGGCGGAATAGGGGAAGCGGGAACCAAGAATCAAGGAATCAAGGAATCAGGGAGGCTGTCCGACAAACCCTGAGAGGGATGGTGCCTCCGAAGGGGGAAAGGTAAGTTGAAGGGGTGAGGTGATGCACACCCCGCAATCTGGTGGAGAGATGAGCTACAACTTCCTTCCGTACGAGCAGGATCAGCTTCTGCTGCTGCCGCCGTCGCTGTCTGAATGGGTGGAGGAGGACAGCTTGGCCCGCTTCGTCTCGGATGTCGTGGATCAGCTGGATACGGCGGGACGGCTGGCGCCGATCTACGGGAAGTATCGATCGGATGGCTGGGGTCGAGCCTCCTATCACCCGTGCATGATGGTGAAGGTGCTGATCTACGCGAACTGCGTGGGCGTGCGGAGCGCGCGCAAGATCGCCGCGGCGCTGGAGCAGGACATTTCGCTGCGTTACCTGGCGGCGAATCAGCGGCCGGATTTTCGGACGATCTCTGATTTTCGCAAGGAGCACCTGAAGGCGCTCGAGTTGTTGTTTCCGGATGTGCTGGAACTGTGTAAGGAGGCGGGCCTGGTGAAGCTCGGCCGTGTCGCGCTGGACGGGCGCAGGGTGGCCGGTAACGCCTCGATCGAGCGGAACCGCACCAGAGAAGCGCTCGTTCGAGAAGTCAAGCGGATGCTTGAGGAAGCCGAGCGCATAGACGCGGAAGAGGATGAGCGCTACGGGCCGGATCGGCGAGGCGATGAACTCCCCGAGGGGCTGCGCACGCGAGCGGAGCGACTGCAACGCCTGCGTGAGGCGCAAGCGCGCCTCGACGAGCAAGCCGAAGAGGCTCGCTCCAAGCAGGCGGAGCGGATACGCGATCGAGAGGAGGACGAGCGGCGTATGGGCAGAAAGAAGCGTGGCCCCAAGCCGCGAGCGCCCGAAGAGATGGTGAATCCTGACAAGCAGGCGAACACGACCGATCCGGACAGCCGGATCATGAAGACCCGCAGGGGCTGGGTGCAGGGCTATAACGGGCAGGCGATGGTCGATTGCGAGAGCCAGGTCATCGTAGCGCATGCGCTAACGCAGGACGAGGTGGATTTCGAGCAGCTGGGGCCGATGCTCGAGTGCTGTGAGAAGCAGGCGGGACAGCGTCCCGAACAGTGCGTGGCGGACGCCGGGTACTGGAGTGACGCGAACGCCGCTCTCGAAGACGAAGTCACCGAGCTATTCATCGCCACGACCAAGGACTCGAAGCAGCGCAAGGCACTGCGTGAGAAGGGTCCGCCGAAGGGCCGCATTCCCAAGGATATTTCGCCCCGAGAGCGCATGGAGCGGAAGCTCCGTACCAAGCGAGGTCAGGAGGCGTATCGGCAGCGCTGCTCTTCCGTTGAACCGGTCTTCGGCCAGATGGAAGGTCGAGGCCTCAACCGATTCCTGCTGCGCGGTCATGAGAAAGTCCAGGGTGAATGGTCCCTGTGGTGCCTCACGCACGACCTATTGAAGCTGTGGAGGTCCGGCTGGCTGCCGGCGGCACAGCGGGCATAGCGAACCCGGATCGATGACCGCAATGAGTTCCGCAGGCCTCCGAATCCGAGCTCGAACGTGTTTCCCCCGTGCTACGTGCGATTCGATGCATCAGATCCTGTCTCGCTCTCGTTCACTTTGAGGGACGGCCTCCCTGATTCCCTGATTCCCTGATTCCCCCTCACCCCCCCGCCCTCCCGTCCCGCTCATGCATCCCCTGCGCGATATGCCTCGCCACTCCCATGATCGTTATCGACGGGTCGACGGACACGGTCGTCGGCACGGCGGCGCCGTCCGCCACGTAGAGGCCGGCGAGGCGATGCGCCTCGCCCATCGGTCCGGCGAACGCATCGGCAGGATTCGAGCCGAGCGGCGCGGTGCCGAGCAAGTGGCTGCCGGCGCAGAACTGCGCGTTCGGCTGGACGGAGCGCGGCGTGATCAGCGACTCGACGTCGGCTTCGTTGCGCACGACGGTGCCGTGGATGTCGGGGACCCAGACCTCGCGGGCGCCCGCGGCGAGGAAGATACGGGAAGCGTTCTTGAGGTAGTCGACGGCCTTGAGCGCGTCGACGCCGCGCACCGTGTACTCGAC
>JBOHTO010000190.1:0-27891 GCA_050733695.1 Gemmatimonadaceae bacterium | reverse complement strand
GGTGAACACGAGTCCGTGCCGCCGGAGCAGTGCGTCGATGGCGCCCGCGGAGAAGTAGCACAGATGCTCGTGATAAATCGTATCGAACTCGAGATTCGCTAGCAGGTCCCCGACGTACGGAAACTCGAAGCGCGCGATTCCATCCGGCCGCAGCAGCGCGGCGACCCCCGCGACGAACCCGTTGAGGTCGGCAACGTGTGCCAGCACGTTGTTGGCGAGGATCACGTCGGCCGCGAGCCCTTCGCGTACGAGTTGCCCTGCAAGTTCACGTGAGAAGAAGTCCGGCCGCGTGGGTACGCCGCGCGCCTGCGCCAACTGCGCGATGTTGCGGGCCGGCTCGATGCCGAGCACGGGGATCCCGGCGTCCATGAAGTACTGCAGGAGATAACCGTCGTTGCTCGCAATTTCAATCACGAAGCTGCCACGGTCGAGGCTACGCGACACGCGGAGTTCTTCGCAGATGGCAGCGGCATGGTGAAGCACTGTTTCCGAGTACGACGAGGCGTACATGTACTCTCGAAAAAGTATCGTCGGGTGTACGGTCTCCGTGATCTGCACCAGCGTGCAGTCGACGCACAGTGCCGCGACGAGCGGGAATCGGGGCTCTGGCCTGACCAGATCGCCGCGCTGGCGGAGCGCGTTCGCGAGCGGCGTGCGACCCAGGTCAAGGAATTCGTGCAGACGCCTCCCGCCGCACGACCGGCAGCGGTCGATGCGCCGGCTGGCCATGGCGATCGATTCGCTGTCCGCGCCGCTCCGCGCGTGCTCGCCGAACGGATCGGCAGGCGGCCGGGGATCGCATGTCACAGCAGGCTCTCGACCGCTCGCCGGAGGCCATCGTCCATCGCGATTGTCGGAGTCCATGCGAGCGCCCTGCGAACGCGCGCGGTATCCGCGACATAGGTCATCGCCTCGCCGGGCCGGAGAGGTCGCGCGCCGAAGACGACCTGCGGCTCGTGCCCGGCGTCGCGCAGGATCCGGAGGACGGCCTCGACGAACGCGCGCAGGCGCACGGGCGCGCCCGATCCGACGTTGAGCACGCGCAGGCTACCGGCGGCGGCCGGGCGTTCGAGCGCGCGCCACATGCAGGTTGCGGCATCGTCGACGTGCACGAAGTCGCGAAGTTGTTCACCCGACGTGAGCCTCACGGGACGCTGCGCGACCGTGTCGCGGACGATCGTCGGGATGAGGCGCGTACGCGACTCCCCTTCGCCGTAGACGTTGAAGAAGCGCAGGATCGTCACCGGCATGGCGCTCGCGTACCAGGCTGCGCAGAGCGACGCCGCGCTCTTTGCGATCCCGTACGCCGTCACCGGCGCCACGGGATCAGCCTCGGAGATGGGCCGATCCTGCGGCGCGTACTCGGCACCCGAACCCGAGATCACGATGTCGGGCCCCGGCACAAGGTCCCGTGCGGCATCGAGCAGATTGGCGAGGCCCAGCACGTTCACTCGTACCAGTTCGCTCAGTGGCAGCGCGTCACCGCACACGCCGGCCGCGGCCAGGTGCAGGATCGCGGCTGGCGCAGCGAGGCGCACCGCCCTTGCCACGGCATCCGCATCACGAAGGTCGACGGCCAGGGAGCGCGCGCCCGGCACTGCGGCACCTTCCCTCGACACCGCTGTCACCTGGGCGCCGCGAGCGACGCCCAGGGCCACCACGCGCGCGCCGATGAACCCCGATCCACCCGTTACCAGCACCCGGCGCCCGGCCAGATCGCTCAGCTCGCCCAAGCGCGGCCCCGTGCGCGTGCGTCCTCTTCATACAGCGCGATATCCTCTTCGCAGCAGGTGCGGGCGACCAACGCGTCGTCCGGCGTCTGCAGACAGCGCTGATACCAGCGCACGGTCTGCTTCACGGTCGTGCCGAAATCCCAGACCAACTGCCAGTCGAGATGCGCGACCGCCTTCTCGATCGAGAGTCGGAGTGTTCGCGCTTCGTGCGGGCCGTCCTCCTCGCGCATCTCGCGCCATGAGCCTTCGCGCCATTCATGGACGAGCGCGTCGGCGAGCTCAGCGACCGTCCGGTTCTGCTCCGGCCCGGGGCCGAAGTTCCACGCGCCGCACAGTGCTCCGTCATTCGACTCCGCCGTCAGAGCTGCCAGCCACAGATATCCGGAGAGCGGCTCGAGGACGTGCTGCCACGGGCGCACCGTGCGGGGGTTTCGCACGCCGAGTACCTCGCCCCGCGCGAACGCGCGGACGGCATCCGGCACGATGCGATCAACCGCCCAGTCCCCGCCGCCTATCACGTTTCCCGCGCGCACAGTCGCGATGCGCACGCCGTGCGACGCAATCGCCGGCGTCGGGAAGAAGGAGCGGCGGAAGGAGTCCACGGCAATCTCCATTGCCGCCTTGCTCGCACTGTAGGGATCGTGGCCCCCGAGCCGGTCGGTTTCCCGGTACCCGTAATCCCACTCGCGATTTTCATAGCACTTGTCGGTCGACGCGATGATGACAACCGCTGATATACCGCTGCGACGGACGGCCTCGAGCACGGACACGGTTCCGATCACGTTGTTGTCAAACGTCTCGATCGGCGCCGCGTACGACTTCCTGACAAGCGTGCTCGCAGCGAGGTGGAACACGAACGCCGGCTGATGCTGCTCGAGCAGCGCCTGCACCAGCGCGACATCGCGGATATCGCCGTGATGGTGCTCGACGATATCGTCGACGGCGGCGCGGGAGAACAGGTTCGGAGTCGTCGGCGGATCGAGCGCGAGCCCCATCACGCGGGCGCCGAGCCGCGCGAGCCAGAGGGCAAGCCAGGCGCCCTTGAACCCGGTATGACCCGTCACGAGAACGGGCGCACCTGCAAACGCCCCGCGGAACATCAGGGGCGCTTCCATGGGGCGCGTCCCGAGGTCCAGAGATCGTTGAGAAGGCGCCACTCCCGGTATGTGTCCATCGGCTGCCAGAAGCCGCGGTGCTCGTACATCACGAGCTCGCCGGCTGCGGCAAGGCTGGCGAGCGGCTGCTGCTCGAAGATCAGTTCGTCATCGCCCTCCGGGAGGAAATCCCAAAGGCGCTGGTCGAAGACGAAGAAGCCTCCATTGATCCATCCCTGTGTGGTCTGCGGCTTTTCCTCGAAGTCACGCACGAGCGCCACCCCCCGCACGCCTTCCGTCCCCATGACGCCGAAGCGACCCGGGGGGCGGACGCCCGTAACGGTGCCGATGCGACCGTGCGCGCGGTGGAACTCGAGCAGCCCGGCGATGTCGATGTCGGCGACGCCATCACCGTACGTGATGCAGAACAACTCGCACTCGCGCAGATACTTCGCCACGCGGCGGATCCGGCCTCCCGTCTGCGTGCGCTCACCAGTCTCCACCAGCGTGACACGCCAGGACTCCGGTAGCCCATCGTGAAACTCGATCGTATGCCGCGGACCGAGGGTGACCGACAGGTCGGACGAGAACGCCCGATAGTTCAGAAAGAATTCCTTGATCGACCAGCCCTTGTACCCCAGGCACAGCACGAAATCGCCAATCCCCGACTGCGCGTACATCTGCATGATATGCCACAGGATCGGCAGCGAGCCAATGCGGATCATCGGCTTCGGGATATCGTCCGCGACGTCGCGGATGCGCGTGCCCTGGCCGCCACACAGGATCACTGTCTTCACGCGCATTGTCCCTTCACGTGCATTGTCATCGACTCACGCTGAAGATGCATGGAAGGTGCATGCAGGTCGCGCGTCCATGGCCGGCCCGGAGCACACTACCCGTTTGCGAGATGCGAGGCAGCGCCCAAGTTCGGTGCAGTTGTGGAATTGTCAAGCGTCGTGTCGGATCCGGTCCACAGACCGTGTGCCTGACATACCACACGCGGTGTCGAACGCGTGCAACAGTCGCATCGCGCCGACGCATGGCTTCCGGCGGCCGCGTCACGGCCAACCCGTGGGCTTGATATTGCGTAATCGCGCCGCTCGCGGACGTGCTCGAACCACGCTTGCAGTACCGCCCTCGCCTGAAACCCGAACGCGGACGCATGCCTCCCGATTCGCATCTGCCTGTTCCCGCCTCGTTTGGCATATCTTCCACCGCCAGTCTGATGCCGCCGGTGCAGCCGCGGCGTGGCGAGAATCCCCCGGGCGAGAACGTGCCGTGGGCTCGCTATCTTGGCGCATTGCTTCGGCACAAGTGGTTGATCGCCCTGCTCACGCTGGCGGGCGCAGGCGCCGGGTTTCTGGGTACGCGGTTCATCGACCCCGAGTATCAGGCCGTCGGGACCGTGTGGATCTCGGACGGTCCACAGGGCCCCGATCGTGGACCGATCCGCGCAGCGGAGATTCTTTCGATTCGTGCCTGGCCGGAGCTGCTCCGCAGCTTCGCGGTTCTCGACAGGGTGGTCCAGCAGGAGAGACTGTTCCTCACGCCGTCCAACGCCCCGGACACAGGGATCTTCCTCGGCTTCACCCTCGCGGACCAGGTGCGGCCCGGCGGCTACGAGCTGATCGTTGCGGGCACTCGCTACTCGCTGCTCACCGATGGCGGGGCACTCGCAGATTCGGGAGCGGTGGGAGACTCCATCGGCCGTCGACTGGGATTCCTCTGGGCACCGACGGAGGAGTCGCTCGACAGCTCGCGCTCGATCCCGTTCCACGTGACGACGATTCGAGGCGCCTCGATCGACTTGCGCGCGCACATTGACATCTCCGGCAGCGATCGTACCAATCTGCTCAACGTCACGCTCCGCGGAAGTGAGCCGGCGACGGCGGCGCGCACGCTGAACACGCTGCTGGCGGAGTTCGTCCATACTGCCGCGCAGTTGAAGAAGCAGAGCCTTGTAGAGAATGCCGCGATTCTCCGCGAGCAGCTCGACTACGCATCACGGGAGCTGCAGGCCGCGGAGATCGAGTACGAGACCTTCCGCGTCAGCACGATCACGCTGCCGTCCGAGGGCACGGCTCTGGCTTCGGGCGTCGAGCTGACCCGCGACCCCGTGTTCAGCAGCTTCTTCGAGCAGCGCATCGATCTCGATCGCACGCAGCGTGACCTCGCCGCGCTCCAGCGCCTCGTTGCATCGGCCATGACCTCGGGCGGTGACCTCAATGCTGCCTGGGGTATCCCCTCCGTGCAGACGTATGGAGCAGAGCTGCGGACGGCGCTGAACGACTACACTGCCAAGGAAGCGGCCCTCCGCTCGATGCGGACGGTCTACACCGATGAGCATCCGTCTGTGCGCGAGGCGCGGGACGTGCTTCGCGCACTCCGCACCGAGGTCGTGCTGCCGCTCATGCGCGCCCTCGTCCTCCAACTGCGCGAGCGCGAGAACGATCTCACGCAGCGGCTCGCGGGCACGTCGCGCGAGCTCCAGCAGATCCCGTCGCGCACGATCGAGGAGCAGCGTCTCAAGCGCAACGTCGCAGTGCGGGAGAACCTTTACACGATCCTGAAGAACCGCTATGAGGAAGCCCGGCTCGCGGAAGCCAGCTCTCTGGCCGACGTGAGCATCCTTGACGGCGCTGCCCCGCCACAACTGCCCAGCAGCAACACGGCGCCGCGCCTTATTCTCGTCTGCACGGCTGCCGGACTCGGGCTCGCCATTCTGCTCACGCTCCTGCTCGACCGCATCGATCCCCGCCTGCGGTATCCCGAGCAGGTGACGCGCGAGATGGGACTCAACATCCTGGGCGCGATCCCGACGCTTTCGACCCGGCGCTCTGCCAGCCTGAACATCCAGGAAGCGTCACAGGTCGTCGAGGCGTTCCGTTCCATCCGGCTCTCGCTGTTTCACGCACTCGGTGGACGCCATCCCCTGCACTTTGCCGTATCCAGTCCGGGCGTCGGGGATGGCAAGTCGCTCGTGAGCGCCAATCTCGCGCTGTCGTTCGCCGAAATGGGCTATTCGACGCTCGTAGTCGATGGTGATCTGCGCCGAGGCACTCTGCACTCGATGTTCGGTGCCGAGCGCCGCCCCGGACTGTGCGACCTCCTCGCGGGCGAGACGACGCTGGCGTCCGTTCTGCAGCCCACACAGCACGGAAACCTCACGATCCTCGCGAGCGGCACCCGCTCCCGGCGTGCGCCCGAGTTACTGATGGCGAGTGGACTGACGCGGCTCATGGCCACGCTCCGCAACCGCTTCCACGTCATCATCATTGACACCCCGCCGCTGGGTGCCAGCATCGATCCGTTCGCCCTCGGCTCGGTCGCCGAGAACATGGTGCTCGTAGTGCGATCCGGGGAGACCGATCGCAAGATGGCACAGGCGAAGCTCGAGGTGGTCGATCGACTGCCCATCCGGGTCGTGGGCGCAATCCTCAATGACGTGAGGCCCACGGGTGCGTACAAATACTACTCCTACCTCGACGGCTATGCTGTCGAGGACGAGCTGGCGGCCGTGCACGCCGGTGATGAGCCCGGCACCGTCGGCGTTACCCATGGACTCTGAGGTAGCGTAGCTCATGCGATCCAGACGCCTCCGCACCTGTCATTCTCCGCGCACGCCTCACTTCGCTTTTACGGCACTCGCGACGGTTGTCGCGACCTGGCTCTTCCTGTCGATCCCGATCGGACTCGGCGGGCAGGCGACACCCAGCACTGACCCGCGCGGCGCCTATGCAACGCGTGCGGCCCTGGAGCAGCAGGCGACGGACGCCGAGCGCGCTGCTGGCGATTCGCGGCTGGAGGCGGATGCACGCGAGCGGCGACGTGCGGAGGCGTGGCTGCTCCGCCGCCGCCTCAGCGAGGGCGACCTCTCGGTGGGCGACCGCATTGTGCTGAGGGTGACCGGGGAGCAGGCGATGACGGATACGTTCACGGTCCGGCTCGGCCCGGAGCTGATCCTTCCGGCGCTCCCGCCGATCGGGCTCCGCGGTGTGCTGCGATCGGAACTGGAGTCGCACCTCAAGTCGCAGCTCGGGCGATACCTGCAGCGCCCCGAGGTCACCGCTGTACCGCTGCTGCGCGTCGCGGTAATGGGCCAGGTCGGACGGCCGGGATATTATCACGTGCCCGCAGACATGCTCCTCAGCGACGTGCTCATGGTCGCCGGCGGTCCCGCGACCAACATCGATCTGGAGCGGTCACGCATCCTTCGGGAAGGCGAGGCACTGTACTCGGCGCGCGACGTGCGGACTGCTCTCGCCGACGGCATGTCACTCGATGCGCTCAGCCTGCGCAGCGGTGACGAGTTCATCGTCGCGCAACGCCGACAGTTACCCTGGCACACCCTTCTGCAGACGATCGGGTTTGGCATCGGACTGGTGACGCTGATCGTCGGATTCGTGAGCTGAGGCGCTCGCGATCCGTCGCCGCGCCTGGCGGCGATCGACGGCCCGTCAGGGCGGTATTGCCTATCCGCTGACGCTCACGCGAAGCGATTGTATACGATGCCGATCAGTCGTCCCAGCGCGTATCCCAGGACGAACGCGTAGATGAAACCGATCAGGCTCCCCGCGAACGTCACGCGGTAGCCCGGGAAGTAGACCGCGAGGAGCTGCAGGTGTGCGCCAACGTTCGCGCCACCCTTCAGCACCAGGATATTTGTCGCTGCAAGCAGTCCACCCCCCAGCAGCAGTCCCATCGTGATGCCCCAGGCACGACCATCGATTCGCATGAGAACGGCGCGCATCGTCTGGTCGTTCGTCGTGCTCATATGCTCTCCGGCGTGTGACGTGATCGAGCGGAAGCGACTTCCCGAGGCAACGACCGCAAGCTTGGCGCCTTGCTCGCATGGATGCGGGCGCCCCCGTGGATGCTCGGAAGCAGCGTTGCGCTACCAAGAGCGTTCGCGCGATGCGACGGAGGCTGTTGAGCGCGCGCCACGATTGGCACGCGCTACTCAGGGCATATCCGGGGGAGGGTGATACAAGATGTTGATTCCGCAACATTTGCAACTTGCCCGTAGGTCCTTGGCCCCTAGCACGAGGGGTGCATACGCGCGCATCGACTTCGACGAGGCGCCGGATCTTGGAATCCCATGTACGCGGACCCGCGGACAACCCGAGCCTGTCCCCGGGGGCATCGATCAGATCACCACGGCCCTCCGTGTCGCTCTCGGCGGCCACGGCCGCGCTGCCGGAACGAATCGGGCCGGCTGCGGCGAGCCAGCCACCGGTTGACGTCCGCAGGCGACTGGAGCCGCCGGCCCGCTCCGAACGTCTGAACCGCGCGCTCAATGTCGTCCTGTCCTGCGTCATTTTGTTGCTGTTGTCACCGCTCCTGCTCCTGATCGGGCTCGCGGTGTGGTACGCGTCTCCGGGCCCAGTGCTCTACACGCAGATCCGGGTTGGCCACGACAGGCGCCGCACCCGCAGGGGGCCCCAACGCTATGACCGACGCGTCCACGATCTTGGGGGAAAGGTGTTCACGATCTACAAGTTTCGTTCGATGCGCGCGGATGCGGAGACGGGCACCGGCATTGTGTGGGCGACTGAAGATGACACACGCGTGACACCGCTGGGGCGGATCCTCCGGCGAGGCCGCCTCGACGAACTGCCGCAACTCTTCAACGTCGTGAGGGGCGACATGAATCTCGTGGGGCCGCGGCCGGAACGTCCGAGCATATTCCAGTGGTTGCGGCGCACCATTCCGGAGTATGCCTGCCGTCAACTGGCGAAGCCGGGGATCACAGGGTGGGCGCAGGTGAATCAGTCCTACGACGTGACCATAGACGATGTGCGCACGAAGGTCGGTTACGACCTCGAGTACATCCAGCACCAGTCACTCTTCGCCGACATCCGCATCCTGCTGCGAACCATCCCGGTGGTCCTGCTTCAACGCGGCGGCTGGTAGCGCTGCGCACTCGAGGCTCGCGTGGCGAGCGGAAGGGAAGGTCCGGCGTGCGTTGGCCCCGTGAGCCTCCTCGCTCCCAAGTCAACGCGCGCCGAATCCAGGGCCCGCGTCGCGCGGCCGTCTCGTTTGCAACCGGATCAGATATGGTCGAGGAAGTCCCGGGTCGCCGCGAACTCGGCGCGGCTGCGGATCGCAATCAGCGAGATAGCGAGCACCAGGTTCCGGCAGAAGGCTACGAACCACCCGCTGGCGAACCCCACCGCGAATCCCCACGCAGCGGCCACGAGAGCGCCGGTCCACGAGACGTCGTAGCCGTGGAAGAACTGCGCCAGCAGCCCCAGGCCGATCGTGTCGCCGACATCACGCCAGAGCGGCACGAGTGTCATGACGAGCATCAGTAGCGCCAGCGCAGTCCCCACGGCCACGCCGAATGCGCGCTTGTGCAGGGGCAGGAATGCCAGCTCCAGCTCGCGAGGGACGCTCTCCTCCATCACGTCACGCCCGGTCGACATGTGGCACTCCGCGATCCAGTGCTGGCGATCGCAACTCGGTTCGGTGAAACGGTGAACCCGCGACGAACGGCGCGCCCGGCCTGCGCGGGACCGGTGGCCAGACCTCGAGCCCGACCTCGGCGTACGCCTCCACGACCGGATCGGGCCGGGGCTCGCCGACCATCTGGTGCAGTACCCACCCGGCCAGCACCGAACACCCCGTGAGGCCATAGTACAGCACGTGCAGCGGGACGGTTCCCAGCGCGAACGCGAGCCCCCGGCAGCGAGTGAAGAAGGCATACAGACCCAGGTTGGCGACAACCACGATGACGAGCGCGGCGAGCGACGCGAACAGCCACGCGGGTTCCCGGCGCAGCGCCGCGACAGGAAGCAGCGCGATCGCGATCCAGACGAGGGTCGCACATAAGCGCTCGCGAGTAGCGAGATTCAGCGCTCGGCTCCGCATTGCGGCGCTGTCCCGGATGAGCAGTCGCATCCATGGCACACCGCGATCGCGCAGGTCGGTCCGGATCACCTCGCGCAGGGTCCATCGCTTGAGGTGGGTGCCCTGAATCTCCGGGCACAGCAGGATCTGGTGGCCCACTGCCCTGAGGCGATACCCGAGTTCGATGTCCTCGATCTGCGGCCTGGGAAAGCGCCACTCATCATACATGCCCGCCTGCAGGAAGGCGTCACGGCGCACGGCACCACAGCCTCCCCAGAACGTTTCGGCCGGCCCCCCGTTCCGCTGGTGAACGTAATGATGCAGCAGGTTGCGATACGGCGATACGAGTCCCGGGGCAGCCGGACGATCGTCGTACGACCCGAACACTGCGCTAACGTCGGGGCGATGCGCCAATACGCTGGCCACGCGCCGAAGCGCATCCGGGTGGACGCACACGTCGGCATCCACGAACAACAGGAACTCGCCGTGCGACATCTCCGCGCCGCGGTTCCGCGCATAGGCCGGTCCGTGCGGGGGCCCGGGCATGCGCACGATCCTGTCGGCGTACTCCGCAGCAATGGCGGCCGAGTCGTCGGTGCTGGCGTCATCGACAACCAGGAGTTCCCAGCACTCCCGCGACAGGTCGCTCGCGGCGAGTGCTCCCAGTGCGCGCCCGAGCACGCGGCCACCGTTATGGACGGGGACGATCACTGACAGAATGAGGCTCCCCGATCTCATCCCTGCATCCCCCTGTTCTCAACGTGTCGACGAATGCCCCTGGCGCGCGCGCGTATCCAGAGACGACCGCGAAATGCGCGGCTGCCCCAGCGCTCGAGCTGCCCGGGACGGCGCAGGTAGAAAGCGTCAAGGCGCGGCAGCAGATGCGGATCCTCGTTCCGGGCGAGCGCGCGTAGCTCGGTCGTGCACGCGGCGCCATAGCCGGCCTTCGCTACCGCTGCCGTCACGGCTTCGTCCACGCCGCCGTACGGGTATGCGAAGCTTGTCGGTTTCTCCCCGAGCTCATCCGCGATGCGATCCGCACACGCCACGACTTCGTCCTCGAGGGTTGCCGCGTCGAGGCCGGGCAGGACACGGTGCGTGCGCCCATGAGCGCCGATAGTCACGCCAGCGGCAGTGAGTCGTCGCAGGCGGCCCCAACCGAGGAGGGGGAGCACGGGAATGCCGCGATCACCGCTCTCGCTCCAGGCGTTCGTGTCGCCGACCCGATTGGAGACGACGAACAGCGTTGCGGGGAGTCCCGCATCGCGCAGAAGCGGTGCGGCATGAGTCTCGAAGTTCCGGAACCCGTCATCGAACGTGATCGCAATCGCGTCCACGTCGGGATCCGCCGCCAGCAGTTCCAGGAGCCCCACGACGCGGATCCGCGGCGAAGCAAGCCACTGCACGTGCTCCGCGAACGTTGCCGGATGCAGCGAGATCGGCGATCCGGAATCGTCGAGAGAATGGTACGTAAGGATTGCGCGCACCTCGGCCTCCGCTCAGACCGGCGCGGCAGCCGCGCGGGCTGCGGGGCGTGGCAGCGAGAATGGTCGGACGGATGCGAGCCGGCGTCGCTGGTCGGCTATGACATCGTCAATGATATGCTCGAGCGTTGTCGAGGGCCGGAAGCCCGTGACCCGGTCCAGCTTGGACAAGTCCGGCACCCGGCGCTCCATGTCTTCGAAGCCCTCGGTGTACGCCTCTGCATAGGGAACCGTCACGATGGGCGAACGGCTGCCGGCCGCACTGCGTACCATTTCCGCAAGACGTTTGATCGTAACCTCGCGGTCGGCTCCAACGTTGAAGACCTCGCCGATCGCGGCCGGTGTGTCCACGAGGCGCAGGACCGCCTCCACGGCATCACGCACATGTCCGAAGCAGCGTGACTGCTGCCCGCTTCCGTATACCGTTATCGGCTCTTCCCGCAGCGCCTGCTCGGCGAACGTGGGGAGCACCATGCCGTAACGCCCCGTCTGTCGCGCGCCCACGGTGTTGAAGAAGCGGGTGACGATCACCGGCACGCCGCGTTCCCTCTGGTAAGCCAGCGCGAGCCACTCGTCCAGAGCCTTCGAGCAGGCATACGCCCATCGCGAGTGCACGGTCGCACCGAGCGTGATGTCATCGTCTTCGCGGAAGGGCAGACGCACGCCCTTGCCGTAGACCTCGGACGTCGACGCGAGCACTACCAGCCTTTGCTTCCTGGCGGCAGCGGCGAGCACGGTTTCGGTTCCGCGGACATTCGTCTCGATCGTGTGAACGGGCCGCTCGACAATGAGACGCACACCCACGGCGGCGGCGAGATGAACGGTGATGTCGCACCGGTCAACGAGCTCGCCCACGAGCGCCGCATCGGTGGCCGAGCCAACCCGGTGCTCGAATCCCACGCGACCGATCAGGTGATCGATGTTGTCCATCGCACCCGTGGAAAGATCATCGAGAACGACCACCCGGTCGCCGCGGTCGAGAAGCCGTTCAGCCATGTGCGAGCCAATGAACCCGGCGCCGCCTGTCAGCAGGACCCGCATGCGACCTCCTCAAAGGGAGCCAGTGCCGCCGCGACGCGCGCGTGGCCGCGACGCGCCGCTGCACGGCGAACGATGTCGAGATACCGAGGCAGAACCGCATCTTCCGTCCACTCCTCCAGGAAGGCGCGAAGGCCGGCCGTCGCGAGCTCCGCCCGATACTTCGGATCATGCTGCATCCGTCTCATGGCTGAGCGCAGCTCGTTGGGTGTCGTGAACAGCTCGCCCGCACCGGACCTGGCCACTATTTCCGGCAGCGGGCCGATACGGCGAGCGATGACGGGCACGCCCTGACGAAACGCCTCGATCAGGATGATTCCGAAAGTCTCGAAGCAGATGGACGGGACGATCAGAGCGAGCGCGTCCCGGTAGTATGCCGCGAGTTCCTCCGCGGGAAGTCGTCCCAGGAAGCGAACCTGCGGGACATCGGCGGCGATCGCTCGCAGCACTGGCGCGTGCTCGCCGTCACCCGCCACGAGCAGGTCAGCGTCCGGATAGTCGCGAAAGAGCGGCAGCACATCGTCGAGGCCCTTGATCCGTTCGAGCCGTCCGACGAACAGGAAATAGGGCCGGTGGTGCGGTGACGTACCGGACGAGTCTCCGGTCGCGGCCACTGAAGGCAGACAGTACGGCAGAACCTCCATGTCGCGCGGGAAGCCGAACTCGCGATGCTTCTGTCTGCTGAACTCACTCATTGCAATGAACGCATCGACGTTCTTCAGCTCTCGTTGCAGTAATCCCGTCCAGCGCCACAGTTGTGGTGGTCGGCGGTAGTGGAGTGTGCAGCGAAGGCATTCCCGGGCCGGGCACGCCTCTCGACCGTGGCGCCAGAGAACGTGCGTGGGACACACGAGCCAGTGCTCGTGTGCCATGTAGATGCGGACGGCATCGCCGCCGAAGCCGAGAAGGCCCGGGCCACCCACGAGCGAGACGTTGTGGAAGTTCACGACGTCGAAGCGGCCTTCGCGGAGGATCGAGGCGATGCGCCGGCCGTGCACGACGGGACGCCCCGTCTGCTGCGTGAGCAGCGGCGAGAGCGCTCCCAGCCGGCTCCTCAGTCCGATGACATTCACTCCATCATCGACGCCCCTGCCCTGGTCGGCCGGTGGTCCATCGTGCAGGGTGTGGAAGGCATCCACGTCATGCACCACCGTGACCGCATGTCCCTGTCTCGCGAGCGCTCGTGCCAGGCGCTGGATGCCGACGGCGTCGCCGCCGAAGTGGAACGGCGGATAGAACGTCGTGAGCATGCAGAAGCGGAGCGTCACGCTGCCGCCTCGCGAAGGGCGGCGATCGCGGCCGTCGCGCTCGAGTCCCAGCTCAGCGCAGAGGCACGCGCACAGGCACGCGCGCCCATGCGGGCGCGCACGAGGTCATCGGACAGAAGCTGCATCGCCTCTACCAGCCGGGGCACGTCGCACGGCTCCAGAAACAGGCCGCCCCCCTCGAGCAGCTCCGGGAGCGGGCTCTCCGCCGTGGCGATCACGGGCGTACCACAAGCCGCTGCCTCGACGGCCGGTAATCCGAATCCCTCGCATGCCGATGGGAGCACGAGGGCGCGGGCGCCGCTGAGCAGGTGCCGCAGATCCTCGTCGGGCACATAGCCCAGCCATCGGACGAGCCCTGCACTGCCCTGCTCCGCAATCGCATCGTCGACACGCCGGCGGTCGGCGTGAAAGACGTCCTCCGCCAGCGGGCCGACGAGGAGCAGGTATGGTGGGTCCGCGGAGTCGGCCGCGAGTATTCCGTGCGCGCGCACCAGATACTCGACACGTTTGTGCGGATTGATGCCGCCCACATAGATGAACCAGCGCGCGCCGGCTGGCAGACCGGCGCGCTCGGCCGCCTTCCCTATGTCGAGCAGCGACTCGCTCGGCCGGTACGCTTCGGCCGGTGCCTCGCCGGCGACGCGGATTCGCTCGGCCGGTATCCGCAGCACGGCGCGCAGGTCGCGCGCCGAGAAGGCGGACACGGTGAGGACGAGCCGCGCCTGCCGCAGCGCGAACGCCACCTTGCACTTCCAGAAGAGCCGCGCGCGGCGCGAAGGCAGCGTCAGTTCGGGAAACCGCTCGGCGATGGCATCGTGGATCGTCACCACCGCCGGAAGTCCCGGCGGGAGCGGAAAGAACGTGTAAACGGAGGGCGAGAAGAACACATCGAGCGGCTCGCGCCAGACCGCGCGCGTGAGGCGCAGCAGGTCGGCCGGCGAGCGGAAGCCGTTGGCCGATGCGGCCGACGTGGGCGATGCGTTGAGCACCACGCGAACACAGCGGACGTTGGGCGCGGCCACGTTCATGAGCGGGGCCGCGCGATCGTCCACGAAGCAGATGAACTCGTCTTCGGGGGCACCTGCGACCATTGCTCGCAGCAGTTCGCGCGTGAATCGGCCGTAGCCACGCAGGTTGGCCGAGCAGGTAGCATCGACCCCGATGCGAATGCTCACCGTGCGGCCCCCACCGCGCGCTGGCGATCGCCTGGGCTCCGGATCGACGAAACCGGAACCACGCGCTGCTCCTCGTGATATTCCATGTCCGTGTTCGTGGCCCATACGTCATGCGATGCGCCCTGCATCATCTCCAGTGTGAGCATCGCGGTCAGCATCGAGTGGTCCTGATTGTTGTACTTATGCATCCCGTTCCGGCCGATGGTATGGAGATTCGGGATCGGATCGATGTGGCCCCGGACCGTGTTGAGGTTCTGCCGATACATGGCGTCGTAGACCGGGTACGCCTTGGGCATGCGCACGACCGTCCCGTCGACGACGAGGGCGCCGTTGGCCAGGCCGAGCTGCGAGAGTTCCTGCGTCGCGAGGGCAACGAGCTTCTCGTCGGAACTCGTCCAGAGGTCATCACCCTCGAAGCAGAAGTACTCCATGCCAAGACATGTGCGGCCTGCGTCGGGAACCATCGCCGCGCTCCAGTTGTTGAAGTTCTGGATGCGGCCGACCTTCACGCCCGGCGTGTGGATGTAGATCCAGTTGTCGGGAAAGAGGCGCTCACCTTCGAGAATCAGAGCGACGACCAGGAAGTCGCGGTACTTCAGCAGGTCGCCGGCGGCCATCACCGGCGGCGGAACCGCGGGCCGCAGGGCACGGGCGAGTTCGCGCATTGGCATCGTGGTGATGAAGTGCTCGCCCTCGATCCGGCATGGGCCGTTGGGCGTCTCCGCCTCGACGGCGCTGACCCGCCCGCGCCGCACCTCGATCCCGGTCACGCGATGGCGCATGAGTACGCTGCCGCCCCACTCCTCGATGCGCGCGCGCGCTGTCTCCCACATCTGGCCCGGTCCCAGGCGCGGATACTGGAACTCGTGGATCAGCGTCTTGATGTCGGTGCTGCGCTTGTGGAGGGAGGCCGCGTTGAGGATCGCCTTGGCAAGCGAGAGTCCCTGGATACGTTGCGCCGCCCATTCGGCACGGATTTCCGTGCAGGGCATTCCCCAGACCTTCTCGGTGTACGTCTTGAAGAAAATCTCGTACAGCCGGCGCCCGAAGCGATTGGAGACCCACTGCTCCAGGTTCTCTTCCACCGGCGACGGACGAAGCTGGGCGTGCAGGTAGCTGATCACGATGCGGACCGCGTTCACGATCCCCAGTCCGCGCAGGGCACTCCCCGCCTTGAGGGGGTAGTCGAAGAAATGCCCGCGGTAATGGATGCGGGACAGCCTGGGAACGGAGATGAACTCGTTGCCCAGGATCTCCTTCCAGAGCGCTTCGACTCGCGAGACCTTGGTGAAAAACCGGTGACCGCCGATGTCGAAGCGATAGCCCTTGTACTGTGCGGTGCGCGAGATTCCACCTGCAATGTCGTCGCTTTCAAGCACCACCACGGATACGTGCTGCTTCGCCAGCAGATATGCGGCCGTGAGGCCGGCCGGTCCTGCGCCGACGATCACTACACGATCCCCGGGTCGGAGCCGCGCGACCGATCGGGGCGTCTCCGACGGCAGAGGAACGGGAGAGCTCAATGGGTGACCTGCTCGCTCCCCGCATCCCGCCAGCCGCCCGTCCCGATGGATACGGCAAGCGCCGGCGAGCTCGCAGGCTCGACGCTGCGCGCAGCCCGGGCAGGGCTCTCATTCGCGATCCCTCGCCGCCAACGGTCCAGCGGTATGCCGAAGCGGTACCGCAGCAGGTCGCGGAAGAACTCCCAGCATGTGCCGACGCGGACGTGTGAAAGGCCAGCTCCTCGCATGCGCGCGAACACATTCAACTCGAGTGTTCGCACGCCGAGGGCGTGGGCCTTGATCATGAGTTCGGGATCGAAGAACCACCCGTCCGAAACGAGCGCCAGTCGAAGCAGGAGATCACGTCGGACGAGCTTCGGCGAACCGTTCACGTCGAGCGTCCCCAGCCGCGGCCAGAGGGCCAGCACGAACAGGTTGTACGAGACGGACACCAGCTTCCGCAGCAAGCCATCCATGCGGAAACGGCGCCGCACCTTCGCGAGCACGGGCCCGGGTGCGTTGGCCACCGACTCATAGAGACGCACCACGTCCTCGGCGTCCACCTGGCCATCGGCGGGGATGATCCCGACCCACGGCGCGGTGCAGAGCGGGATTCCGCTCCGCACACCGAATCCATAGCCGCGATTCTCTTCCACACGATGAGATGTCACGGATCGCGACCGGCCGGCGAAGTCCAGCAGAATCGAGCCGGTGCCATCGTGTGACCCGTTATCCACCGCCACTATCTGGAGGCGGTAGCCCGACCGTTCGAACGCCGCGAGGAGTCGGGTTATCGTGTACCCGACTACCTCTTCCTCGTTGTAGCATGGCATCACCAGCGAGATGTCGGGACCGGCATCAGCCGAGGTACGCCGCGGTCGCACCATGTAGCCTCCAGATGGAATCCGGAATCGGTGCAGGCGGTCAGGCAAGGGAAGTGCCGCATGCGAGAACAGCGTCGATGCGACGCAACTGCTTGTCCCTGCGCAGAGTGAGGGGTTTGCGCGAGCGGTGACTGTTCTCGCCGCTGTCGTGCCGGGCCTGCCTTGTTGCGGTGTCGCCACAACGTCTGCCGCCGCCCGGCACGACCGATGGACCTTCGAGAACCGCAGCGGCGGGACGGACTCAGAATGCCGTTTCGGCGACCCGGGCCGCGTTGGCCATCAGCGTGAACGTGATGTTCTTCGCCGGCAGGAACGGATACGTGGTTCCATCGACGAAGTAGAGGTTGGGAAAATCGCGGCTGCGGCACTCGGCATCGGTGGTGCCGCTCCCGCCATCGCGGCGCATCGGAACGGTTCCGGCGTAGTGCACGCTGGCGCCCATGGGCCGGACGTGCGTCATTCCGGGCGGCACGACGCAGCCCAGCATCCGCAATGCGCTGCGTGTGCGCGCCAGCGCATTGTCAATGCGCACCTGCTCGTCGGCGGCGGGTTGATAGGAGATGCGCAGCGAGGATGGAACCGACGTGCCGCCTGGCTCGATGGTCACCTCGTTGCCCGGACGCCTGGTGTCCGGAAGGTTGAGGTTCACGAGTCCGAGCGCCGAACGAACCATTCGGAACACCCGGGTGGAGCTGCGCAGGTCGAAGGGCAGGCGCTGAATGATGGGATGTGCCAGGGCGGTCTTGAGCGTCGTGATCTGACCGTGGACCAGCGAAGCGGGATCCGGGCTCTCGAGCGCGAGTGCGAGCTGATGATACTGGTAACGCTCCGGGCGATATGGCTGCCCGAGCATGCGCAGCGTCACGAAGGGAACGAGGATCTGACGGTTGTCCATCAGGCCGCTCAGGGTGAGCACCTCGCCAGTGTGCCGATGGACGGAATCGAGGAAGATCCGGGTGGACGAGAGCGTGCCGGCCGCGAGCACCAGCGAGTCGAGCGGGACCTCCTGTGCGGCTCCCCCGCCCGACGGCTCGGCAACGACATGGGAGACGTGTCCCCCACGGGTGCTGCGGAAATGGCTGACGAAGGTGCCCGCCACGTAACGGAACTTCGGGAAGGCGCGACATTCAGCCAGCGTGATTGACGGCGTGTAGAGCGCTCCATGCGGACATCCCCAGAGGCAGCGACCGCAGTACACGCATCCACCGCGACCCGCCCCGCCCGCATCGCGACTGCTCGACAGCACGGCGATACGCGAACGGCCGAGCCAGCAGCCCGCTCGGCGCTGGATCCGCTGCCGCTCGCGCGCATAGGAGGCGGCGAGCACCGCCGAGTGCTCGTCCAGGTTCAGGGGTGTTGTGAGATGCTCGTGCACCGGATGAAACCGGACGAGGTCATCCTCCGCGCCGCAGACGCCGATGCGTCGGGCGATCTCGGCGTAATGCGGCGCCAGGTCGGCGTAGGAGAACGGAAAGTCGCGCAGCTCCACATCCGCGAACGGATACACACCGGCCGTCCATGCCTCCGCCAGCCCGCCCTGCGCAAACGAGGCGAGGGGATGAAATCCGGCCGCGTGAATCCTCGCGCGCGGCGTTCCTGCGAACACGTAGTCCTTGCTGGGCGGAAGGCCGTAGTACTCGGTGTCGTTGTCGGGCAGCATGAGCGCGCCGTAGCGAGGACCGAGGAAGTACGCAACGGGGTCGGGGAGGGCGGTCTTGAGCCCTTCCAGCGTCTGGTCGGGACGCACCGCCTCGCGGCGCCCGTGCCCCACGTCGAGCATCACCACCTCGTGTCCGCGTCGCAGCGCGCTGAGCGCGAAGTGTACTCCACTTGCGCCCGAGCCGACGACGACGACGCGGCTCACGTGCGCTCCGCAGCGGGAGACGCGACCGCCGCGCCGGCTGGGTCTGAACGACCCAGCGCGGCGCGCGCGATCGCATCGATCGGGCCCACGATGAGGAGGCCGAGCACCGCGAAAACCACAGCGCTGCCCCCGGCCCAGGCGAGACGAGCTACCGCGACTCCCATCGGACTCGCCGTGGAGCATTCCACCAGGCGCGCGCTCGGCGAAACACTCTCGAGCAGCGCCAGCGCCAGCACGAGCTTCGAGCGCACGATCGATCGGGGACGCGCAATGCGTGCGTACGCATCCACGATTCGAGTCGCCAATGGATGCCAGGTCGCCAGTCGCAGCAGGAGCGCATCCGCACCGTGCGACTGCAGCAGCCCTGCGGGATGCAATCTGTGCGCATTCGCGTAGTGACGTGCCAGATAGGCGCTCAGTTCGGGACTCGACGCGGGGCCGCCGCGCGTCAGATACCGCGTGAAGACCGCGCATTCGTGCGCGAGGCGGGGAGACACACCCGCCAGAGCCACAGCCCCAGCGGGGTCAGGAGCGCGAACGGCGGCCTGGGTCTCCCGCAGCATGTCATCCACGGTGCGCATCGCACTCCGCAGCCGGGTGTGCAGCGTGTTCGGCTCGGCGACGCCGTCGCACATGAAAGTCGAGAGCTGGCCCGCCGTGACCGGAGGCAGAATACCGGTGGTTCGTGCGAACACCGCCAGCGCGCGCACCACCGGGGCGATGGGCAGACGAACACCCCTGCGTTCGCGGGCATACCTGAGTCGGCAGGCGCGGCGCACGAGGGTTTCGATGGTCAGCGCCTCGGGCCCACCGAGCTCCAGCGTCTCGCCCGTGAATCGACGCTCCTCGACGATGACGCGGATGGCGTCGGCGAGGTCATCCACGTGGATCGGTTGCACGTACGTCGCACCCGACCCCACGACTACCGGAAACGCCCTCGAGCCGAGCGAAGCGAGGCGCCTCCATGCGGTAGCCGTTGACGAAGCAACGATCGTCGGTCGGACGATCGTGTACGGGAGCGTTCCGCCTCGCACAACGGCCTCCGATTCGCGCTTGGAACGACCGTAGTGGTAGTGCGGCACACCATCGAAGCGCGCCGCGATCGAGCTCATGTGCAGGAACGCGCCTGCGCCCGCACGCTCGCTCGCCCGGAGGAGCGCCGCAGTGCCGTCGACGTTCGTGCGCTGGTACTCGACGGCATGGGCCCGGCCAGTGGTTCCCGCGAGGTGCACTACAACGTCGATGCCGCGAAGCAGTTCGTGCTGCGCCGCTACAGTCCTGACATCGCCGGCTACGACCGTGACGACGCCACCGGCGGCGAGAGACGGAGGGAGTTCCAGCCGGCGCCGGCTGAGACAGACGATTCGCACGTACCGATCGGGCTGCAGCAGGCGCAGGAGGGCCGAGCCGACGAGGCCGCCTGCGCCTGTGATGAACAGCGACGTGCGCATCGGGATCGTTCACCCCTCGCCGAGCACGCCGCGCGGACCCGGGCGTTCAGGGGCAGGCGCGACGCCTGGGACCACGGGCAACACCCCGCGCAGGAAGCGCCAGCGCAGCCGGCACACACCCTTGATGTCATCCCATGCGGTGCGGACGATCTTCACGCGGCTGTCGCCGTCCTCGACCCAGCAAACGGGGATGTCCTTCACGCGGAAGCGACGACGTTCCGCAAGTACCATGAGCTCCGTGTCGAAGAACCATGATTCGTCCTCCACGTCCGGAACGACCTCCTCCACGACGCGCCGGCTGACAGCCTTGAAGCCGCACTGTGCATCGGAGAAGGACGGTTGCAGGACGAGTTTCAGGAGCAGATTGTACGCACGCGATATCACCTCACGGCGGAAGGTTCGTACCGTAGTGGATGCCGGAAGCAGTCTTGACCCCGTCGCCAGATCGTATCCGTCGATCACGATAGCGGAGACAAGCTTCGGCAGCGCGGCAAGTTCGGTGGACAGGTCCACGTCGGTGTAGCACGACACGTCTGCCGTGCTGCGGCTCCATGCGTATCGGAGCGCGCGGCCGCGTCCCCGCTCCGCGAGGTGCTCGAATACGATCGCCGGATCCTCCGCACTCAAGCGCGCCGCGATCTGTTGCGTACCGTCGGTCGATCCGTTGTCGACAATCACGATCCGCCATGAATAGGGGAAATGATCATCCAGAAAGCGCTGGACGATCCCGACGCTGCGTTCCAGAACGTGCGCCTCGTTGAGCACGGGAATGACCACGTCGACCACGACCTGACGCGTTTCCGCGGCGGGTTCGCGCCGAAAAGTAGTGATTGGTGCCGTGCTCGCGACGGCCGAGGGTTCACGCTCCATGGAGAGCCTCCGGGAAGGTTGCGTCCGCCGGCGCGCCGGTCGCGGACGAGGATCGATTGTCCTGACCGCACGGTGTGTCGCAGTCGCTCTCGACACGCCGGCAGGAGTAGTGACTGCGGGTGGCGCTCACCATGCGGCCACCGCGCTCTCGTAGTCGAATTCGGCGTTGGCGACGCGGTATGCACTCACCGCCGCGCACGCTCGTCCATCCGCCGGGCCGGCATCGGCACGCCTGACGGCGAACAGGTAGGTGCGCGGCGGGAAGGCAGCCGTGGCGTCGAGGGCGCCGCAGATGGCCTGGAGCTGGACCGCCATCACGCGCGGCTCGTCCGCGAGAATGCTCCCCAGCAACACGTGGCTGTCGCGGGACTCGCGCAACTGGCGCAGGAGGTCGTTGGCATCGAGGACCTTCGCATCGCGCCCCACAGACCGGTGCCCCGTGTAGTGGTAGACGGTGGCCGGCTTTGCCGAGAGCACGACCGCGTCGGCCGGGACGTGCGAGCGCAGGTACTCGATTGCGCGGAAGAAGCTTGCCTGATCGGGGGACAGACAGGCCAGATCGGGAGTGACGACATCGCCATCGCACCCCGGGTACCGGTCCGCAAAGCGCGTGTTCTGCCACGCACCCGTGGCGATGATCACCGCCGCAAAGACGAATCCGAGCACCTTCGGTCGCGGCATTCGCAGCGTACGTGCGATCGCGAACAGGCCGATCAGGAGCCCCGGAACGATCAGCGGCAGGAGCGGAACGAGATACCGATCCTGCTGCCAGGGCCAGAACACCAGAAGCACCGCGTACCCCATCAGGTAGAGCGCTGCGACGCGCCAGCGGCGCCAGAGAACCACAACACCCGCGAGGAGGCCGCCCGTCATCACGATCGCAAACGCTGCGTTCTCGATCGGCGTACCCGGTATGCCCGGAACCGGAAGAATTGGCAGGAGCTCCCATCCCAGGTACTCGATCGGGCGCATGACGACGCGGTCGAACAGGAAGTCGGTCAACGAGGCATGCGGGGCGACGTGCGCGAGGTCGGCGATGTACGACGAGCCGTCGACCCGCGCCGGCGCGACAGCGGTCCATGCCAGCCATGACCCGACTGTGGCCATTGACGCCACGCCCAGCCCGCCAGCCGCCGCCCAGCGCCGCTCGAGCACCCAATGAAGCAGAATCGCCAGCAGCAACGCGACACCGGCGGTTCGCGTCAACGCCGCGAGGATAGCCGCGATCGCGGCCACGGCGAGCATCCGGCGCGACGGGTGGGGGCCGGCGAGCGCCAGCAGCGCGCCCATCGTGAAAAAGGCGAATGGAATCTCCGTCGCCACACGACCCGCGTGGAGCACCAGCAACGGATTCAGGGCGAGTGCGGCCAGCGTCACCAGGGCGATCGTCGTGCTCCATACGCGGCGCACGGCGGCGTACGTGAGCGCGAGAGTGGACACCGACAGAACCGTGGAGAGCGCGGTCGCTGCGCCATGGCTCGTGCCTGCTACTCCCTGCCAGATGGCGAGGAGCGCGGGATACGCAGGGGGATACTTCTGGTGCGCGGGCTGGCCCAGCAGGAACAAGTCGTCGTAGCCCCACGCGGTCACCGAACGCGCGAGCGAGAGATATACCGCGTCGTCATGGCCCGTCAGCACACCGGGGGGCTGCCGGAACAACGCGAGCGCGGCGTGCATGATCAGGATCGATGCTACGAGCACCACCACGACCGAGCCGGAGAGATGCTCCCTGATCGGTACCGGAGCCGGCGCTGCCGCGCTGAGTATCGGGGACGCGGGAATGGCGGGGGCCCGTGGGGCGTCGGCGGCCGCACGCCGAAGAGAGGACTGGAGCATGGTGGGCGAGGCCACGGCAAAATTCGTGACCCGCAGATACAGGCCGTCGCTGTCGTGCTTGCCACGCCCGAGCGCCCAGCGCGGCCCACGCTGAGCAGGTGCGCGGCGCATCGCGCGCGCAATGTTGCGCCGCATCAACAGCGTGTGGCGCGACGCAGGCTGTTCTCGCGCCCCACCAAGGCGACGACGCACGACAGGAACAGGGTATGGCTCTTGCTTCGGCGGCGCGCGAGTCCCGCCCGGAGAACTGCACGTTCAGGGCGCGGCGCTCGGGGCCCGGCAATCGGGACATCACCATCGTTCCCGCATCTCATGATGATCAGCACCGCGCCGACGCGCCGCCGTCCTGAAGGCGCGCTCGATGCGTCTGTGTTCCAGGCATCCGCGCAGGCTGCGGCCGGACGCGCTGCAAGCCGCGGATTGGCGGACAGGCCGGTTGCGTGGCGGATGCCGCCGAAGGCCATTGCTGCACGGCTTTTCCTCACAGCATGGCTCGTCTACGCACTGCATTTCGCGACGGACGTGGTGCGCGAGCACTATCTCACGTTCGCGATCGGCGACAGACTCTCGTTTCGCGTGGACGAGTACGCGAACCTTCACCCCGATCTGTTCGAGAAGCCGGGTTACGGTTGGCACATCGGAAACAATCCCGGCGTCTCGATGATGGCCGCGCTGCCGTACGCCATCACGCGGCCGCTCGTGGAACCCCTGGTTGCGCGGGTGCAGGCGGCGCGCGCTGCGAGAGGCGAAACGGCGCCGCCAGCCTTCACCACCGAGCGGTCAAGGTCGCGAATCTTCTTCGCGGAAGCCTGGCGGCGGGGCATCGACGTGAAGCTCGGCCTCGGGGCGCTAGCCACCCATCTCCTCTTCATGGCGCCGAGTTCCGCGCTCGCTGTCGTGCTCATGTTCGGCGTGCTGCGCCGTGTGTTCAACTCCGATCGTAAGGCCGTGTGGCTTGCGCTGCTCTACGCCTTCGGCACTCCGGTGTTCTTTCGCACGGGGTTCCTCAATCACAACCTCGTGCTGGGACACATCGCGTTCGCGGGATTCCTGGTGATGTGGAATCCATCGGAGTCTGCGCGGCTCTCGATGCGTGCGCGGGCCTTCCTCGGTGGGGTGGCCGGTGGGACGACCGTCCTGTACGACTACAGCGGCGTCGTGATGCTCCTGGGACTGTTCGTGTACGGGATCGTGAGGAGCGGCCGGGCGCTCGGCCGGCGTCATGCCATGAGACTTTCCACCTGGTACGTACTCGGATCCGTACCACCCATGCTGCTTCTCTGGTGGTACCAGTACCGCAGCTTCGGCCACCCGCTGCTGCCCGGGCAGCACTGGATGCCTCCGGTCGAGTGGATCGAGCTCGGTTACCAGGGCTATGGCGGGCCGCAACTGGAGCTGCTCGCGGCGCTGGCGTTCGACCACCGCTTCGGGCTGTTTGTCGTCGCCCCGATCTTCGCGCTTGCGCTGGCCGCACCGCTTGTGGATCGTGGCGAGCAGCGCCGGCTTCCGGTCCTCGAGATGCTCACGTGCCTCGGGCTGTTCGTGGCGCTCTGGGTGTTCTTCGCCGGCAGCAATTACACACGGCTGCAGTGGAACACGGGGATCCGGTACCTCGCGCCGATCTTCCCCTTTCTCTTTCTCCCGGCTGTGGTCGTGCTGCTGCGCCTTCGGCCCACGCTCATCTTCGGCGTCGGAGTATTCTCGATCATCGTATCGTGGTGCATGGCGATGGACCGCGAGGTGTGGCACCCGCTGGGTGCGTTCGCTCCAGTGGCGAGCATCTTCGCAGGCGGCTTCGAACTGCCCTCCCTGACGACGCTCTCCAGGATGTCGGCGCAGTTCGGGCAATTCGTGGGGCACGGCGTGTCGCCCGTGCCCGTTTTCCTGCTGGTCGCGATCATCCTGTGGGCTGTGTGGTCCGATCGGTTTCGAGGGGTATCGCCGATCGGTGATCGCGCGGAGGATGGCTGAGGCGCAGCCGGGCGGAGTGCATCCGCGAGTGAGCATCTGGCCGGAAGTGGCCGCATCGGAGCGCGTCGTTGCCCGGAATTTTCTCGCGCTGGGAACTGCCGAGATCCTGTCCCGCCTTGTCGCGTTCGCCGCTACTGTCTACCTGGCGCGCGTCCTTGGGGCGACGATGTACGGCATCGTTGCGTTCGCGTCCGCGGTCGCGCTTTACTTCGCACATCTGGGCAACTTCGGCGTCGAAGTGGTGGGTGTGCAGGTGGTGGCCGAGCAGCGCGATCGCCGGGATGGGCTTGTGGGAATGCTCCTGGTTGCACGGCTGCTCTGGGCAACCCTGCTCGGCATCGCACTGGCCGGCGCCTCGCTCCTGCTCCTGCCATCGCCTGATGCCGTGGTGATGGCCGGATTCGCGCTCGGCCTTCCGGTACTGGCGGCGAACGCCCGGTGGATCCATCTCGCGCTGGAGCGTACCGGCGTCGCGGCAGCGGCGCGAATCATCGGCGAGCTCACCACGTTCGCCCTCCTCGTGATCCTTGTCCGCGATGCCGCAGACGTGGCGCTCGTGCCGTTCGGCATTCTCATCGGAGGTGCCGTGGCGGCCGCGCTTCTCCTGGGCTGGCTTCGTCGGTGGAAGATCAGCCTTCGGCCCGGGCCCGCCTGGTCGCTGCTCCGTCCCGTGATCCGGCGCGCGTGGCCGATGACGGTGTACGGGCTGCTCGGCCTCGTGCTCTACAACGCAGATCTGATCTTCCTGCGCTTCACGCATGCGGCCACCGTGGCGGGCTACTATGCCATCGCCTACACTCTCATCAGCTTCCTTTCGAACATCGGCCTCGCCTACGCCCTGACGCTGCTGCCGACGATGTCGCGGCTGGAGCACCGGGATGGGGGCCGGCGCCTGCTCTATCATACGGCGACCGCGCAGGTCTTTGCAGCCTCTCTCCCGGCGGCGATCGGCGGTTATCTACTGGCCCCGCATCTCATCGCGGTGATCTTCGGAGCGGCGTACGAGCCGGCCGTCGTGGGGCTCCAGATCCTCATCTGGTCGGTTCCGCTGTCGGTGATGCGCGACCTTCCCTTCGTCGCGCTGGTGGCGAGTGCTCGCGAGGACCGGCTGCTGCACCTGAACGCGCTGACGGTGCTGTGCAGCATTGCGCTCATGGTGGTGCTGATCCCGCGTTTCGGTCTCATCGGCGCGGCCGTGGCGACGCTGCTCACCGAGGCGCTGCGATTCGGATTCGCGCTTCGGCTCGCTGGCGCGGAGGGATACGAGTTCGTGCGGGTGGGCAGGCTCTGGCGCGCCCTCGTGGCCGCGGCCGCGATGGCGATCTGCCTTGTCGCCATCCGGACGCAGTCCCTCTGGCTGCTGCTCGCCGTGGGCGCGGCGTCCTACGTCGGTGCGCTGTCGCTGCTCGGAGCGATCGAGTTCAGGCGTGGGACGCTGCCAGCGCTTCGGGTGTGATCGGTGAATGTCGCGAACGCCGGCGCGGGTGCGTGTGGCATCGAAGCAGCATAGCGATGCCGCGACGGCGACCCACCGGCTCGCGCGCCGCATGCATCTCCGGGCGAAGGCCGTCTCCGTCTTCGGACGCAACTACATGACGGCCATTGCATTCGGTGACCGTCCCTCCACCCATCTCACGGACGCGTGATGCTGCGACCGTTACGGGGCATGGGAAATGCCGCCCGCCATGCCGAGGCGCCGGGAGGAGAACGAATCGCGCGAGGCCATGCCGGTTCCGAATTCGATATTCTGCGGAGAGGTCGAGTCGACGATGGAGATCGTGGAACGCATCAAGCGTCACGCACGAATTGCCAGCAGGACCTACGGGGACGTGCCGGACCCGACGTTCCTGATCCTGTTCATCAACTCGATCTGCAACATGAAGTGCGAGCATTGCTTCTACTGGGAGAGCCTCAACCAGCGGGACGATCTGACCTTCGATGAGATCGTTTCGCTCTCGCGCGAGCTTGGCCCGATTGAGAATCTCAACCTCTCCGGAGGCGAGCCGTTTTTGCGCAAGGAGTTCGGCGCGATCTGCCGCCAGTTCATCCGCCAGAACGGGGTCAAGGAAATCTACGTTCCGAGCAATGGATGGTACACGGATAAGACGATTGCGCAGATTCGCGAAACGCTTCAGGAGCCTGATCTGCTGCTCTTTGCGGTCGAACTATCGCTCGACGGCATGCCGGAATATCACGACCGTTTCAGGGTCGCGCCCGGAGCGTTTGAGCGGGCGATGAAGACTTACGACGCGCTGGTCGATCTGCAATGCGAAGACCCGCGCCTGCAAATCCATTCGATCTCGACCGCGACCGCTGAAAACATGGACGAGATACGCCGCCTTACGACTTTCCTTTACGACCGCTGCCCGCGGATGTCGCATCACAACCTGGCGCTGATTCGCGGTGATCGCAAAAACCCGTCGTTGCAAGGCCCGAAGCTCGCGGAATACCAGCAACTCTACGATTACGTGCGGCGATTGTGGGCGCCGCGTGAGCAGGGGCGTTATGGAAGTATCGTCGAGCCGATGCTGCAATGGGCCAAGGTCAAAACCGCCGAGGAGCAACGTCAGGTGACGCCCTGCCGCGCGGGCGTGCTGAGCGCGGTCATCTATGCCAACGGCGATGTCAGCGTTTGCGAGGCGCACAAACCGCTCGGCAACCTGCGCCAGCGCGGATTCAACGAAATCTGGTATTCCGGCGAGGCGCGCCAGTTGCGCGCCTCGATACGCGCCAAAGAGTGCTATTGCACGAACGAAATCTTTCTCTGGCCGAGCATCACATTTCAGCCGGCGCAACTGGTCAGGGCGATGGTGGGCGCCAAGGTCTGGAGCCGGCCCGCGCCGCTGTCAGCGGAAGAGCGCGCCGATTACAG
>JBOHTO010000189.1:0-5831 GCA_050733695.1 Gemmatimonadaceae bacterium | reverse complement strand
ACTAGTCTTTCCCATAGTGCCACCACCGGGTCGACCGACGCCGCCCGCAAACACAGGACGAAGCTGGACCCGGCGCTGCACGTCGTCCGCTCCCACTTGGGCGGACGGCGAATACGGCCCTCGCCGGAAGACAATTCAAGGGCGAATGGGCGCCCGCGCCGCGATTTGTCGCGCATCATCACGGGGTGTCGCGATGGAGTACACATTGTCGCACATCCGGAATGCCGGTCGATGCGGGCAGCAAATACTCTCCAACCCGTCAAGAATGATCTTGACCACCCGCATATGGAGAGAACGATGACACGTAAACTCTGGCTCGCCTCGATGTCCCTCGTGGTCCTCACCGCTGCGAGCGCGCCGTCCCAGGCGCAGGAGGCGCCGCTGTTGTGTCTCATGGACGGCTCGACCTGCTACTCGGCAGCCGAGTGCTGCAGCAACCGCTGCAACGTCGAGGAGGATAGCGGCACCTGCATCGCGTAACCGCCCGAGCAGAACTGACACCTAACCGCACATGGCCGGTCAGAATCCCCTGGACCGGCCATGCGCACTTCTCACCGTCTTACCGAGGTCATGACAATGCGGAGCATGCGTGAATGGGCGCTCAACGCCGCCACGTTTCTGGTGACCCTGTGTGCGTTGCTCGTGGGCGGAATGCGCCTGCACGCGGAGTTTTTCTCGAGTCCCCCCGATCCGTACGAGCCGCGCGTCGTGGCGGAGTGGCGGGACTACACGCAGGACGGCTTGCGAATCGGCCCCGCCGACGCACCGGTGACGATCGTCGAGTTCGCCGACTTTCAATGCCCGTACTGCGAGAAGGCCGCTGCCGACCTGCACGCGCTGCGCGAGCGGTACCCGGACGACGTCGCCATCATCTTCCGGCATTTCCCGCTGGAGGGTCATGAGGAGGCGGTCCCGGCGGCCCGCGCGGCCGAGTGCGCCAACGTCACAGGGCACTTCGAGGCGTTTCACGACCGGTTGTTCGCGAACATGGATTCCATCGGGAAGCGGCCTTTCCGTGAGTTCGCGCGGGAAGCCGGGATCACCGATCTGGATGCGTTCGATCGATGCGCGAACGACACGGTCACCGTCGCGGCCATCGAGCGCGATGTTGCGTTCGGAACGAAGCTCGGTCTCCGGGGAACCCCGACGTTCCTCATCGACAGCCTGTTGATCGGCGGGTACATGGGACCGGAGCGTCTGGAGCAGCACGTCCGTGACGCCCTGGACCGCAACGCTGCGCGGCGGAATTGACCCCGGTGCGTCGGTTCGCATCGGGATAGCATTGCGATCGGAGGCGTCGTTCTTGCACCGTCGGCGTCCGTGAGCGACCTCTGGTTCGACGCGCGATACGCCGTCCGGAGCTTCACGCGGCGCCCGAACCGCGTCGCGACTCTCGTCGCGATGGCGGCCCTCGCGCTCGGCATTGCCGCGACGACCGCCATCTTCAGCTTCGTCGAAGCGGTCCTGATTCGCCCGCTTCCCTTCGCCGAACCACAACAGATCGTTTCCGTTCAGCTGACGACACGCGAGAGGCGGGGATCGTCGGCGTACGGAAGCCTCGCGCCTTGGGACCTGTACGAGGCGTGGCGAGCCCGGGCCAGGGCCATCGGCTCCTTGGCCGCCTACCGGTACGACGCTCCGATCCTGAGCGGCCTCGGACAGACGCGGCGCGTGCCGGCGATCGGCGTGACATCCAATCTGTTTTCGTTCCTCGGGGTGTCCGCAGCACGCGGCCGCGGGTTTTCGCCGACGGATGACAATCCGGGGGCCCCGCGGATCGCCGTATTGAGCGCGAAGCTGTGGAGGAGCGCGTTCAACGCGGATCCCGGCGTGCTCGGTCGCACGATCACGCTCGATGGACAGCCGTACGAGATCATCGGGATCATGCCCGAGGGATTCCGGGTTCCGTTCTCCGTGCCCGAGGTACGAAAGGATCAGCCGGAGGTCTGGCTCCCGATCGGAGTCGCTCGAGCGTTCAGTGCCGGCCGTCCGCTCCTGGTCAATGTGCTTGGGCGCCTCCGCGACAGCGCGACGCCGGTAGCGGCACAGGCCGAGCTCGACCGCATCATCGAGGAGAATCGGGCCAGCCTTCCGCCGGGACCAGGCAGCGTAGGCTCCGTTGCCCAGATCTCTTCCCTGACCGAGGTCATCACGCACCGGGTCCGGAAGCCGCTCCTTCTCCTGCTCGGAATGGCAGGCTTGCTCCTGGCGATCGCGACGGCGAACGTCGCGTCGCTCCTGCTTGCACGCGCAATCGCGCGGCGTCGGGAGCTGACGATGCGCGCCGCGCTCGGAGCCGGAACGCCACGGCTCGTCCGTCAGCTTCTGACCGAGTCGGTGGCACTGGCTGTCGCCGGAGGGGTGGTCGGCGTCGCCATCGCATACGCAGCGGTCCCGGTGCTCCTGAGCCTCATTGGCGATCAACTGCCTGCGGACACGCCGCTCGTCGGCGTGAACGCCCTGGTGCTCATCGCCGCATTTGCGCTAATGGTCCTCGTCGGCATCGTGGCCGGCCTCATTCCCTCCCTGCAGGTCGTTCGTGGGCCGTCGTTCGCGACGCTCAAAGACGCGTCAGCGGGCTCTGGCTCCCGGGCGAGCTCGGCCCGTCTCGCGAGCGGGCTCGTCGTCGGCCAGATCGGGTTGACGGTGATCCTCCTCACCGGCATGGGCTCCCTGGCGGCGGGCTTCAGCCGCCTCATGAATGAACCGCGTGGCTACGACTCGGAAAATGTCCTCGTCGCCGCGTTCATGCTTCCCCGCGAGCGCTATGCGACGCGCGACGAGCAACTGCGATTCGCCAGTTCGGTGCTCGATCGCGTTCGCGCGATTCCGGGAGTAGCGACCGCCGCCGTCGGCACGGGCGCGCCGATCGTCGGGGGGGTGATGACGACGGTGACGATGGTGAACGGGAACGACGCCAAGGGCGTAGAGGCGCACACCTGGGGAGTGAGCCCCGAGTACCTCCGAACGCTCGGCGTTCAGATGGCGCGGGGAGCCGGTCTCGATGGGACGGTGGCCTCCTCGAACGGAGTCGTCATCGATGAAGCCGCGGCGCGGCGCCTGTTCGGCACCGCGGACCCCATTGGCCAGCGGCTTGGCTGGACGGTCGGGGGCACTCCAGTCACGGGAACCGTGGTTGGCTTGGCGCGCAACGTTCACGAGTTGCCCCCCAGTGGCATCGGAACCACCACCGCCAAGGATGAGCCGCACGTCTATGTGCCCTTCGAGCAGGGCGGCGGGAGGGTGCTCCGCCTCGTCGTGCGATCGTCAGGGGGAGATGCCGCGAGGCTGGCCGCGCCAGTGCGTGCCGCCATCGCGGAGCTCGAGCGGAATACGCCGATGGACGTCCTGGCGACGCTGAAGCAGCTCACCGCCGATCGGTTCGCTCGTGAGCGATTCCTCGCGACGCTCGCCGAGATACTCGGCGCCGTCGCGCTGATCATCGCCGCAGCGGGGATCTATGCGATCGTTGCGCAGGCGGTGGCGCGGCGAACGCGGGAGATGGGTATCCGTCTCGCGCTGGGCGCCGGAAACGGCCACGTTATTCGACAGACGATGCGGCGGGGTGTCGTGGTGGCCCTGGCCGGCACGATCGTCGGCGTCGTCCTGGCCGTCCTCACCGGGCGCTTTCTCGAGAGCGTCCTGTTCGGTGTCTCGCTGACGAACCCGGCGATGCTCGGCGCCGCAGTCGCGATCATCGTCGCCGCGGCACTCCTGGCGAGCTATGGGCCGGCACGTCGCGCAACGCGCACCGATCCCGTCAGCGTGCTTCGCGATCAATAGGTGGCGCGTTTTGAAGCCCGTGCCAAGCGAGCGGTGCGCCGCTCAGGCTGAGCTATAGAGCCGCGTCCGGGCAGGCCGCGTCCAGCCCGCCGAGATCGAGCATCGCCTCGAATCGCTCAAGGATCACGCCCAAGGCGCCCGGCCGGCGTGCTTCCGTCGGGGAGATGCACGCATAACGGCGAAAGCGCGTGCTCACTGCACACCGGTCTGAGAACGGCAGCAGCGCCGCCACGCGTTCGACGGTGCTTTGCGGGTCTTGGAGAAGGCTGGCCACGCGATAGACGAGAATCGACCAGAACAGCACGTGCGCCGATGGCATCTCCGCGCTCCTGAGACGCCGCTCCAGCGTCCGGAGCGATAGTCCCAGCTGTTGCGCGACACCGCCGACCGTCGACATGTCGCGTGTGCACTTCGCGACTGCAGCGACGAACTCGCGAATCGTCTTGTCGCAGCGCGGCCGTGCACGGTCCAGCGCTCCGAGGATCCTGCCGCCAACACCCGATTCCGCCGCCTGGTCGAGGAGAGCATTCACCTCCCACCCCACATCGTGCATGCCCTGGATCACGGTGCGGTCGGCGCCGGTCGCCGCAGCCAGTACCATCGCGTCCTGTGTGAGCGGTCCGCCGCGCTGTGACAAAAGCATGAGCGGGATTCCCGGGAAGCGCCGCCGAAACTGCTGAAGGCCGAGCATGACCTGGCGCGTCGGTGCCGGGACCTCACAGATCGCGACGGCGTCGGCGACGATCTTCGACGCTTCCCAAGTGAGCTCGAGTGGATGCCCGCAGTACCGAATCGCGGCGCGGCCGAGCAGGAGATACTCGAGTCGCGTCCGCTCGGCGTGGGACGCGATGTACGCCAGCGCGACCGTGCAGGATGCGCCGAAGGACTCGTCATGTCGGCGCGCGTGGGCGTTCTCGCCGAGGTCGGTCGCAGTACATCGAGCGCGGAGGCTTTGACTCATTGACTGCCCTGGGTTGGCTTGAGTGCACAGCTGAAGCAAGCCGCGCGCCAGGGAAGCCGCTTGCCGGCCGAACGGGCCTGTTGTGGAGAGTGACTGACGCACATCTTGCACGTTGGTGACGGTAATGGTCGCCTGTTTCCCAGTGGCGCGGGCGGCGGGCACTATTAGGCTGTACTCGCCTGCGTCGTTCGTCGCTGTTTCCAAGCCCGTCGAAACGGTTGCCACCGTGGCATCGGGAACCGGTCCCCCTCCTTCGGCTGTCACACGTCCTTCCACCACAGTGGCCTGTCCTCGGTCATGTCTCCGAGAGGAAAGGTTCGGCCGGCGGCCACCCGCACGGCGAACACCTGGAAGAACGTCGGAAAGACCGTTCGCACCGGCGGTCTGCTGGGGATCCCCGCTCCCTGTGAGCGTCCGGCCCCGTCGTCCCCGGCCATCTCCTCAAAGCTCGTGCTCCGCGCGCGCCAGTCAGCGAAGTTGGGTAGGAGCTCACGTCCTCCGGCCGTGCCTGAATCCGGTTGTCCGTTCACTGGGTCATGACCCGTTCCGGCTCGCGATACGGGCAACGGGCGGAGAAGCACACCGTTCACGACGCTGAAGATCGTGGCGTTGGCTCCGATCCCGAGCGCGAGCGTCGCGATGACAATGAGGGAAAACGCGGGAGCCTTTCGAAGCGAACGAACGGCGACGCGCGCGTCGTGGGTGAACGTGGTCATGGCAGCCGAATCTGAGAGTAGGATGACCGCCAAAACTGGACGAAAACACTGAATGAAGCGCGTCACTCCGGGGGCTAGTCTTGTGACCCGGAAGTACGCTTCGTAAGTCGCTCCAGCTTTTCCAAGATGCTTTCAGCTGTCGCGGTCCATCGGAACGGCTTGGGGTTCCTGTTGTTCGCCGTGATGAACTGATCGATCCGCTCGACGAGCGCCGTCACCCGCTTGAACGAGCCGCGGCGAATGACGCGCTGCGAGATGATCGCGAACCAGCGCTCGACCTGGTTCAGCCACGACGCATAGGTGGGCGTGTAGTGCACGTGATACCGCGGATGCCGGGCGAGCCAGGCGCGCACTTTGGCGTGCTTGTGTGT
>JBOHTO010000188.1:0-18688 GCA_050733695.1 Gemmatimonadaceae bacterium | reverse complement strand
CTGCGTCGTCACCGCGGGCTCGCTGCGGCGATGCGTCCGCTCTCGAGACCCGCCCCGGCGGGCGGGTGCGTTGAAGCTGCCACCGACGGCACGCCTCGGACCCCCGCCATCGCGGCCGCCGCGATGGAAGGTGTCGGCGTGAGCACTTCCCGCTCCGACGCGACATCGATCTTGCGCGCGCGATAGAGAACCTCCTCCAGCATCTTGCGATTGAAGCTCATCAGATCCGCGAGCAGGCCGATCAGGAGCACCTGGAACCCGACGATGATCAGGATCGCCGCCAGGATGAGCGACTGGATGTGTCCGAAGGGACTCCCAGTAAGGTAGAAGTAGAGAAACCTGATTCCGGGGAGAGCCCCGGCCGCGATCAGCGCCAGCCCGACCAGCGTAAAAACGCGCAGCGGCCGGTACATGGTGTACGCCCGAACGATCGTGACGCCACTGTTTCTGATGTACTCGCGCATGCTCTTCATTAACCGCGATGGCCGCGTCTGCGCATTGACGCGGACCGGCACGTACTCCACCGCCGTTCGATGCATCCCGGCCTGGATCAGGGTCTCGAGCGTGTACGAGTACCCACTGAGTACGAGGGTCCGGAGAGCGGCATCGCGCGTGAGAGCGCGGAATCCGCTCGTCGCATCGGGCGTGTGCACACCGGATGCCTGCTGCACCACCCAACTGCCTAGGCGCTGCAGGCGCCGCTTGAGAGGCGAGAACGCCGCAAGCTCGCCGACGCCACGGTCGCCCACCACGAGGTCGGCCCGACGGGCAAGGATCGGGGCGAGCAACTTCGGGATGTCCGCCGCGTCGTACTGGTTGTCGGCATCGGTGTTGACTATCACGTCCGCACCGTTCCGCACGCACCCCTCGAGCCCCGCCACGAACGCCGCCGCCAGCCCCATGTTGCGCGGGAACCGCACGATGTGCTCGACGCCCAGCCTGCGCGCGACCTGGTACGTCCCGTCGGTGCTGCCGTCGTCAACCACCAGCAGTTCGATCACATCTATGCCCTGGATGCGACGCGGAAGCGCGGCCACTGTCTGCGGCAACACCGCCGCCTCGTTGTAGCAGGGGATCTGGATGATGAGCTTCGTCATGGGTGAGGACCCGGCAATGAGGGTGACGCTGCTGCTGCGGTGCCAGAGGAAACAAGGGCAACAGCGGCCGGTTCGGCGCGACACACCATGACATCGCCACCGCCCACCGTGCCCGGGAAGCGGCCCGTGTGCCTGCAGTCGCGCGTGATCGAGGCCATGAGTTCCGGATCCCTCGCTTCGAGATAGCGCGGAAAGACATACAGCAGCCACACCGGTGCGCCCGACGACCGCAGCCGCGCGAACCCGCCGGCGCTCCCGATGCTGTCCCACGGCTGAGCGAAGTAGTTGCGGTAGACGAAGGCCGCGGGTCCGACCGCCGCGACGAGATCACCGGAAGCTGTGCGGCCGTTCACGAACTCCATCGCGCCGACGAAATCCTGCTTGGGCAACCGGTAATTGATGGCGAGCGACGCCGCGGAGACGACTATCATGCCGCAGGCCAGTGCCGTGCCGATTGCCTCACCGCGCGCCACGCGTGCGGCCACGGATTCCATGCTCCGGGCGGTCAACCACCGCCCGATTACCAGCGCACCGCGCACGGCGATGAGCATCGCGAATCCAGCGAGGAAGAAGAAGAATCGCGGATACAGAGTCCCTCGTACTGCCAGCGCGCCGGCCAGCGTGACAACGCCTGGCACGACGAAACACACGAACGCGAGCCGATTCTGCCGCGCATAGCTCCAGACGCCGCTTGCCGCCACCATCATGAAAGCGAGGAGACCCGCCAGGCCAATGCCGATCTGGAGCGCGCGTAGCGACTCGAGCAACGCCCACCCAGGCGTCGAAACACCCCTCAGCGAGGACGGCCTGTGCAGGAAGAAATCGACGACCTGCAGGAGGATCGGCGCGTACAGCAACAGTCCGAGTGCCGCCGCGATCGAGAATCCGGCCGCCGGCCAACGCCAGTCCGGCCGGCGCGCCCTCACCCGGGTGTCGTACGGTCCGCCGGGATCCGCGGCCGCCGGCGCGGCGATGAACCAGATGGCGATGAGGGCCTGCCCGGCGACGACAAACACCATCGTCAGATGCGTGAAGACCCCCATCGCCGCAGCGACGGCGAAGCCCGCCCACGCCGCCGCGTGCTCCTCGCGCAGCGCCCGGATGAGCAGATGCGTCGTGACGAGCGCGAAGAACGCGAGCGCCGTGTAGCCTCGCGCGTTCTGCGAGAACCAGACGTGATGGTACGACACGGCGAGCAGGGCCGACGCGAGCAGCGCCTCGCGCCGAGTCGCTACAAGCCGGCCGAGCACGTACAGCATGGGTACGGTGCCGGCACCGAACAGGAACGCCGGAAGCCGTGCGCTCCAGGCGTGCTCACCGAACGCGGCGATCGCGAGATGCGCCAGCACCGAGTACAGCGGATGTTGCGTGTCGTATCTGAAGACGGTGAGGAGTTCGCCCAGAGGTTGACGGAAATAATCCACGACGCCATAGATCTCATCGAGCCAGAGCCCTCCATCGAGACCTGCCGCGCGCGTCACTACGCCGGTCGCGACGATCAGGCCCAGCCAGATGCCACCGCTCGATTCCGCGATCCGCGACGGTGCGGGCGCCTCGGGTGACTGATCGGCGCGCGTGAAAGGGCGAGGCTGGCTTAGCGGATCGTGAAGGGTCGTCGGGGGCATGGCTGGCAGATCGGGTCGGCGAAGGCGCGGCGGGGGAGGGCAACTCCCATTCCCCTGCAGGCGCCCGGTCTTCCCGTCAGCGTGTCCCGCGGTCTTATCCACAACTTGTTGATTGCCCGGCAGTTGCCACCCAAGTCACGAAACTCGCGGCCCGGCAGCCGCGTGCTGAACCGCGGCGCCGCGTTCAACTGTGGCGGCTCCGCGACACGCGGATCGCGAGCTCAGTCCTCAACGACATGCGTGGCGAACACCTTTCGATACTCCTCCCACCGGGCGCTGTCGAAGGCGCCATCGCGCAGGCATTCCGTGGCGCAGTAGGCCATGAACAGCGCGTGATGCGTGTTGTCGTGCGCGAAGAGGCCCTGCCGCCCGTACGTGAGCACGTTCGGCAGACTCCGCGCCCAGTCGTCGAGCACGCCGAAGGGCTCCTCGTATCCGCGCGAGTAGATGGGATACGCCTGCCGCAGCCGACGCACCCGGACATCCACCGGCGGCCGGGCGAGCGGCAGACCGGCCCGGCCGAGATCCTTCGCGACCCGGCGGCCGAGAGCCTCGTCGCTCAGCTCCCAGATAGCGTCGCCCGGTGAGCATGGCAGCTCCGCACAGAGCGTCGTTGACCCACGCGGCTCGCTCAGCCACGGATAGTTCTTGGGCTCGGATACGCGCGTGAAGACGACCGAGCGCTCGGGGAAATAGTGAGCGTCCGTGGACGTGAAGCGATCGACATCGAGATGCAGATACACGAGAACCATTGCCCGATACTCGATGCGCTGAGCCGCGTCCAGTACGCGCGCCGGTGGCGGCGACCGCATCATGCGGGCGAGCAGGCTGATGGGTATGGTGGACCAGACGTAGTCCGCATCGAAGCTGTGTCGCTCGCCATCACGCTCGGCGACGAGCGTCCAGCCGCCTCCCGGCACTGTCTGCGCGAGCGATGTCACGCGCCAGCCGAGCAGTAGTTCGGCTCCCTCATCGCGCGCCGCGTCCGCGTAGGCCTCGCTGATCTGTCCGTAGCCGCGACGCGGATAGAAAAAACGCCCCGCGCCCGGTGGTTTGATCAGACGCCTGGCGAGCTTCCTGAACGAGCCCGCCGAGACGCGTTTTCGCGCCTGGACCGCGGCGAGCTCCTCCGGTGGCCTGCCCCAGATCTTCCTCGCGTACGTGAAGTAGAATTGCTGGCAGATGGTGGGTCCGAGATTCTCGAGCAACACCGAGGCGAAGGTGTCCTCGACCTCGTGGTTCGCGCTCGAGCCGTTGGAGCCGGAGTGCGCACGGCGCGCGAAACGCGCGAGCATGTCACCGGTTGCGCCGATCGCGAAGCCGCGGTCGAGCCGGAGGAACAGATCGAGCGGCTTGAGCGGGAAGTGCAGCCACTTCTCGCGTAGCCGGATGCGCCCGTGCCTCTGCCGATCGACGAGATCGCCCTTCAGCAGGCGCTGGATGTCGGCGAGGATCCCGGGGTCGCACGCTGCATGCAATCGGTGGCTGCCGTAGTCGAGCCGCTGCCCCCAGGCCTCGAAGCTGCCGGCGTTGCCGCCGACCACACCCTGTTGCTCGAGGAGTGTCACGGACGCACGGCGTGTGCGCCGGAGTTGATACGCGGCCCCTACGCCCGCAGGACCGCCACCGAGAATCGCGACGTGCGGAACGCTCATGAAGGGAAGTGAGTGCGGTAGGCCCGGGGACTGCCGAACAATGCGCCCGCCGTGATCGGGCGTGATCGGGAAGGAGCAGACGAAAGCCCGGGGGCAATGTTCGTTCCAGGGATATCCGCGCGCGGTGCGGCGGCGAGTTTGCCGCGCGTGTTGCCGCGCGTGTTGCCGCGCCTGTTGCCGCGCGTGTTGCCTCGACGCAACGCTTGCGGTGCCGCGCGCCACGGTTCGAAGGGAGCATCACGGGCGCTGGATCGCCCAGGCGGTACAACTCGGTGCGCCACATGTGCATGAGCCCCATCTGCCGGTGGCCCGGTCGTGGGCACCCCCCTTGCTTCGGCCTCGGCGTCGGCGCGCGTTCGCCGAAACCACCTGTCACCTTCGAGCCATCTCTCGCCCGAGAGGCATCCGCATGCTGCGCGTGTTCCTCGCCGATCTGGGTCACAACCAAATGACCATCAGCTCCGACGTCTACCCCCTGGGCGTCGCGAATCTGGCCACGTATGCCCGGGCGCATCTGGAGATCGCAGAGCCGCTGGAGATCACGCTGTTTCGGGAGCCGCAGGACCTGAAGCGCGCACTCGATGCCGGCCCACCCGACATCCTCGGGCTCAGCAGCTATTCCTGGAATCACAATCTCTCGCGCAGCTTCGCGCGATACGCCAGGACTCACCACCCCGGGCTGCTTACCGTGATGGGCGGGCCGAATTTTCCGCTCACCCACGCGGAACAGGAAAGCTTCCTGCGCGGAATGCCGGAGATCGACATCGCAGTGCGCGGCCCTACCTATGAGGGCGAGCGCAGCTTCCTCAACCTGCTGCAACGCTTCGTCGATGTCGGGCGCTCCCGTGAAGGCGTCCTGGAGACCGCCGTGGATGGCAGTCTCTGGATCCACCCGCGAACCGGGGATGCCGTTCGCGGCGCCGAAGTGCCTCGCATAGTGGACCTGGACGATATCCCGTCCCCCTACCTCGCCGGGCTGATGGACGAGTGGTTCGCCACCGGCTACTTCCCGCTGCTGCAGATCGCACGCGGTTGCCCTTTCACGTGCCAGTTCTGCAACTCGAGCGTGAAATCGAACACCAAGGTATTCCACCATTCGCTCGAAAACGTGCGCTCTGACCTGATCTACATCGCCGAGCGCGTGCGCCATGAGATGCCGCTCTGCTTCGCCGACGACAACTTCGGCATGTACGAGCTGGATGTAGAGATCGCCGATGTCATTGCCGACTGCCAGGACCGGTACAAGTGGCCGCGCTACATCCGCACGACAACCGGGAAGAATCGCGGAGAGCGCATCATCCAGGTGATGCGGAAGATCCGTGGCTCACTGCCGATGACGTCGGCCGTGCAGTCGATGAATCCCGAGGTGCTGAAGAACATCCAGCGCTCGAACATCAAGCTCGATACCTACGCGGAAATCCAGAAAGAGCTGCGCGCGCAGGGGATGCAATCCTACGGCGAGCTGATTCTCTGCCTCCCCGGGGAATCGAAGGCCACATTCCTGAAAGGCGTTTCGGACCTCCTCGACACCGGTGTGAAGCGGATATCGGCGCACCAGCTCATGCTGCTCCATGGGGCACCGCTCAGCAACCCCGACCAGCGCGCGCGCTTCGGGTTCAGAACGCGCTATCGCGTCGTGGCGCGCGACGTCGGTGACTACACCGGCGAGCCTGTGGTCGAGACCGAGGAGATGGTCGTGGAGACGCCGACGTTCAGTTTCGACGACTATCTGGAGACGCGGGTCTTCCATCTTCTGCTGACCATCTTCTACTACGAGGGCAACGTCGAAGAGGCGTTCGAGTTCGCACGACATCATGGAATCAAGCCGTTCGATCTCATCGTGCGAATGCAATCGCTGCTGGACCAGGCGCCGCCGGGCTTCCGCGAGGTGATCGATGCGTTCCTCCAGGAGAGTCGGGACGAGCTGTTCGACTCCCGCGACGAGTGTGAGGCATGGGCCGTGCGCCACCTGGAGGAACTGCTCGGCGGTATCGTGGGCGGAAACCTGCTCAGCAAGTACTCGATGCTCGGCCGCTTCTTCGCGACGCAGGAAAGCCTGGACTTCCTGCAACTCGGGATCGTGGCTGTGCTCGGGGAGAAGGCCGCCGGCGAGACGCGGGTTCAGTTGCACGCCGTGATCGATTATCTGCGCTCCGTTCTGCTGCACGCGCCGTTTGCCCGGACCCTCGCCGAATGTCCGACATGGCAGACGTCGTACGATCTCGAGGCTTGGAGGCGGGATCGCTACGAAGGAGAGCTGGCGGCATACCGGACACCCGGAACGCGCCGGTTCACGATGAGGGTGGATCCAGAGCGGCGCGCGCTCATCGAGAGCCGCGTGGCGACGTTCGGGGAGCACCCGACGGGCCTGGGCAAGTTCACGCGCACGATGTTCGCGCAGGATCTCCGCCGCACTGTCCTCCCCGCGAACGAAGGGACGCGGTTGCCGATGGAGTCGGTCCTGGCAGGCTGATGGAGGGCCTCTCCGCGCCCGTACGAACCCGCCGCGGAATCACGCGATGGGGCGCGATGGGAGTCGCTCGCCCGATCGTCGGAGCCTGAGCGCTCCGACAATCGGGAGCGTCGCCACGCTTGCGGCCAGTGCGGGCACCGCGTGCCGCCACAGGCCAGCCGGTGGCATGTTGTCGAAAGCGCCCGCAAGGGCGAGCATCGCCCAGGCGAAAGCGCCGGCAGCGATCGCCGCGATCGCCCGCGCGCCTGCGCTCGAACCAAGCAGGAGAGTGCCGGCGGCGAGCGCCGCCAGCGCGGAGCAGATCGCGACGGAAAGCGTGAGATAGGTGCCGATGCGCTGCGAGAGGCCGACCACGGGGAGGAAGACCTCCCCCCGGCAAGCGCCGTCCCACTCCAGCCTGGCGCGGTAGCGATCGCCCGAGGCGACCAACGTGATCTCGCGATCCGGGAGCGGCGCGGCGGACACGAGCGAAGCTCTGTGGGGCAGCGTGCCGTTGGGGCCGATGATCGGGGTGCGCATGAGGAACCGGGCCGTGCGCCCGCTGAAGTGTATGCTGAAGTCGCGGTTCTGATATCCGTTCGACAGCGACACCAGGCGCGCGGTGGGATACGGGAATCCGTGGGCCCGTATGCGCGCAACGATCGCAATCCGGTTCGTTGTCCGCACGCGCTCGAACACGTGCGTCGCGATGCGGTCGGGGAGCGGCCAGGGATCGACCGGCCCCACCAGCCCTTCGGATCCGATCTCGATCCACCGCGGTGGGGCGAGCGGGACGCCCGCGCCCCCATCCGGTCCGTCGATGCGGGCTACTGCGTGTCCTTCAAAGGACATCCGCAGAACAGGGCCGCCGTCCGACCACGAGCGATCCAGCAGGGCCATGACTGCATCCGTGTTGACATTGCGGTCGAACACCGCGAGCTCCCGCAGCGTGCCCTGCCACGGTGCTTCCCCGGCCTCCTCCGGTCCGAGCACAAATGGCTCCGGCACCCAGTTGGAAAAGCCGTGGGAGCGGTCTCGAAGGGCGGGCTGAATGACAGCCGCCAGCGCGAGCATGGCGAACGCAGCGAAGAACGCAGCGACGGCTCGAAGGGGCGCGTTCCGGACCGCCGACGCGAGCGGTGCGGCGATGACTCGCAGCGGCTCGATGAGATGCGCCGCGATCAGCGACACGAGGAGCCAGCCCGCCGCCGTTCCAAGCACGTTCGCGACGACGTCCCACAGACTGGGCGTGCGAAAGGTCCATTGCTGAATCCACTCGATTGTCGCCGACATTGCCGCCGCAATGGCAATGACCTGGCCCACTGGGCGGCGCGCGCGCGCGAGCCCGACGCCGAACGGAAGGAACCCGACCACGTTCAGAACGAAGTCCAGCGGAGCTGGCGTCAGTCGCAGTGGCTGCGCCAGACAGCCTACGGCGAGCGGCGATAGCGTCGCGGCCGCGAGCAGTACCAGGTAAAGCGGAAACCAGGCGGTTACCAACGCTGGTCAGCGCGGGGCGGTCGCGTGCGAGCGCGGCAAGGACAGGGAGTCGGGCACCACCGCTTGCTCGGGCATGGCGACATCCGGAGTCGCCGTCGCGGCCTGCGCAGCCCGACTGCCGCTCACGAGCGCCACGATCAGCAGCGGGAGGTACCACTCCACATAGGTGCCGCCGCCGTGCGTTTTCCAGAGTTGAACGCCGGCGCCCACCGCGGCAGTAAGCGCCGCCAGTTCCGCAACGCCGCCGGAACGACGTGCCCAGAAGAAGGCACCTGTCGCTAGCGCAAGGAAGCCCAGGAACGCGGGATCCATGAACGGACTGTCGCCGGCGATTGGCGAATGCCAGAACGCGCTCAGCTCAGGGTGCGTCCCCCAGAAGCCGAAGGTGCTCTCGCCGTACTGCATCGGGCCACTTCCCTCCTGATGCTCGGTGATCGCATGCACGAACGTGCCTACCGATTCGGTGGCGCTGCCGGAGGGAGTGAACGCGACAATCACGGCCAGGATGATCGCTCCGCCAAGGGCCGATCCGGCCAGAAACCGGAGCGGCTGCTCCCCGCGCCACACGCGCCAGCCAAGCCATGCCGGAAAAATGAAGATCGGGAAGAACAGCACGCCCGTCGCGGCTGCCAGGAGGAGTCCGGAGAGCAGGGGCGAGCCGACGTAAGCGATGCCAAGGAGCAGCAGCGCCGACGGCGCGATATGGGAGATGAACCTGAGCCCCGCGATCGAGCCATGGCCCGCTTCCAGCCCGGCCAGGTACGGCATGCACGCGTAGAGGATGACGGCGCCCAGCGCCGTTCGCTCGCCGGCGTGCCGGCGCACGATCACGTACAGCGCCCACAGGCCGGCGAGGTGAAAGAGCAGGGCGAGTCCCTGAGTCGCGAGGTCGCTGGGACGCCGGTAATCGGGGCTCATGACGGATGCATCGGCCGGGTTCTCCGCGTCGCCAAGCAGGAGTAGCAGCGGCATGTGCGCGACATAGAGGACGGGGCCGTACGTGGACGCAGCTCCGTGCCCCGGCGATTGTGCGCCCTGGAGCAGGCTGTCCGCGTACGGGGAGATCCCCGTTTCCATCCAGCGCTGCGCTCCGAGGTTGGTGTAATGGCCCGCATCCTCGGCCGGCCGGATCAGTGTCGTGAGGGCGTTCATGGCCACAAGCAGCGCGGCAAGCACGACCAGCGCGGGGCGCGTCAGGTTGGGCACCCACGCCCGTCGCGGACGCGATCTCGCAAGCATCAAGGCCCACACCGTATGCGCCGCGGTCACGAGAAAGATCGCCGTCCAGAGCCCCGCCGTGAATCGCGGATGCTGCGCAAAGTTCCACCGTCCGATGTCGTTGAGCAGCGGAGCGGTCGCCAGGAGGCCGGCCAGCGCGAGATTCCGCAGCGACAGCAGTCGATTGAAATCACCGAACACGAGCAGCGCCACAAGGGCGCCGAGCCAGATGGCGCCCCCCGCATCGGGCAGGTAGTTCGACAGGACGTCCTGCATGGTGTCTCCAGATAGGATGCGTGACTTGCCGGCCAGCCTTCCGGGCGAAACCAGGCGTGACCGGGCAGTGCCCTGCTCAGCCGGCGGGTCCTCGCTTGCGGTTCCTCGACACCATCAGCATCTGCCCGGCGAACGGCTTGAACGGCATCGCGAGATACATTCGCACGACCTGGGGCAGCATTGGCAGCCGCAACCGGAGCGTGGACTTCATGTTCACAGGCATGAACCTGGGGAAACAGTGGATCACGCCGAATCCGTACGCCTCGAGAAAGTCGAGCAGGCTCGCGTCGGTGAAGATCTGGACGTGTGTGTAGTCGTCGAAGTACGTGGTCGAGCAGTACTTGAAGTTCGGCTGCATCAGGATGAGCGTACCGTCCAGGCGGAGGACACGTCGCAGCTCGTGCAGCAGCAGGATCAGATCCGCACGAGCGAGATGCTCGGCGAGATTGCTCGCGAAGGCGACATCGATGGAGTCGTCTTCGAGGAAATGCATGTCTGTACATGTGCCAACGTGCGTGTTGACTCCCGGAGCCGCGTACTGCGGAAACTCGGTGAAGACATCCACGGCGTGCTTATCGCGCGCCTCGACCTGATTGATGAAGTTGCAGTATCCGGCGCCGAGATCGAGCACGCGCGAGCCGGGCGCGATGTAGTGCCGCTGTATCCACCGTACCACCTCCTTCCAGACCAGATCGCGTCGCGGATCGAACTGGAACCGCGTCTTGAAGTAGGCATCGTACAGCTCGCTCAGGCCGGTTTTCGATGCGGTCGAGGTTCCTTCGAAATCGAGGTAGGACACGGTGTCTAGCCCGCGAAGAGGGTGTGCCTGCTCATCCGGTAGATGCGGGCGATCGTGCTGGGCCATCGCATCTCCCGATGCGACGCCAGCACGGACTCGTCCAGGACGTACAGCGCCACGCCATCGCGCGACGCGACAAGCCTCCAGTCGGCCGGAGCGGGAACTCCTGCCGCATCCAGACGGTAGTTGCCCGACGGCGAGGGTCCATCGCGCCGGGCGTAATGGAACCATGCGATCGGCGAGCCTCCGTACGCGCTGTCGGGCACGGAATGGTGGCTATCGTAGGGAAAGAGTTCGTGCAGCAGCTCGCTGCGTCTGAAGGCCGACGCTTCGACGCGATCGTACCCGCTCAGCCGATCCTCGACCGTGCTACCCAACTCGCGCGCGGCCACGTGGGGTCCCGGATGCTCGGGCCACGAGAGCAGCATCGCGGCTGCGGCGGCTCCGACCGCGGCTGTGGTCAGGTAGCGCTGCCCTGGCAGCGAGCGCGCGGTGCGCCAGAAGACCACCAGCGGCAGCAGCATCGCAGGCGCGAAGTAGTGCAGCGCGCTCCTGGCCTGAACGTAGAAGAACAGGAAGTAGGCGAGCGTGACCACCGTCAACACCATGCTCACGCGGTCCTGTCGAGACACCAGGACGAGCGAGAGAGCGGGAAGGATGCCGCCGGGAACGATGACATACACGGCGCGCCACCAATCGCGCCACTGGAGATTCGTGAGGCGGCTCGTCAGCCCCTCCATCGCGTGCTCCTGACCGGGGGCGGGCAAACCCATAGCGGTCAGGGCCAGCGGCGCGAGCCGGCCGCTCACGAAACAGATCGCCAGCACGGTTCCAGCGATGATGAGCGGTCGCACTGGCACGGGACGAATCACGAGCATGGCAGCGATGAACCAGATGCCGAGCAGCACCGCACCCGCCGGAGCCGTCGTGAACGTCAGCGCGAGGAACACCGCCATCCACGCCGTCCGCCGCTCGAGAAAGGCCCAAGCGAAGCCGAGGAACCACGCAATAACGAGGGTGTCCTGAGTGCCCGGTAGCGCGATGTCGGCGTGGTATGGGTCGTAGGTCGCGCTGAAGGCCATAACGACCGTGTACGAGGCCAGTCCCAGCCAGCAGACCCAGCGCGCCGCGCCAACGCCACGATCGCTGCGCCCGATATCGATCAGCGACAGCAGGCCGGCGTACACTCCCGCGGAAAGAAAGAGGAGATACGGTAGCCGAACCGCCGCCTCCACCTCCCCAAAGAGGCGGATGAACCAGGCCAGCGGATAGTGCGAGAGGAAGGTTGTGAAGCCGGGATAGCTCGCGATGTCGCCGGCATCGGGACGCCAGAACGGTACTGCCTGCACCAGCAGCAGCCGCGCCGACTCGTAAGCGTGCGCTCCGTCACCGTTGAACGACTCCCAGAGGAACTTGGGCAGCAGCGCGACGAGCAGCACCGTGGGCGCGAACGCTGCCGCGGCCAGGACGTGACGGTCGGCCCCTGTAAAAATCGCAGGTCGTTCCGCGCGGGCGACCGCGGAGGTGCCCACCGCCATGGCGATCGTCGCCAGCAGCGTGGCCGAGACGAACGCGCGTCCCAGGAGTGGAGCGCCGATCGCGAGTTCGACGAGCTCGACCATCACGCTCAGCAGGACGGTGCTCGCCGCGAGGCCCAGGAGGAGCAAGGAGGCCGCGGAGCGAGCGGCGCCGATGGCGTAGACGAGGACGAGGCCAGGTCCGAGCACCGCCGCGAACGAGCTTACGACCACGAGAGGGATCCAGACATACAGCAGTCCCGCATGCGCCAGGACGAACCAGGCCCCCTCCCCAATCGGTGTCGGCTCGAGCGCGGCACCGCGGGCTACTGCGGCGGGATCCAGCAGTGCCGGCAGCGACAGTGCCACCAGTGCCGTGGCAAGCCAAAGCACGGCCCGCCGCTCGCCAGTCATGGTGATCGTCGCGAACCCGTGGGCCTCCGCTCGCGCGAGAGTGCTCACCCGGGCTGTTCTTTCGTGGCCGGGGCGCTGCGAAACGCCCTGACCAGGCGGGTGATCCCGGACCAATCCCGCCGCTCCCCCCCCCCCGATCGATCCACCGGCGTCGCAGCCGGGCGCTGCGCGCTGCTGCCAGCCGGCTCCGTTACCATGCCCCGCGTATCTCCCGGATAGTACCGCCACGCTGCGGTTGTGTCACCTGCCGGATGTTCCGTTGGGTCGATGCTGCCTGTACTCGGCAGAGACTCCAACCACGCGGCATCGATCGCTGAATCGTCGGCCACGACGACAATGTCGCCCTGTACCTCACGCATGCCCATCGAGCGCAGCTCGGCCACGGTCGCCCGCGCCGGGGCTGCGATGACGCGAGCGGCAGAGCAGACGAGTCGCAGCGCCGGCACCGCGTCCGTTTCGTCGCGGCGCACGATCACCAGGTCAACCGCCGAATGCACACATCGTGACTGGATTTCGCGAAGCAGCGGCCCGAACGACTCGAGCGGGGTAGTCGAGGCGACCACGATGGACAGCGTGGGCTGTGCTCTTCCGACGCGCAGCCGCCTGGCCGGTTCCTCGGGGACCACTCCGGATACCTGGATGTCATCGCCGAGTAGCCGCCGCGATGGCTTTGGTGGCTGCGATCGCTTCGCCGGATAATCGAAGGGTCGAGTACCGGGATCGCTCGAGTTCAGCAGTCCATTCGTGTCAGGCAGCATGCGTCCCACCGTCCGTAAGGGTCTTTGGTCGCCCCGCGCCAGTTGCTTCGTCTTGCCGGCGCTTTTCGACACAGGATCACCCACTGCGGCCATCGCGATCACGCGTGTGAGCGCGAAGGCAAGAAGCGAGCGCTTCGTGAGGGCCCGGTTGTCCCCGAATGCGCTACGCCAAGCGTTATCCGGCGTTGCGACGCGATGCGCGTGCAAGACACCTGTTGCGAGCGGACTACGCGGCGCCGGCGAAGGATTGGCGCGGAGTACTGGCAGCGCCCCACCGCGGGGTTGGAGCGGCTGCCGGCATGCCGTGCGACCCGCGCTCGAGAGTCGCGCAAAACCATGGGTAGCTTGAATGGTTGCGCAATCAGACGTCGAACGGGTGCGGAATCTTGCCGGCCGCCGGAGCACGCTCGGCGTTCCACGCTGTGGCGAGCTTGCCGCAGTGGCCGCACGGGGTGTGGGTAATCGCCTTCACGCGGTGCACGGCGACTGGCACCTGCCGTGCATCTCGCGCGACCGCGCCCGCGATGAGCGCGATCGACGCGATCGCCATGCGCTGGCCGGTCACGCTACAGCCATCAGTTGGGGCCCGAGGTCATCCAGCGCTGCTGCCGCATTACCAGTCCCGACGTGTCCCGATGCCTGCAACGAAGATGACGGATTCCCGGAAACCGGGCATCCAGAAACAGACCGTCGCGTTTCGCGTGCTGCACGCGCTACGCGACGGTTGGCTCATTGTCGGCATCGCACTCCTTCTGTTGCTGGGGCTCGAAGCCGCATACCGTGGCCAGGCCGCCGCTCGACGACTGCTTCGCGGCATGACAGCCAATGAGGAATCGATCCTCGAGCACCCCTATGCGTCCGAGTCATGGTACGGGCTCTGGGAGCGTCGCGAGGGGGCTCGCGGAGGTGGGATCGAGTACGACCCGTATCGGGGATGGTGGGCGGAGCCCTACGAATTCCCGCTCGTGAACGTCGACTCGGCAGGACACCGCGTGACGCCGCAACCCCGGCGCGCGGGTGCGGCCCCGACCCGGCGGTTGGTGATGCTGGGCGGCTCGACAATGTGGGGATATACGGCCCGCGATTCGTTCACCATTCCGGCGCTCGTCGCGGAGCGTCTCGAGGCAGATGGCATCCCTGATGTCGAGGTCGTGAACCTGGCGCAGCCCGCGTACACGCTCACACAGGGATTGATCACGCTCCTGCTCGATCTGCGTGCTGGCGTCGTCCCGGACGCCGCCGTCTTTCTCGACGGCAATAACGAGATCGCCACCACGTTCGAGTCGGGCGAAGCGGGACGGGTGCTCGGTGAGCGTCTGGCGGAAGAGCGTCTTCGCCTCGGCGGGCGAGGGATGGGGGCGGAGCTGCTGGGACTCACGCGCCATTCGGAGCTCATCGGCCGCGTACTCCCCATCTCCGATCGAGAGCGGACCGAACAGAGCTGGGCCAATCCCGAGCCGGAACGTGTGTGCGATGACGTCGCGGCATACTATCGCAGGCTGGTCGCGATGGGCGAGGCTCTCGGGCGCGAGTTCGGGTTCTCCGTGCACTTTTTCTGGCAGCCACTGCGCGCCACGACCGGCAAGCCGCTCACTGCGTGGGAGGCGGCGGCCGGCGCGCCCGCCGAGTACGGCGTGCTGCTGCGCCGCTGCACGGCTGCGGTCGATTCCGTCATGGCCGACCGGAGGGAACGCACCTACTTTCCGCTGCACGCGCTGTTCGACGAGGACACCGCGACAGTGTTCCTCGACGACTTCGGCCACGTGACCGAGCGGGCGAACGGTATCATTGCCGATGAGATCTTGCGGCGAGTCGGTCCGATCCTGGGCCGGCCGACCGACCGTCATTCTTCGACATCTGGCCGATGAGCACACCGGTCCCACCCGGCACATCTGCTGGCCCCGTCTCGCCGCCGGCGTCGGTCGTGATCGCCTCGATCGTCGGCCATCCGTTTCTCGATGAGTGCCTGCGGTCGATCGAGCGAGAGGTCGCGGAACTCGGCGCCGAGGTGATCGTGATCTCGTGCGGCGCCGCGACGTACATGGACCGGCTCCGGGCCGGCTTCCCGTGGATCACCCTGCTGCACCGTCCTGTTCGCGAAACAGTACCAATGCTCCGCCGCCGCGGGGTGGAGCAGGCACGCGGCGGCGTGGTGGCTGTCATCGAGGAGCACTGTGTCGCTGGCGAAGGGTGGTTGCGTGCGGCGCTGGACGCGCACGCCACGGGTGAATATGCTGCCGTCGGCGGGCCGGTAGCCGATAATGGGTACCCGCGACTCGTCGACTGGGTCGTGTACTTCATCGAGTACAACGGCTCCATGCCGCCGGCGCCGTCGGGGTGCGTCACGAATCTCAACGGTGCCAACATCGCGTATCGTCGCGAGGTGTTGCTTGCGCACCTCGATCGACTGGATCGTGGTTACTGGGAGGTCACCCTGCATCCGACACTCATCGAGCGGGGCGTTACACTGCTGTCCGTCCCAGGCATGGTGGTGCATCATCGCGGTCCGTTTGGCTTCGCCTACTATCTGCGGCAGCGCTACTGGTTCAGCCGCGCCTACGCGGGCGCACGTACGTCATCGCTCCCCGCGTCGCGGCGGCTCGCGTATCTGATCGCGGCGCCGGCGTTGCCACTGATGCTACTCGTGCGCATCGGCGCGCGGGTTGTGCGGGATCGTCGCCATATACGCCGATTCGCCATGACGCTGCCGCTGTTTGCACCGGCGCTCAGCGCGCTCGTGTTCGGTGAGTGGGTGGGGTATCTGCGCGGTCCGGGCGACGCTCTGACGAAGGTCGAATGAGCACGGCGACGGATACAGTCAGGCCTGCCGAGGCGACTCCGCCGATCCTGTCGGTGATCGTGGTCATCGTCAGCGACACAATCGAGCGCGCAACGTCCGGGCATCTCGAGGGGTGTCTCGAGGCAATGGTGTCGCAGAGCGGGGCGCCGGCGATGGAGGTGATCGTCCCGCACCATCGGTGGGTTGCGGGAATGGCCGAGGCGCAGCGGCGCTTCCGCGGCGTGCGCTTTATCGGTGTCGACGATCTGCGCCACCGCCCGGGCGAGGGCCGCGACCACCACGACGAGCTGCGCGCGCGCGGTCTCGCCGCCGCGCGCGGGGACATCGTCGCCATGCTCGAGGACCACGCGCGGCCGGACGCCGGCTGGGCGGCGTCTCTGACGAGTGCGCATCGCGCGTCGCCGGCCGCGATCGGCGGCGCGATCGAGAACGGGATCGACAGGGCGCTCAACTGGGCCGTGTACTTCTGCGACTTCGGGCGCTACCAGAACCCGCTACCGCCGGGTCCGAGCGCCTTCGCGAGCGATGCGAACGTCTCGTACAAGCGCGCTGCACTCGAGGCGATTCGTCCGGTGTGGGGGCAGAGCTTTCACGAAACGGCTGTGCACCAGGCGCTGGCGGAGCGGGGGGATACCGTCGTCCTCTCGCCGGAGATCGTGGTTCGCCAATGGCGGCGGGGTCTCCGGCCGGGGCTCGCGCTCAGAGAGCGGTTCGTGTGGGGGCGATCGTACGCCGCAACACGCTCGACGCTCGTGGGACGATCGCGAGCGATTGCATATGCGGCGCTCGCACCGGCCCTGCTGCCCCTCCTGCTCCTGCGCATGCTGCGGACAGTGCTCCGGAAGGGCAGATGCCGCGGCGCCTTCCTGCGCGCACTGCCGCTCACTGCCCTGCTGACAGCGAGCTGGTCACTCGGAGAGCTGACGGGTTACGTGACCGGCGACACGCGCTGAGAGCGTGATTCGACGGCGTGCGGCCCGGCGCCGCTGACGCCCGGTGCCTGTGGAATGGCGCTCCGATACTCCGCACGCTCCTCGATTGGCAGCGGCGCGGGGTTCTTCCACAGCTTCGCGCCCGCAACAGCACGCATCAGCGGCACCGGCTGATAGACGATGCTCGGCCACATGAACACCTCGGTCGTGCAGTAGCACTCACGTGCGGCGATCGAGCGCCTGAGCGTGTCAGCTTCAACGGACTGCCATATCTCGGGGAAGGAGCGCTGGCGGAGGTTCCCGATCGGCTTGTGCGTTTCGCATAGACTCACGTCGCCATTGGCATACACGACAGCGCTGAGGCGACCGGCCTGGCAGGGTGCGACCTGCCTGCCCCGACGTACGCTCTCGATCTTCGTCCACTGGAGCAGCGGTTCGACGCTGGCGCCGTAGCGCCCGTGCTCGCGTGGTGCCCAGAGTCGGCGGATATAGTCGTACAGATTTCGATATTGCTCCAGCACCGGACCCCGCAGCGTCGGGTTCTTCCGGTCGCCACGGATGATGGCGAGGTTATGGTGATCCATCTGCGGGCAGCGATCGTAGAGATATGTTGTCAGCCGCCGAATCTCGTCGAGATTGATCTCTGTCGCCGTCGATATGCAGTGGATGCGCAGCCGCGGATCGTGGCGCTGGAGTTCGGCGAGCGCGTCGTAGGTCTGCATCGCCTTCTCGAACGCGTGCCTCGCCACGCGGAACCGGTCGTGAAACTCCGGCATTCCATCGAGCGACAGCTCGGCGACGAAGAGCTGCAGAGCCGGCTCCTCGAGGGTTCCCGAGATCTGCCTGATCGTCCGGTCGGTGAAGTAGCCGTTTGTCGGGACGTAGATCTGCCGGACGCCGTTGTGCCGGATGAACTGCCGGCATATGTCGGCGAACTCGGGGCGCAGGAAAGGCTCGCCGCCGGAGAGATTCAGGTTCTCGATCGGTCCCAGCGAGCGCGAGAGCGCGAACAACTCCTCCGTGCTCAGATCATCCTTCTTGTTGAGACTCGTCCAATAGAAGCAGTGCTCGCACTTCATGTTGCAGATCGAGTTGATGAAGAGCACCAGGAACGGCGGGCTCTGCAGCTCCCCGTGGTTCTTCCGCATGATGCGCGCATGCCGGACGACTCGGTTGATGACGTTCATCGCGGCAGCCGGATCGGACGAAAAGCGAGGTTCGGGCTCATGATTCGGGCCGGATCAGGGCATCGCAAGAAAAGCGCCAATCGACGGCCCCGTTCCGGCCCCAATGAGGCAGATGAATCCCCGATTCCGGCCCTCGGACGCACGAAACGAGGCCCCGAAAGTCCCGGCTGCACTCCCCAAAAGGCCGCCAAACGGATGACTTATGCCGCGCCGGAGAAGGCTTTCGCGCGAGGAACTCAGGCGTCCGGCCGGATGAGCCGGTTGTAAATCGTCGCCACGGTCCTCCCAATGGCGTAGCCGACGACAAATGCGTACACGAACCCGATGACGCTTCCGATCCACGTCACGCTGTAGCCCGGGAAATAAATGCGGACGAGTCCCAGGTGCGGGCCGGGATTCGGACCGCCCTTGACCACCAGGATCACCGTCGCCAGAAACAGCCCGAGGCCGATCAGCAG
>JBOHTO010000187.1:0-18404 GCA_050733695.1 Gemmatimonadaceae bacterium | reverse complement strand
GGATGAATCCGGCGGCGGGAAGATGTTGCAATGCGCCCTCACCCCGAGTAGCGCACCCAGCGCGCCAGCTCGCGCACCGTCGGACGCTTGCCGTACATGAGCAGTCCCACGCGATATATGCGTGATGCCAGCCACACCGCCGCTATGCAGGCCAGGATCAACGCGACGATCGACGCCACGATCTCGAGCGGCGGCACGGGCACCATGCTCAGTCGCATGGGCATGAGGATCGGTGCTGAGAAGGGAAGAATCGTCATCACCTGCGCCATCGTCCCCGATGGATTGAGCAGTACCGGCTGCATGAAGATCGCGCTCGCCACGATGAGGAGCATCACGGGCATCGCTGCCTGCTGCGCGTCCTGGTCGTTGTTGACCATCGCTCCCACGGCGGCGAAAAGCGCCGCGTAGAACGTGAAGCCGAGTACGAAGAAGAGGATGAGGAGCGCGCCGACGGCCAGTGTGATGTCGGGGAGCTGGAGCGGCGGAGAGGCGACGCCGAAGCGGTCGAGCAATGGCTCTCGCAGCCGGTACATCGCGATTCCGCTCACGGCCCAGATGATGATCTGCGTCAGTCCCACGCCACCCACCCCCAGCACCTTGCCGGCTAGAAGCGTCTCCGACCGCACGCTGGAGAGCACCACCTCGGCCACGCGCGTCTGCTTTTCCTCCATTACGCCGCGCAGGATGTTCTGCCCGTAGAGTATGATCGACATGTAGAGGAAAAAAGCGACTCCGAACGCGAAGAAGAAACTCATCATTCCCGATCCGCCGCGCCCGCGGTCCGTGATGCGCTCGGAGGTCATCTGGAGGCGCATCGTGGTCAGTTCCTCGATCTGGGCGCGGTCCAGCCCTTCGCGTTCGAGCCGCAGGGCCATGACCGCCTGTCGCACGGCAGTCTCGATCCGCTCCATGTCCGGCAGCGATGATGCGTTGCGGCCGGCGTAGCGCGCAGTCTGGCCGGCGATCGTCTGATCATCGAGGACGAGGTAACCCTGCGCTTCCTCGCGCATGACCTCGTCCGTGACCAGCGACTCCGCCCGCGCGAGTGTCTCTGGCTCCACGGTGCGGATCTCCGTGAGCCCGGTATCGCTCATGGGGTTCACGAGCTGCGCCGCGACCCGGCCGGCGAGCTGCGTGCCGGTGGCATCGAGGATGACGATGTTCGCGACATCGGAGGACGCACGACTGCGCGCGGCGAGCACCGTTGGAACCACTATCAGAGCGCCGAAGAAGATCGGACCGAGGAACGTTGCCACGAGGAACCATTTGGTGCGGACCCGCTCCAGGTATTCGCGCCGCATCACCGCCCAGAGCTTAGCCATGTCCGCTCATCCCCGTCTCGACACCGGGCGCGCCGACTCGTTGCAGGAAGATCTCGTGCAGCGACGGCTGCACGAGTTCGAATCGCCGGATCGAGGCGCCGGAGTCCACGAGCCGCCGCAGCAGTCGCTGCGGATCCGCATCCCGCGCGAGCTCAACCTCGAAGAAGCGGTTCGACTCGTCCACGCGGCTCACGAGTTGGCGGTCGCCCAGTACGGTCGCGACTCCGTCGCCCGGGCCGCCGTTGAGCGCCAGCGCCACGCGCGGAGGCCCGTGCGCCTGGCGCACCTCGGCGATGGGGCCGTCAAGCACGACCTCGCCGCGTGCGATGATGCACACCGCGTCGCACATGCGCTCCGCGTTGTCCATCACGTGCGTGCTGAAGATCACCGTCTTGCCGCGCCGCTTGAGTTCGACCACGCTGTCCTTGAGCGTCTGGGAGTTGATCGGATCGAGTCCGCTGAATGGTTCGTCCAGGATGACCAGGTCAGGATCGTGGAGCAGCGTGCCGATGAACTGCACCTTCTGCTGCATCCCGCGCGAGAGTTCGTCGACCTTGGCGGTGCCCCAGTCCTTCTCCGCCGTTCGGAGATCAAGGCGCTCCAGCCACTCGGTGATCCGCGTGTCTGCGGTCCTGTCGTCGATCCCCTTGAGTTCGGCGAGGAAGCGTAGCATGCGCCTGACCTGCATCTTCTTGTACAGCCCGCGCTCTTCCGGAAGGTATCCGATCCGGTTGGTAATAATGCGATCGGTGCTGGGCCGGTCGAAGATGCGGATCGTCCCCTGATCCGGAGCGATGATGTCGAGGAGCATCCGGATCGTGGTTGTCTTGCCGGCGCCGTTGGGGCCGAGGAGTCCGTAGACGCTTCCCTCGGGTACGTTGAGGGACAGCTCGCGTACGGCCACGTGCTCCTCGTAACGTTTCGCGATTCGGTCGATCTCGATCGCGTTGGGTGGCATTGGTTGTCCGGTGATGAAGATGGTTCGGCTCGGCGCGAGCGGGCGCGATACCAGGCGCAGGGTCACTGGCCAGGGGGGAAAGATAGTGCGCATTCCCGCGCTCCGCTTGCAGCGGCCGTGCGGCGCGCCGATATTCGGCGCTCGACATCACTCCGAGAAATCTCATTGCCATCTGCTCGCACCGCCGCGTTCGTGTTCGCGTTGACCGCGCCTGCGGCATGCTTCGGGGACGAGGCTGACGCCGGCCGCGGCGACCGCGAGCTTGTCATCTACAACGCCGGAAGCCTCGCGCGCCCCATGCGCGCCCTTGCCGACAGCTTCGCGGCGATTCACGACGTCGCCATCGCGCAGGAGAGCGCGGGAAGCCTCGAGACCGCGCGGAAGCTCACCGAGCTGGGGAAGACGCCCGACATCATCGCGCTCGCCGATCACGAAATCTTTCCCAGGCTGCTGATTCCGCGTTACACGTCCTGGTACGTTCGCTTCGCGCACAACCGGATGGTGATTGCCTACACCGACCGCTCGCGCCTCGCAGCCCGGATCGATTCCTCGAACTGGTGGAGCATCCTGACGCGCGAGGGCGTCGAGGTGGGTCGTTCGGACCCCGATCTCGACCCCAACGGCTACCGCACACTGCTCGTGTTCCAGCTCGCGGAGCGACATTACGATGTTCCCGGTCTCGCGGAACGACTGCTCGAAAACGCGCCGTGGCGCAACGTCCGGCCAAAGGAGATGGATCTCGTCGCGCTGCTCGAGGCAGGCGAGCTGGATTACATCTGGTCGTACGAGTCCGTCGCGCGCGCAACCGGCCTCAGGCACGTCGAGTTGCCTGCGGCCATCGACCTGAGCAACCCGGACGATTCTGCGACGTACGCCGCTGCGTCGGTTCGGGTGGCTGGCGCGACACCCACCGACAGGATCGTTATTGTGGGGGCACCGATAGTCTACGGCGTCTCTATCCCGGTGCGCGCACCGCACCACGAACTGGCGGAGTTGTTCATGGCTTTCATGCTCTCAGCCAAGGGTAGGCGCGTGATGCGGGGAGAAGCGCTCGATCCGATCGACCCTCCTGTGCTCGTCGGTGATGCGGTGCCGCGCGCGATCAGCGACGCGACTGTCCCGCCGTGACTCCTTCTCCCCCGTCCGCTGTCGCTCGCGCGTTCACGGATTCCCCACGACGACGCGCCGAACGTTCGGCGCACGGTGCGGCCAGCATCGTAGCAGCCATCGTCGGTTCGCTGCTGTTGCTCTTCCTCGTCGCGCCCATCGCGGAGCTCGTAGCCAGCGCAGGCGGACCAGGGGTGCGCCGCCTCGCGACGGATGGCGAGCTGCGCGCGAGCCTCGCGCTCACGGCGGCGACAGCGACGGCGGCCACGCTTCTCGGCATCATGGGAGGAACACCACTGGCGTACCTCCTCGCGCGGCGCCGCTTTCGCGGACGCGCCGCGCTCGCCGCGGCACTCGATCTTCCTCTGCTTATCCCGCACCCCGTGGCGGGCATCGCCCTGCTGCTCGTGCTCGGGCGCCAGAGCGCTGTCGGCGGGTCGCTGCTGGAAATCGGTCTGCGGATCGTGGGCTCGCCCGCCGGGATAGTCGCTGCCATGCTGTTCGTGTCTGCTCCGCTCTACATAAGCGGTGCACGTGAGGCGTTCGCCCGCGTGGACGCGCGCTACGAGGCCGTCGCGCGCACGCTCGGCGATGCTCCCTGGCGCGCGTTCCGCCGCATCACGCTCCCGCTCTCGGGTCGGGGACTGGTCGCCGCCGCGGTGGTGATGTGGGCGCGCGCCGTGAGCGAGTTCGGCGCCATCGTGGTGCTCGCGTACAATCCGAAGGTCGTGAGCGTGTTGAGCTACGACCGCTTCACCAGCTACGGGCTCTCCGAGGCCCTGCCCGTCGCGGCCGCGCTGGTGCTGCTCGCGCTCATCCCGCTCATCCTGCTGCGAACGCTGCGCGGCGGTAGCGAGATGGGCGAGCCGTGATCGAAGCGCGCGGACTGGCCGCGCGTGTCGGAGACTTCGAGTTGCGCGATGTGTCGTTCACGGTTCCGGGCGGCGCCTATGGTGTCGTGATAGGCCCGGCCGGCTCGGGAAAGACCACGCTTCTCGAGGCTATCGCCGGCATCGTCGCTCCGGTCGCCGGCACTGTGCTGATCGGCGGCCGAGATGTGAGCCTCGCCGCGCCGGAGCAGCGTGGAATCGGCTTCGTATATCAGCACGGCTATCTCTTCCCGCATCTGTCCGTCGAGGAGAACATTGCGTACGGCGCGCGCACCACCGAGTCCGCGCGCGAGGCAGCGCACCGCTTCGGCGCTGACGCGCTGTTCGGCCGAGGGGTACGCGCGCTGAGCGGTGGGGAGCGACAGATCGTCGCGATCGCGCGCGCGGTGGCCGCCGAGCCGATCGTACTCCTTCTCGATGAGCCGTTCGGCGCGCTCGATCCGCGACGGCGGACCGCCGTGCGCAGAGAGGTGCGCGCGCTGCACCGCGCGACGGGAATAACAGTCCTTCAGGTGACGCACGACTTCACGGAAGCCGGCCTGCTCGGCGACGTCGCGATCCTGCTCGACGGCGGGCGCGTTCTGCAACACGGCCCGCCGGAGTACGTCTTCCGCGAGCCGGCATCGCCGTACATCGCGGAGTTCCTCGGCGCGGAGAACGTCTTCGCGGGCGAGGTGCACGTTCTCGGTGCCGTTGCGCCCGACTGGGAGGAAGGCGAGGGCGATTCACGCGCCATGCCGCCGGGTCGCCGCGCGATCGAGTTCAGGACGGACGCGCTGACGATCTACGCGGTGGGGGACGCACCGGAGGGGGCAGGATACGCCGTGGTTCGCGCGGACGAGGTGCTCCTGTCGAGCGCGCCGCCTCCCGACGCGACGTCCGCCCGTAATCGGTTCGCAGGCGTGGTCTCGGAGGTAGCGGTGCTGGGCGCGGTGACGCGTGTCACGATCGATCTGGGGAGCACGCCGCTCGTCGCCGCGCTGACCACGAGATCGGCGCGGGAGATGCGGTTGGCGCCGGGCAGTCGCGTGCACGCGACGTTCAAGGCAATGGCGGTGCATCTGTGCTGAGAGGGGGATTCTGCGCGATTCAGCGATGCGAGGAAGGAGAGTGATGAGGAGCGACGACAGGTTGGTGACGCCAACGCTTCTCGCGGGCGCCAACGGCGTGATGTGCGCTCTGTTTCTTCTCTTTGCGGCAGTGCAGTACAACGATCCCGACCCGTTGCCATGGATCGCGATCTATGCCGCTGCCGCCGCGGTGTGCGCCCTCTGGATCGCGGGCCGGCGACGGCGGGCGGGGCCCGGCGCCGTTGGCTTGGTGGCGGCGATCTGGGCGGCGACGATCATTCCGCGTGTTGCCGGTCAATTCGCATGGGGCGATGTATTCGCGACCGTCCACATGCAGAACGAGACGGTTGAGCTCGTGCGTGAAGCGCTGGGCCTCTCACTCGTCGGTTGCTGGATGCTCGTCCTCGTGCTATCAGCGAGCCATCGAACCATTCCTGACAACCGCACTTTGCATTCCTGATGACAAGCCGTTTCATCCTGCGAACCCACCGCGCCTCCGCGGTGACCTTTCTGATGGGCAGTCCCACACTCGACCCAACCGAAGTCACCGCCACGCTCGGCATCACGCCAACGAACGTCGCGGTTCCGGGCAGCACGCTGGAGACCTGGGATGGAAGCGTCGTTCACGTGGATCGCGTCGGTTGGTGGTCGCTGAGCAGCGCCGACCATGTCGCGTCGAGCGACGTGGATGCACACTTCCGCTTTCTGCTCGAGCAACTGCTGCCCCATCGCGAGAACGTCCTCGGATTCGCGAAAGGCGGTGAGACGCTCTTCGAGGTGCCGCTGCCGCCGGATCGCGCCGCCGAGCTGGGTGAGAAGTGCGCCGAGGGTGCTGCGGCCCTCGGCGCGACGATCGAATTCCTCGGAGAGAGGTAGACCGTGCAGCCGCTGCTGGCGATGATTGTCGCGGGAGATCCGGCGATCTGGTGGGTGTGGCTCGTGGCGCTGTCACTCGCGGCCCTCGGCTACGCCGTATGTGCGCGGCGGCCATGGCACATCGTGCTCGTATTTCCGGTCACGATATTCGTTGCCTGGGCGATCGTAGCGCGGCTGCAGGATCCCCTGTTCGGACTCGCCGCGCTGCGCGAGGCGGGGCAGGGGTACGTCGTGCAGAGCTACCTCGCTGCGGGTGCTGTGCTCGTGGTGCCGTGGGCGGGCGTGGTCGCCGGAATCGTCAGGCAGCGACGGAAGACAGTTCTCTAGAATCCGCAGCGCAGCGCGGTCAGGCGGCTTCCGAACGCCTGGCGAGCCGCTGCCGGCATCACCGCGTGTCCGCCCCACATCACCACCCCACCGCCACCCCCCGGTTCTGCACGTCCAGCCACTCCTGCAACGGCTCGAAGTACTCCGCGATCGCATTGGCGTCCATCGTCCGCTCGCCCGTGAGCCGATACAGCACGTCCGGCCACGGCTCGCTGCGACCCTCGCGCAGCATGGCGGCGAGCTTCGCCCCGGCCTCCTCGCTGCCGAAGAACGAGCAGCGATACAGCGGACCGGTGTGCCCCGCCTCGCGGCAGAGCGCACCGTAGAACTGGAACTGCAGCACGCGCGCGAGAAAGTAACGCGTGTAGGGCGTGTTGGCCGGAACGTGATACTTCGCCCCCGGATCGAAAGCGTCCCCGGAGCGGGGCAGTGGCGCCGACACCCCCTGATACCGGTTGCGCATCTCCCACCACGATGAGTTGTACTCGTCGGGAGTGATCTCGCCCGAGAAGATCTTCCAGCGCCACTGATCGATCAGCAGGCCGAACGGAAGAAACGCGATCTTGTCGAGCGCCTGCCGCAGCAGCAGGGCGGTATCCCCTGCGGGTGGCGGGACGGTTTCGAGCAGTCCTGCTTCCCTGAGATAGCCCGGTGTCATCGACAGAGCGATCGCATCGCCGATCGCCTCGTGGAATCCGTCGTGAGCACCGTCCTGGAAGAAGAATGGCTGGTCGTTGTAGGCGCGTTGGTAGAAGTTGTGCCCCAGCTCGTGGTGCACCGTCACGAAGTCTTCGGCGGTGATGTCGATGCACATCTTGATGCGCACGTCGTTCTCGCTGTCGATGTTCCACGCGCTCGCATGACAGACCACATCGCGATCCCTCGGCTTCACGAACAGCGATCTGCTCCAGAATGTCTCCGGCAGCGGATCGAATCCGAGCGATGTGAAGAAGCGCTCGGCGTAACCGGCCATTCCGCGGGCATCGAGCCCTTCTTCGCGGAGGAGCGCTGTGAGGTCGTACGCCGGTGCGCGCGCGGGGGGCGCGACGAGCGGATAGATGTTCCCCCACTCCTGCGCCCACATGTTGCCCAGCAGATGCGCCGGGATCATCCCGTTCTCCGGCACGAGTTCGGTGCCGTAGTGTTCGCCAAGGCGACGGCGTACATATGCATGCAGCGACAGGTACAGCGGCCGCACCTGCTGCCAGAGCCGCTCAACCTCGAGAGCGAACTGGTCCGGCGGCATGTCGTAGTTGGAGCGCCACATCGCGCCCAGGTCGGCGAAGCCGAGCTCGCGGGCGCCCTCGTTGGAGAGCTCGACGAAGCGCGCATACGGTGCGCGCATGTCGGGCGAAATCCGATGCCACCCTTCCCAGACGTCGAGCAGCACGGCGGGATCGCGGCTCTCGGCCATGATGCGGCCGAGTTCCGATATGCCGAGGCAGCGGGACTCACCGTTATTGCCGGTGTTGCCACGGGATGCGCTGTCAGTGGCGGCCGTTGTCATCGACTCGGGACAGTAGCTGCCGCGCCCGTAGTCGGCTTCCATACCCACCGTTATCCGCGTGAGCTCTGCCGCCTTGGCGGAATCCGACGGCGGGGGCGCGGCGAGCGAGAGCCTGAGTAGCACAAGCTTCCGGCGCAGGGGTGGCGGGAGTTCGATATCGTCGAATCGATCGGCGGCGAGTGCGAGCTGCTGCACGGTGACGCTGTACTCGCGCTGGGCATCGGCGGAGAGGATCTCGGTGTCGTCCGTGATGAAATTCGCCGCGACCCAGGCCGCGCGGCTCGTCGTGATCGCGAGTTGCGCCAGGCGGCTCTCGGCGTCGCGCATGAACTGCTCTGCATCGGCTGCGGTCGGACCCTGTGGTGCCATCGTGACCGGGGCAGGCGCCTCCGATACGCGCCTCGCGCTGCACGCCGCGCCCGCAACCGCTGTAGCGCCTGTGGCAAGCACGAGGACGATCCTGCCGGGACGCCTGTGTTTGAACACCGCTGCTCTCCGATGACTGTAGGGGATGTCGATCCTACCGCGCTGCCGGTGCGCGCGCAACGCCGGGGGACAGCGCGCGGAGAGGTGGCGTGCGGGGCGCTCGCCATGCACCTTGCACGATGCATCCGCCCTCGGCTCATCCTGCACGGGAGGCAACTCGAGTGCGCCGGTCCGCTTCGCTGATCCTCCTCACCCTGATGCTCGGCGCCGGATTGCTACCTGCCCAGCCGGCGGACACGCTCCGGCCGCCGCAGGCGTTACTCACGCGCGATGATGCACTTTTTGCCGGTGCCGCCACGGTCGCTACCCTGCTCACGATACTCGTCGATGAGCCGATCAGGGAAGCACTGCAGGATTCGAGCGTTCAGGACAACTCGTCGCTGTCGTCCACAGCCAGGCGCATCGCGCCATTCAACGAATTCCGGCACTTCTATGTGAGCGCCGCGCTGTACGGCATCGGGCGCATCGCCGGACAGGAGGAGATCGCCGACCTCGGGTTGCACGCGGCGGAAGCTGTGCTCATCTCTCGTGGTCTCACGGACATCATAGCCGGCCTCGCGGGGCGCGCGCGGCCGCGCATCACGGACGACGGCACCAGCTTCGAGCTGCTGCGCGGTTTCGAGGACACGGACTTTCATTCGTTGCCGTCGAGGCATGCGACAGGTGCATTCGCCCTCGCGACCGTCGCTAGTCTGGAAACGCGCCGTTATTGGCCGGGCGCGGCACGCTATGTTACACCACTTCTGTATGCCGGAGCGACGCTGGTGGGACTCGGACGCATGTATACCGATGACCACTGGGCGAGCGATGTAGTCTCGGGCGCAGCGGTGGGCATATTCACGGGAATGAACGTCGTCGGCTGGATGCACTCGCACCCGGGCAATGCGGTCGACGGCTGGCTGCTACGGGCGACACCGCTGCCCGAATATCCGGGGACGATCCTTCTCTACATTGACCTGTCGACCGTGGGCCTTCCACTTCCGTGGGAATGACGGGCCGACATTCGCGCTAATGCGCGAACCGGCACCAATCTCGCAGCCCCTCCTCCAACGTCGCCATTCCTGCGAAAGCGGGAATCCAGGTTCCCCGCGCTCCGTCCTTGCCCCGACGTTCATACTTGGAACCCGCAACAGGAACCACAACATGCCCCTGAAGCCAATGCCGTTCCGCCTCACGACCCTCTCTCTCTGCCTCCCACTCGCGCTCGCGCCCGCCACGGCCTGCGCACAGGCGGCACCGACTACGCGCGTACGGCCCGATGATCCGGCCGTTCGCTCGGCGCTGCAGACAATTCGCGATGACAACGCCTGGACGCTCGAGCAGCAGGTATCGATCTGCGAGATTCCCGCGCCACCATTCGGCGAGGCCGCGCGCGCGGCAGAGTTCATGAACCGGCTCACCGCACTGGGCCTCGAGAACGCCCGCATCGACGAAGAAGGGAACGTGATCGCGGAGCGGCCAGGCAGCAGCGCAGACGGGCCAACCGTCGTCATTTCGGGTCACCTCGATACGGTGTTCCCGGCGGGCACGGACGTCACCGTCGCGCACGAGGGTACACGCTTCACGGCCCCCGGCATAGGCGATGACTGCCGCGGCCTCGCCGTCGTGCTCGCGGTCGCGCGCGCGTTGCAGCAGGCCGAGGTCGAGACGGATGGGACGATCCTCTTCGTCGGGACGGTGGGCGAGGAAGGCGCAGGCAATCTCCGCGGCGTTCGCCATCTCTTCGCGAACGAGCTCAGGGGCGAGATCGACTACTTCATCTCGGTCGACGGTACCGGGCTCGGCACCACCAGCGGCGCGGTCGGCAGCCACCGCTACCGCGTGAGCTACCGCGGGCCGGGCGGACACAGCTATGGCGCGTTCGGCATGCCGAACCCCATCCACGCGTTGGGCCGCGCGATCGACAAGTTCGCCGACTTCACGGTGCCCGAGGATCCGAAGACGACGTTCAACGTCGGCATCGTCGAGGGCGGGACGTCCGTCAACTCCATTCCGTTCGAGGCGTCCATGGATGTCGACATGCGCTCTGTGTCGCAGGACACGCTCGACGCGCTCGATAGCCGCTTCCGCGCGATACTCGTCGAAGCGCACGACGAGGAGCATGCACGCTGGCCCGAATCGGACGCACGCCTCACGCTCCACATCGACACCATTGGAATCCGGCCGACCGGCGCGCAGGCAGATAGCGCCGAGGTCGTCCGTGTCGCCATCGCCGCGGGCGAAGCGCTCGGCTTCACCAGCGAGACCGGGCGGTCCAGCACCGACTCCAACATCCCGATCTCGCTCGGTATCCCGGCGATCACTATCGACGGTGGCGGGTCCGGTCGCGGCGCACATTCCCTCGACGAGTGGTACGACGACGGCGAGGACGGCTACCTCGGTCCCCAGTGGGCCACGCTCATCGTCACGGCGCTGGCTGGGGTGCGGTAGCACGTCGTTGGACGGAGGCTTCCCGCCGTGCCCACCACCTTCGCCCCCGGGAGTGTGCTTGGGCTGGACCATGGTGGTGTCCTGATGGAGTGACAGCCGGACTATTCTTGCGGGTCTAACTCATGAAGCCGCAATTGGTTGGAGGATCGTGCCAGGCTGGATCGGCCCCTGCGATGCTAGGTGAGTGCACGACGGACCGTGGAGGCTCGGCCATGACACTGCAACGTTATAGGATTTCGCTCGCTGGCGGCGCGGCAATCTCGGCGCTGCTGATTTCAATGGGTGTGCCGCACTGGACACTCCCGATCGCGCTCGGTATGATCGCGATTGCGGCAGGGATGACACCCGAGTCCGCCATGACCGCCGTGAGTCGCGCCGGCCGCGGCCACATCACGCGCGGCAGCGCCAGGCGTCGTGGCCTGCGTCGTCGCTGGATGCGCCCTGTCGGCCTGTCGCCCATCTTCGAGTCCAATGAATCCGGCGAGGCGCCGGTCGCTGCCTTCGACATGGGCTATTCCGCCTTTCGTCAGGAACGGTGGGAGCTGGCAGTCGCCGCCTTGGAGCGAGCAGTCCACGAGACGCCGGCGGACTTCGACGCCTGGTACTACCTGGGGCGCTCGTTTGCGGAGTTGGGACGTCATGCCGAAGCGGTGGATGCGTTCACGCGCGTGACCGCCGGCCGTCCGCGTTTCGCCGACGCCCATTACCGACTGGCGCTTGCGCTCGCCGAGATCGGCCGACAGTTCAGCGCACGGCGCGCTGTTGCGGAGGCAATCCGCCTCGACCCGCGCATCGCGCGGCAGAGCCCCGCCGCGCTTGCCTGGGCGGCCTGTGACGAGTACGAGAGACGTTCGGCGCCGCCGTCGGCGGCGTGACGTCCGGGGCACCGGCAGCCGGAGTCACTCACGCGGTCCGGGGATCGTGGATCGGTACACCGCGATCCCTGCAGTCACGCACGTTGCGCGTGACAAGCGTGAGCCCGTGGACGGATGCCGTAGCGGGCGTCGCGGGAATGACGATCACGCTGGAGGCGTCGCGGGAATGACGAATGTGTGGTTTCCCTACGCCACGACCTGCCCGAACAGCTTCCGCGCCCGGTGCAGTGCTGCCATCAGCGCGTCGACATCCGACTCGTCGTTGTATACGTAGAAGGAGGCTCGCGCAGTCGCCGGGACCTCGAGTCGGCGCATCAGCGGCTGCGCACAATGGTGCCCCGCGCGGATGCACACACCCTCACCGTCGAGCACCGTCGCGAGATCATGCGGGTGTATGTCGGCCAGGGTGAAGCTGACAACTCCGCTCCGATACTCGGGCGCCGGGCCGTGAATCGTGAGCCCGTCGAACTCTGCCAGCCGCGCAGAAGCGAGTTGCGTAAGTGACCGTTCGTGGAGCGCGACGGCGTCCATACCCATCCGGTCGAGGTAATCGACCGCCGCCGCGAGGCCAACGGCCCCGGCCACGTTTGGCGTTCCGGCCTCGAACTTGTGCGGCAGGGTGTTCCACGTGCTGCTCTCGTCGTGCACGAACTCTATCATGTCGCCGCCAAACTGGTACGGTTCCATCTCGTCGAGCAGTTCGCGCCGAGCGATGAGGCCGCCGATTCCCATCGGCCCCAGCATCTTGTGACCGCTGAATGCGTACGCGTCCACTCCGAGCGCATCGAAGTCAACCTTGATGTGGGGCGCACCCTGGGCGCCATCGCATACGATCAGGGCCGCACTCCTCTCGCTCACGAGCGCAGCGATCTCTCGCACCGGGTTGATCGTGCCGAGCGCATTGGAGACGTGCCCGAAGGCGACGGCGCGCGTCCGCGCCGAGAGCATTCCGGCAAGGCAATCCAGGTCGAGGCGTCCGTCCGCTGTCAAACGGCAGATTCTCAACGTGGCGCCCTGATGCAGGGCCAACTGCTGCCACGGGACGAAGTTGGCGTGGTGCTCCAGCGCGGTGATCACGATCTCGTCGCCCTGCGTCACCGCGTTACGGCCCCAGGCGCTCGCCACGAGGTTGATCGCCTCCGTGGTTCCGCGCGTGAAGATGAGCGTGTCCGGATCACGCGCTCCAAGAAAACGTGCAACCCGCGCGCGCGCCCCGGCGTATCGGTCGGTCGCGCGTACGGAAAGCTCGTATGCACCGCGATGCGGGTTGGCATTCGCCGTCTCGTAGAAGTCGCGTACGGCGTCGAGCACGGCGCGCGGCTTGTGGGAGGTCGCGGCCGAGTCCAGGTAGTGCAGCTCCGGATTCCTGGCCAGCAGCGGAAAATCGGCGCGCCGGCTCGTCATCTCCTTCCTGTCGTGCTCCCGCATTCAATTCACCCTCCGTGGGCCCACGAGAATCTCGTCGTTCTCCACACGAACCTCGTAGCGCGGAAGCGGATCCGTCGCCGGCGCTCTGAGCACCGCACCGCTCCGCAGGTCGAACCGTGCTCCGTGCCAGATGCACTCGATCGCGCCATCGCAGATCTGGCCTTCCGACATCGGGAAATCCTGGTGCGTGCAGACGTCGCTGACAGCGTACAGTTCGCCCCCATCGTTCACGAGGCAGATGCGCTCACCGCTCGTCCTGCGAACGGGGAGCAGCGTTCCATCCGGCAGATCCTCGAGGCGGGCAAGGGGCTCGAAGCCATCCCGCGTCACTCGGTCGAGACCGTCTCCGGTCGCGGTTCCAGCGCCGAGCGCAGTGTATGCCACGGAAGCGTCGCGCACTTCACCCGAACCGGGAAGCGCGAGACTCCGGAAAACACCGCCATCCGGTCCGCACCCGGATCTCCCGCCGTGGTCGATCTCTCGGTCACGAGCGTATGGAAGCGATCGAACAGGGCATCCGCTTCTGCTCTCGACTTGCCCTTCACCATGGTTGTCATGATCGACGCAGAGGCTCTGGAGATCGCACAGCCCCTTCCCAAGAAGCTCACATCCTCGATCACATCACCCTCCAGGATCAACCATACAGTGAGCTCATCGCCGCAGAGCGGATTTCGGCCTTCGGCATGACGTGCCGGCGCGTCGAGAGCATGATAATTCTTCGGCCTGCGGTTGTGGTCGAGGATGATGCTCTGGTACAGCTCGTTCAGGTCGCCCATTGCGGCACGATTCACTCGAGGCCGCCGTGCCCTGTGAAGCGCTCGAGCACCTTCGACTCCAGTCCCTCGCGAATCGCGTCGAGTTCGATCCGTTCCAGCACCTCGGCGGCGAACGCGTACGTGAGCAGCGTGCGCGCCAGTTCGGACCCGATGCCCCGGCTCTTCATGTAGAAGAGCGCATTCTCGTCCAGCCGCCCGACGGTCGCGCCGTGCGTGCACTTCACGTCGTCGGCGAAGATCTCGAGCTGTGGCTTGGTATCGATCTGCGCCTTTGGCGAGAGCAGGAGGTTGGCGTTGCTCTGCTTGCCGTCCGTCTTCTGCGCCTCGGGGTGGACGTAGACCTTGCCATTGAACACGCCGTGCGACGATCCGTCGAGCACGCCCTTGTACACTTCGTAGCTGTTGCAGTCGGGGGCGACGTGTTCTATGCGCGTCTGGTGATCCACGTGCTGCTTGCCGTCCACCATGTAGAGACCGTCGAGCCAGGCCTCGGCACCGGGCCCGTCGAGCGTCGTGTAGATGTTCGTGCGCGAGAGCGCCGCGCCAACCGCGTAGGAGAAGGACGTGAAGCGACTGGACCGCTCCTGCCGCGCTTCAACCGTCCCGACGTGGTATGCGTTGCGGCCTTCGTCCTGGATCTTGTAGTGGTCCACGCGCGCGCCCTCGCCGAGGCGAATCTCGGTCACCGCGTTTGTGAAGTAGGTCGCATCCGTCGCTGACGCATAGCTCTCGATGACCGTAGCCCGCGAATTGCGCTCGGCGAGAACGAAGACTCGCGGAAAGGTCACGATGTCGGTGGCGCTTCCGTCGCTGATGAAGAGAAGCTGAATGGGGACATCAGCCGCTGCACCCGCAGCCACGTGGATCAGCGCGCCGTCGCGCATGAGCGCCGTGTTGAGCGCGGTGAACGCACTGCTCTCGAAACCGGCCAGCGTACCGATCTGCGATTCGACCAGTGCATCCTCCTCATTCCACGCCGACGACAGATCGCGCACCGTGACGCCGCTCGACAGCCCTGTCAGCGAAGAGAGTCCGGCGTCGAAACGGCTGTTGACGAAGACCATCCTGTGCCATTCCGGATGCCCGAAGGCGAACCGCTCGATGTCGGAGCGTTGCACCGAGCCGTCCGATGGCGGCGCGGCGCGAAAGTCGTGCTGCGCAATGGGCGCGACACTGGTGAAGTGCCAGTCCTCGTTCCGCATCGTGGGGAATCCCAGCTCCTCGAATCGCCGGATCGCCGATCGGCGCAGAGGAACCAGCCATTGCGGACGAGCGGCACCGTTCGACGCGGCATTCGCGAACTGCTGCAGATATGTGCTTGTCATGCCACGGCTCGCTCGAGCAGCCAGTCGTAACCCCTGTCCTCGAGTTCCAGGGCGAGCTCCTTGCCGCCGGACTTCACGATCCGCCCGCCGGCCAGCACGTGCACGCGGTCGGGCACGATATAGTTGAGCAGCCGCTGATAGTGCGTCACGACAATGGTCGCATTGTTCGGGCGACGGAGCGAGTTCACTCCAGCCGCGACGACCTTGAGCGCGTCGATGTCGAGCCCCGAATCGGTCTCGTCCAGAATCGCGAGCCGCGGCTCGAGGACCGCCATCTGCAGAATCTCGTTCCGCTTCTTTTCGCCACCCGAGAAGCCCGCGTTCACCGAGCGATTGAGCATCGATGAGTCCATGTCGACCAGCGCGAGGCGCTCCTCCATGAGATCGAGGAATTCGAGCGGATCGATCTCCTCCAGTCCCCTGGCCTCGCGAATCTCGTTGTACGCAGAGCGGAGGAAATAGGAGTTGGTGACGCCGGGCAACTCGACCGGGTACTGGAAGGCGAGGAAAACGCCGGCCTGCGCCCGCTCCTCGGGCTCCATTTCGAAAAGGTCCCGTCCATCGTACGTCGCCGTCCCGGAAGTGACCTCGTAGCCCGGGTGCCCCGCGAGCACCTGCGCCAGCGTGCTCTTCCCCGACCCGTTCGGACCCATGACCGCGTGCACCTCGCCCTCGCTGACGGCCAGGTCGATCCCCTTCAGTATCTCCTTCTCGCCAACGTTGGCGTGCAGATCTCTTATATCGAGCAAATCGAACCTCGTTTCGCGTGGGTGTGAGGTGGCCAGCTCAGCCGACGCTTCCTTCGAGCGTGATGCCGAGCAGTTGCTGCGCTTCCAGTGCGAACTCCATTGGCAGATTCTGGAAGACCTCCTTGCAGAAGCCGCTCACGATGAGCGATATCGCGTGCTCCGTATTGAGCCCGCGCTGCTTGCAATAGAAGATCTGGTCCTCGCCGATCCTGGACGTCGACGCCTCGTGCTCGAGAGTGGCGGTGTTGTTGGCCACCTGGATGTACGGGAACGTGTGCGCCCCGCAGCGATTGCCCACGAGCATGGAATCGCACTGCGTATAGTTTCGCGCGTTGTCCGCCCTCGGCAGCACCTTCACCTGGCCGCGGTAGGAGTTGTTCCCCCGGCCGGCCGAGATCCCCTTCGAGATGATCGTGCTCTTCGTGTTCCTCCCCATGTGGATCATCTTGGTGCCCGTGTCCGCCTGCTGCATGCCGTTGACCACGGCCACCGAGTAGAACTCGCCCGTCGAGTCGTCGCCCTGCAGGATCACGCTGGGATACTTCCACGTGATCGCGGACCCCGTCTCCACCTGCGTCCACGAAATCCTGGACCGCGCACCGATGCACTTGCCGCGCTTGGTGACGAAGTTGAAGATGCCGCCGCGTCCCTCCTCGTCGCCGGCGTACCAGTTCTGCACCGTTGAGTACTTGATCGACGCATCATCGAGCGCGATCAGCTCGACCACGGCTGCGTGGAGCTGGTTCGTCGACCGCTGCGGCGCCGTACAACCCTCCAGGTAGCTCACGGACGCGCCTGCGTCGGCTATGATGAGCGTGCGCTCGAACTGACCCGTGTCCGCGGCGTTGATCCGGAAGTACGTCGAGAGGTCGATCGGACAGTGAACACCCTTCGGCACGTACACGAACGATCCGTCGCTGAACACCGCTGCGTTGAGCGCGGCGAAGAAGTTGTCGCTGTGCGGTACGACGGAGCCGAGATAGCGCTCGACGAGCTCCGGGTGCTTCTGCACAGCTTCCCCGAAGGAGCAGAAGATGACTCCGATTTCGCCGAGCTCCTTCTGCATGGTCGTCCCGACCGAAACGCTGTCGAAAATGGCATCCACCGCGACGCCGGAGAGGCGCTTCTGCTCCGTGAGCGAGATGCCGAGCTTCTCGTACGTACGCAGCAGCTCGGGGTCGACCTCATCCAGGCTCGCCAGCGTCTTCTTCGCCTTTGGTGCGGAGAAGTAGCTGATCGCCTGGTAGTCGATGGGCGGATACGTGATGTTGCCCCAATGGTGCGGCTCCGCCATTGTCAGCCACCGGCGATACGCCTTGAGCCGCCACTCGAGCATGAACTCCGGCTCGTTCTTCCGGGTGGAAATCGCCCGGATCACGTCCTCGTTCAGGCCGGGCGGAAAGGTATCCGCCTCGATGTCCGTGACCCAGCCGTGCCTGTACTCGCGGTTGACCAGTGTTTCTACCGATGCGCTCACCTGTTCTCTCCTCCGTCTCGCGAGACAGCACCGCCCGTGCGGACCGTGCGCTTCATTGCGTTCTCCGATGCCGCCACCCGCGGCCGCTCGTTAACCGTGTAGGTGCAACTCGTACAGCCGTCCAGCAGGTGCGCCCGCCGCTCGACAACGGCGCCGAGCACGTCCTCGAGGAAGCGCGCCTCGGCAGCACACACCTCGGGATACCGCTCCGCGACGGCACGGATGGCACAGTTGTGCTCGTGTATCGTCGCCTCTCCCGCCGGATCGATCTCCACGTCGGCCATGTACCCATGCGACGTGATGACCTCTGCCACCGCGCGCGCGCGTTCAGGAAGCGGAAGACCGGCCATCTGCGGCCTGATCCGTTCGGCGATCGCAGACCACCGCCGCTCGAACAGCGCTACCACTCCATCCACCCCGCGGTCCTCTTGCACGGCGTCCAGCGCGGCGGTCAACACCTCCTCATATGCGCGCGGGAAGAGTTCCTCGCCGCTCTCGGTGAGGGTGTAGGCGTACACCGGCCCGCCCACGCCGCGCACCTCACGCCTGTAGCGTACGACACCCTCGGCCTCGAGCGTCTTGAGGTGCCGGCGCAGCGCGTTCGGCGTCACGTGGAACTGCTTCGCAAGTTCCGCCGCCGTAATCGGTTGCGACCTCTTGAGCGCGACGAGTACGGCCCGCCTTGCGCTGTGAGGGCCGAGCATCGACCCGTTGACCGTTACCATGGAACGTAATTTATTCCCGATGGGCGTAATCGTCAACAAAAACGTTGACGGATTCCGCGACCCTCCCCCGCCCCCC
>JBOHTO010000186.1:0-8325 GCA_050733695.1 Gemmatimonadaceae bacterium | reverse complement strand
GTAGCTCCAGTTGGTCGAGCTCGATTCCGTCCAGCTCCCGCGCAAGCAGGCGCAGAGCGGCGTCACCTTCCGTTCGCACACGGTCGATGATCCCGGCCGTTCGCGCGCGGATGGCGGTGTCCCGCGATGTCGTTCTGTCGAACAGCGCCGCGCGATCCGCGCCGCTGAGAGACGCGAGCGGGCCGGTGAAGCGGAAAGTGACCTCTCGCCTTCGCGGGGATGGCGACGCTACCGCGACATCAATCCCGTGGTTCACGACGTCCGCGTCGCCGTCGGCACTCGCGATGGATTCCCGACCTCGCGGGTATGACGATCTTGCTTCGATCGATTGCTGCCCACGCGGGAATGCCTCCCCCGCTCTACGCGGGTCCGATGCCGACCCAGTCACGGCATCAACCTCTCGATCCGCGTGACGAGAATGCCCTGGGCGCCGAGCGACTTGAGCTCGGCGATCTTCCGATAGATGGATTCGGCGGCCACGACCGCGTGCACCGCGACCAGCGACCCGCCATTGAGAAGATCGATGACCGTCGGCCCGTTGAGACCCGGCAGCACGGCCGTCACCCTGTCGAGCGCGTCGCGCGGAACGTTCGCCATCACGTAGCGCTTGCCGCGCGCGCGCAGCACCGAGCCGAGCGCGTCCACCAGTTCGCGCAGCGCCCTTGCCTTTCCGGCATCCGCTTCCGCGGCGCTCGCGCAGGCGCCCCGCCCGCAGATGAGCCGCGCCGTCGACTCGAGTATTGTCGTGACTTCGCGCAGACCGTTCACCCTGAGCGTCGAGCCGGTGGATGCGAGGTCGACGACGATGTCTGCGATCCCGATGTGCGGCGCGATCTCGGCGCTCCCCGACACGGGCACGAGATCGATGGCGATGCCGCCGTCGCTGAAGAACCTCCGAGTGAGTCGCGGGAACGACGTTGCGACGCGGGGCGCACCGCGGATGTCATCGATCGAGACGATTCCGCTCTCCTCGCGCGCGGCAAGCACCAGGCGGCAGCGCCCGAATTCGAGATCCATGAGCATCTCGAGCGGTCGCTCCGATTCCTGCACCAGGTCCCAGCCGGTGACGCCGGCATCGGCCGCACCGTCGGCGACGAACTCGGGGATATCCTGCGCGCGTACGAACAGCGCCTCGAACTCGCCGCCGAGCGATGCGGTAAGCGCGCGCTGTCCGCGCGTGCGGACCTCGAGACCGGCGTCGCTGAACAGCTCCTGTGTTTCGTCGGAGAGGCGTCCCTTGTTGGGCAGTGCGATGCGGAGCATGCGTGGTGTGTCTGTGTGGAAGGTTGAGCTGCGGCGCGAATGCCGGAAACGAAAAAGCCCGTCCGGAGAGGGACGGGCCGCGGCGCCTGGCAGCGCCTGAAGAGTTACCGCCGAGCGGTCACCCGTGCACGCGCGCCTCGCCCCGACCCGTAAGGTCGTGGTGGAGATGATGCACGCGGTGGAGGTGTGAGGCGCCAAGCATGGAGACCAACGTATGGCCCTGACCGGTGGGTGTCAACCAGCAGCGTACTGCGATGGTTCGACGGAGTCTGCCAGCGGCAGGGAGCGGCAGGGGAAGCGTTGGACGGTAGACGCGTCGGGGTTGCATTGACCGCATTGCCAGCGGAGGCGTAGTGCAGTTGACCCTGGAAGTAGCGCGCGAGCAGGACGGTCGCTGGATCGCGGAGGTGCCCGATCTTGCCGGGGTGCTCGCGTATGGAGAGACACGCGGGCAGGCGGTTGCCCGCGCCGAGGCACTGGCGCTTCGCGTCCTGGCGGACCGACTCGAGCATGGTGAGGCGGGCCCGGATCCCGTTTCCGTCACCTTCCGAGCCGCGTAGCGCCGGGTCTAGCGGAGGCCCAAGAGCCAATCTACGCCTCATTTCAGGTTCATCGCGGACGTGGGTGCGGATAGCGGCAGTGATGGATGATCCCCTCGGCATGGCGCAGCAGATTCGTCGCGAATCGCCGTAGCGGTGTGAGCCCATTGGCCTCGGCGAGCGCGCACCAGTGATCCAGGGCGCGCTCGGCCCACGCGGGCCGGCGATAGCTCCAGATATGTTCAACTGGTCCTTGAGAATGTAGACGAGACTGAGGTTTTCGTTGGCCGCGAGCAGGGCGTCGAGGTGCGCGCGTTGATCGCCCACGAAATTTTCCTCATTCTTGAGCAGCAGATAGCGACTCCCGTTGATGAGCTGCCCGCCAGCTTCGTCGCGCTTGTTCGACTCGTCGAGACGGACCCGATCGATGACTTCGCGGCTGAATTTGGCCACCGCGTGAAAAAAATCGTAGACGAGCGGCGCGTGCGCGCCGATTGTATATCGGCAAATCGGAGTTTTACACAGTTCACGATTCGTTTAGGCAACGGCAACACCGATCTATTTATGAGCATCGCTCGCGGCGAATCGTGGTAACAGGCGGCGAACGCCAGTCGGCAATGACGTCGCGCTTTCGACCGGTGATAATAGCTGCCGGAGGCGCTCGTCGATCGTGCTGACGCCGTTGGCTAGACCGTGGTAGTGCTTCAGCCGCCCTTCCCAGGTCTTCCTATGTGATTCGACCTCTTTGTGAAACAATATCTCAAGGTCAGTAAAATGCTGAACGACACGCCGGATGTGATCGGCGTATTGACCGCCAGCCAAATAGTCGTAGACCGCCTGAACGGCGAGGCGCTTCTGATCTCCGGAGACACGGAGGCCATGCACATTTAAGAGGCCTTCTCGCGCCGTGTGGACGAGCGGTATGAGAGCCAGGGGGCTAATAACGAGGACGTTGCGGTCGACGAAATAGTACTGATGCTTGGCAGGAAAGCGATTCGTCACCAAAATGGCGATATCAGCTTCGCGCAGCACTCTGGCCTCGGCACACTGAACGACGTGCGCCGCCGCCCAACTCGCTACGCGTTTGCACTCGTACACAATACGGCCGACCTTTACACCGCTACTGGTGCATACATCGTGCAGAACATCCCCGCCGCGCCCAACGTGGTCAAAACGATCTGAAGGAAACTTTTCGGACAGGAATGCAAGAAGCGCACGCTCCTCGAGCAGGCCTTCGCTCTGGGCGGTCTCCCCAGACTTCAGCCTGCGTTCGAGATTCTCGATCTGTGCTCTCATCTTCTTTGTTGCGTTCTGATGCTTTCTGAGTCGATCGGCGGCCTTGCGCTGCTCATTCGCCAGATGACGTGAAGCTTGCGCCTTCGCTCGCGACGTTGCCCCGCGCGCCTTTTCTATCGCGGAGCGCAATCGCACCTTGGCACGAACTTCCGCTGCCTTTAGCTTCGTGAGCTGCGCCTGCATTCCGCGATGTGTTTGCAGGACACGAGCGAACTTCGCGTCACTCAGAGGCGTACCGCAGAGTGGGCAGGCTCTCGAAGTAGACGGCATCGTCGCTCCTCAGACGTGATGTTAAACACGAACACGGCAAAATGTGAACGGTGTCCATGCCAGATCCTCTCCGGCGCGCACAGCTGACACTACACCGATGCGCCGTCGTTGAGGATGTAGAATAAGTCCCGAGCGTCGGCAAGCGGCAAGAAACGATGCGTTGAATATCATTGCCGAGCCGGCGATCGTCGGTCTCAAACGATTCTGCGAGGTCGAATCGTAACCATCACCGCCCGCTAATCGCACTTGGACCTATTCTACATCTTTAACGCCCAGCTTCTGCTGCGGGCGAACCTATCGAAGCGGCGGCGGAGCCGCTATTAACCTTGGCTCGCCCGTCTGCAGCAAGCAACGTTAGTCACCCAGCACGGCGCCAGATCCGGCAGCACCGTTATCGGGTTCCGAGTCGAGCAGGCCACCGACCGCTGACAACGCGGAATCCCATTCGCGCTGCAGCATGGTGGCCAGCTCGGACTCAAGCAGTTTCCGCTGATCTGCCCCGAACCAGCCTTCGTTACGAGTCACGATCCGCTGCTTATATCCACGGCCAGACTCGCTTCCACATTCCACGAGGTAGAGCGCGATCTCGGGGAGCTCGAGCATTGGCGCTTGCTGGCGAGGCCTGCGATGAACTCCGGTGTCCCGGTGGAACATCGGGTCCTGTCGTTCACAGCATCACGTCAGAATGCGCGCCACCACGGGGCTGCGACGATACGGTCGGCGACGCGGAGCGTTTCGTCTCCGTCGTGAAGCAGCAGAGCGCCTGCGCAGCTCCGACCGTACTCGGCGACGAAATGCTTCAGGTGCTTCCAGTCGCCTGGCCCGGGCCGGCGTGTCGCCTTCACTTCGATGGCCAGCGTGCGTCCGTCGCGTTCGACCACGAAATCCACTTCGCGACCAGCATCGTCGCGCCAGTAGTGAAGTGTGGCACGGTCGGCCTCGAGCGCAGCCCATGCGCGCAGATCCGTGAAGAGAAGCGTCTCGAGGTGAACGCCGGACGGCTCCGTCTCGCCGGCGACGTGCATGGCGAGAGCCGGATCGTTCCAGTAGAATTTTGGGCGCTTTCTCAGCCGCGTTGCTCGTCGCACCGTGTACGCTTGGAGACGTGCGAGCTGATACGTGACGTCGAGCAGTTCGAGCCACCGCAGGAGCGTGCGGCCGACGAGACCGAGTTCGCGCGCGACATCGGCGTGGTTGACGGGTGTTCCCGCGCGTAGCGCCAGGGCCTGCATCGCTCGCCGGAAGTCCCCGAGATCCCCGACCGCGCTCAGGTCGCGCAGGTCCCGCTCCAGATATGTGGCGACGTAGCTCGTGAACCACTCGCGGCGAGCGCCGGGATCCAGGTGCAGGGCAGGAACAGGAAAGCCACCGCGGCGGGCGACGTCGCGCCAGGCTTCGCGGGGCCCCGGGTCATCCACGAGGGCTTCGCGCCACTCTTCGAACGGGAGCTCGAAGAAACGCGCCCACATACCGGTCGTGCCCAGTCCGAGCACCTCGCGCCGCGTCATCGGCTGGACAGGGAGGTAAGCCGCGCGCCCGGCGAGCGAATCGGAGACCTGTCGCAGCATCAGGAGATTCGCCGATCCGGTGAGCACGAACCGGCCTTTCGTGCGCTGGTGCTCGCGGTCGACCTCGGTCTTGACTGCGAGCATGAGTTCCGGTACGCGCTGCACCTCGTCCACGATCATGAGCGGCGCCTGACGGACGAAAGCGGTCGGATCCGCGCTGGCGGCGCCTCGCACCACGGGATCGTCGAGATCGAAGGCCGCATGGCCGGCCAGCGCCGTTCCGGTCAGGAGCTGGACCAGACTTGTCTTGCCCGTCTGCCGCGGCCCGGTGACCACGACCACCGGAAGGGCGCGGAGGAGCGCTTCGAGGCGGCGAGTGGCCGCGCGCGGAAGCAGGTCGGTCGTGTTGCCTGGCCCCATGACCGGTCTGGGTTGAAGGTCAGCTTCAGTGAACGCGCTGCGGCGAGTCCGCAATACGGACATCGCGTGTCCGTATTGCGGACATTATATGTCCGTAATACGGATACCACAAGTCCGAAGTGCAGGGCGGGTGCCGGAGCCGGCGTGGAGGATCGGGTGAGGATCGGGTGGGTGGCTTCGGTCGACGTGGCTTCGGTCGACGTCGAAGAGCTCGCATCGGCCGCTTCGGAACGCGAGCACCAGCGCTCGCCGGATCGGTTGACATGGTCCACGGAGCAGGTAGACTTGCGGAGTGAGAGATGACGACACGCGGCCCGCCGACAAAACGGCTCGTCCGGGGCGCACCACGAAGTCCATCCCGCCCATGACCACCCACCGCAACGACCTCTGCCCCTGTGGCTCCGGGCTCAAGTACAAGAAATGCTGCCTCCCGACTGAACACCCGCGTATCGGCGCCCCCCACGGCAAGGGTCCGCACTTCTCCCTCGGCCCGGCCCTCCGGCTTGTCCGCGATAATCCCGATGGCTCCTTCTGGGAGGCGGACCTCGTCCGCATCGCAGCGCGCTTCGAGGACGACCCCGGGGCGCAGCCCGCCGTGGCGATGGTCACGGTCGGACCCCGACCGATACACGTCGACCTGATCGCGCACGCCCCCTCGGATCCGGCAGGCGTCGCCATCGAACTCGAGCGCGCCATCCTCACCGCCGCCGAGTCGACGCACGCTCATCCGCTCAAGGTCCGCGTGCGCAACGAGTCCATCGCCCAGCCGCTCGCGATTGCCCTCGCCGCTCACGATATACCGGTCGGGGCCACGGACGGTCGCCTGCCGGATCTCGATGAGATCATGGACGGCATGAAGCAAGCCCTTGGCATCACACCCCTTGGTGCAGCGGTTCAGTCTCCGGAGGCGTGGTCCGGCTGGCAGCTTCCTGCCGACCTCACGGCGGAGATCTTCGCGGCGGCAGCGGCATTCTATCGCGCCGCACCCTGGCGTTACATCCAGGATCGCCAGGTGATCCATGCGACGTTCCCTGAAAACCGTGCCTGGACGATCTGCGTACTCGGCAATGCCGGACGATCCTACGGCATCGCGCTCTACGAGAAGCCCGACGATCTGCGAAGCTTCTTCGCCGCGCCCGAAGATCGGTTCGGTCCCTCCCTCGAGGGCATCACGGGAGTCGTCGTGTCGCTATCCTTTGACGCGACGCATAACGTCCCCCGTGCGATGCGCAAAGAGGTGGAGCGCGCCCGCTGGGAAATCGCCGGCTCGCGCGCCTTTCCCCACATGTTCACGATCAATGGGCCGGCGAGTGGTATCCCAGCCGATGTTGCGCACGACATGATGCGCGCGCTGCGCGCCATTCCCGAGTTCGTTGGCGCGCACGAGAGGGTGCTCCGGGGCGAGGAGGCGGCGCCGCTCCCCATCCGCTGGCAGCACGAGCCGACGCACGCCACGCTGATCTACGACGGCTACTTCGCCGTCTCCGCAGGCTCTTCCTGGGAGGTTCCGGACTCGCTCTCCACCGCCGGACCCGAAGGTTTCGGCGCCGATCCCGCAGCCGCCCTCCCCGACGACGAGCGCGACGACCAGCCGCTTGCCGCAGGATGGGCGCGCTTCATTGGACAGTTCGGTGTGGCGCTGGTCCGCTCCGGTCTCGGGCACGCTACTGTCCGCAAGCACGTACGCAACGCCGGTCACTTCCTCGCCTTTCTCTCGCTCCAGCAGCGGATCCCTCTCCCCGCAGTCACCGAACTCGATCTGCGAACTTTCCTCTACGAGTGGTGCCCTCTCGAAATGCCGGGACGCGAGTCCCGGGCGGCGACGCTCTCGATTCCCGGTTCGCTGCGCCGCTTCTTCGCCTATCTCGCAGCGCATGAAGGAATACACTGTCCATGGGCCGATCCGATTCTCCGCGACCGGGCGTCATTCGCAGCACGATGCGCCGAACTTCCGGAAGCGGTTTTCTCGAGCGCAATGACGGCATGGCTTGGCGCGCTCACGGCGGATCTCAACGCGCGAGTGATGCTGCCCAGGCAGATCGACGATCACGATGAGCGATTTCTCGGGGAGCAGGGCCCGGTGGAATCCGAGCTCGCGCAAGAACTCGCTCGGCACTGGCTGCTCTGGCGCGACGATCTGATTCGCGGCGGAACAACGCACGCCGAAACGCTCCGTGCTGCGCTCCTTCCCATGCAGAAGGAGTGGGAGCGAACGCCGCACCCGGAGCTCCGCGGCAAGAGGCCGGGCGCCGCGGTGCAGCAGGAGCGAGGGGCGGCGACATAGGGCGGCGGAGCGGGTGGGAGGACGCTCATCGGCGCGCGTGAATGGCGCCGCGATCATGTGATCGCGGAAATCTCAGCTCGCGAAACGTTCGCGCAAGCTTTGCGCGTGCGCTGTGCTGCATTGACGCCGCGATATTGTGATCGCGGAGATGTTCCTGCGCGCCTCGAGGACACGGCTGAATGTCGCTGCCGCTTCCTCGGGTCGAACGCGGTCGCTTACGGCGTCTGCCGCTCGCCCGAGGGCCGTGGCGACGGCGTCTGTGCGTGCTCTGGCTTGGGCGACTCTCCCGCCGGCTTCTTCGACGTAGCGTTCGTAGACCGGGGCACTCGCCCCACGGAGAAGATGATCGGCCCGTCGAAGGGCGTCCGCTCGTGGTCCAACAGCTTGGAAATACGCCTCTGTCCCGTCAAGGTAGTCTCCCGCGTAAGAACCCGATTGAAGGGTGAGTGCGCCGTCAGGATTGGTCGTATCGACGAGCGCTCGAAGGCGGCTGGAATATACATCCTCGGTGGCTCCAGCGAAATTGCGAAACAGTAGCTCGTTGCTTCAATGGGGCCGCGATCATGTGATCGCGGAAATCCCGCACGAATCGCGGTCACGCTGGTTGCATATGGGGGCTTCAATGCGGGGTTGACCCGGCGGCTTCAAGCGGTCCCTGCATCAGCGATTAATCGTTCTTCTCATCGTCTGACGGGAGCGAAGCGAGCCGCGGCTTCCTTAGTCCAAACGCTTCCCAGCAGCAACC
>JBOHTO010000185.1:0-7735 GCA_050733695.1 Gemmatimonadaceae bacterium | reverse complement strand
GCGCTCGCGCAGGCGCTCGACGTCGACGTGACCGCCGTCGCCTATCCGTTCGGAGCTGCGCGCACTCGCGAGCGCGTGCTCGCCGCGGAGGCCGGTTACAGCGCCGGCTTCGACCTCGCGGCGCGCTTCACGGGCGACCCGATGGCCATACCGCGGCTACCGGTGTACATGTGGACCCCGCCGACGCCCTGCGTCGGTTCCCTCGGCGCCATCGAGCGCGTCGCGGCCATGGCCACCAACCACTTCGCCGTCGGGACAACGATCTGGCAACGGCTGACGGGAACCTTTGCAGCATTGGAAGGCAGCACGCACGTCGCTCCCGCTCCCTCCGTCATTCCCTCCGCTTCGGTCATTCCCGCCGCCCCCATCATTCCCGCCGCCCCGGCCATGCCCGCGAAAGCGGGAAGCCATGTTGCTGTTCCCCAATCGGGCGACTGAGCAGCGGTCACACGAAGTACCGCGCCGCCACCGGGATGAGCGCAGGATGCCGCACCAGCGCCGTCGCGAAGATGCGGCCCAGCGATCGCCTCGCCTCGGGAATCCGGTTGAGCGTTCGCGCAAGATCGTCGAAGAATCCGTCGTCGAATGTGTTCAGCGTTTCCTTGAGCTTGTAGAAGCGCAGATGATCCTCTCCGAGCAGCGCCATCCAGCGTTCGTGGAATCGCTGCAGCCGCGCCGCGCTGGCGTCACCGGCCCTCAGTGCGTCGACCGCCGTCTCCGCCGCGAGCCGCCCCGCCTTCATCGCGTTCACAATCCCGCCGCCCGACAGCGGGTTCACCATGTGCGCCGCATCACCACAGATGATCACGCCGTCCGCCACCGTGCGCTTTATCGTCGTGTGCACGATCACGCCGCCCACGGTATAGCCCGTCCGCACGCCAGCGGGATAGTAGCCGTCGAGATAGTCGTCGAGGTAATCGCGCGCGGGGCGGCCGTCTCCCCTGAGTGCGACGACGCCCAGACCCACGTTCGCAACCCCGATCTCCTTCGGGAAAACCCAGGCGTAGCCGCCGGGCGCGATGCGGTCGCCGAAGTGCAGATAGATGGCATCCGGATCGAAATCGATCCCCGATACCACGTACTGCGCGCAGCTCTCCATGTCGCGCGCCGGCACGCGCGTGTCGAGCCCGGCCCAGGCGCCAACCATGCTCTCTACGCCGTCGGCGCCGATGACGAGGCGCGCCCTGACGCTGCTCGCGCCGGCCGCACCGTGAACGTCCACGCGCCACGCATCGCCGTCGCGGCGCATGCCGGTGGCCTCGGTTCCAACAGCCAGCGTGGCGCCCGCGCGTCCAGCCTCGGCTGCGAGCGCCGGTTCGAACCTCGTTCGATCGAGAATGTAACCTACGTCACCTTCCGCTACGCGCACCTCCGTCCCGTCGGGCGCGCGGAAGATGACGCGCGTGATCCGCCGCACAGCCCAACTCGCGCCCCTCGGATCGCTGAACTCCGAGAGGCCCTGTGACCCGACACCTTCACCGCATCGTACGGGTGCGCCGATCGCGCGATCGCGCTCGAGCAGCAGAAGATCGAGTTCCGGTGCGGCTGCGCATGCCTCGCGCGCGGCGATCAGCCCTGCAGGACCGCCACCCACGACGAGAATGTCACATCGCGCGGGGATCATGCGGGCCGGAGCGATGCGACGTCAGCAGCGGGGAGGGGGAGGGGGAGGGGGAGGGGGAGGGGGACCATGGTCAACGCCCCGACGGGACACGGGGCGATGCACTTGCGGCAACCGGTACACGACGCACCGATGACCAGCAGGCCGTCGCGGCGCATCTCGATCGCCCGCGTAGGACAGAGCGGCATGCACAGCCCGCACTCATCGCACTGTTGCGCATCGACCGCCGCGATCGTGTTATTTCGCCTGACATGCATGTGCGCGACGATATCGGAGCGCGTAGGTTGTGTCAAGCCAATGCCTTGCCGCCATGGATACGTACCACTAGCTTATCACGCGATTCGCCGCCCTGCTGGTCGCACGCACATCGCGCTGCTCGCCGCAAGTACGTCGCCCACCACGCTCGTTTGCCGCAGAACATCCAAGACAGGACTTGATGCGCTGGCCTTTCAATTCGGGGTCTCTCTTCCCCGCGAACGCGATAGGTGTCGACCTCGGCACCGCCAATACGCTGATCTACGTGAAGGGCGAAGGGATCGTTCTCAACGAGCCGTCGGTCGTCGCCATCGATCGTGAGACGAAGCGAATCAAGGGTGTGGGCCTCGAAGCCAAGCGAATGCTCGGTCGAACACCCGAAGGTGTCATCGCGGTCCGCCCGATGAAGGACGGCGTCATAGCCGACTTCGACGTCACCGAGAAGATGCTGCGCTACTTTCTCACGCTCATCATCGAGAACCACTTCTTCAAGGTGAAGCCGCGCGTCATCGTGTGCGTTCCATCAGGCATCACCGAGGTCGAGAAGCGCGCCGTGCGCGACTCGGCACTCGGCGCAGGCGCCAAGGAAGTATTCATGGTGGCCGAGCCCATGGCCGCGGCCATCGGCGTGGGACTTCCGGTTGAGACGCCGACCGGAAACATGGTCATCGACATAGGAGGTGGGACGACGGAGATAGCCGTCATCGCGCTCTCGGGGATCGTGAGCGATACGTCCATACGCACGGGCGGCGATGAGCTCGACATGTCCATCGTCCAGTTCATGCGCAAGAATTACAACCTGCTCATCGGCGAGCCCACCGCCGAGCAGATCAAGATACAGATCGGTTCCGCTGCTCCCGTTGGCGAGGAACGCGAGATGGAGGTCAAGGGACGCGATCTTGTTTCGGGCATACCGAAGACGGTACGCGTCCACTCCAGCGAGATCCGCGAGGCGATACAGGAGCCGATACAGCAGATCGTCGATGCCGTCCGGCGTGCGCTCGAGATCACGCCGCCAGAGCTTGCATCCGACATCGTCGATCGTGGAATCGTGATGACGGGCGGCGGAGCGCTCATCCGCGGACTCGACCTGCTGCTCAGCCAGGAAACCGGCCTGCCCATCCACGTCGACGAAGATCCTCTCACATGTGTTGTACGCGGGACTGGCAGGATACTCGACGACGAAGAGAAGTACACGTCGGTCCTCAATCCCTGAGCACTGACTGAATGCGCGCAGCACGCTATGGCGGCAGAGCGGACACCGTGGTGCTCATCGCGTGCGTCGCCTTCGCTTTCATTGCGCGCGGCCTGCCCCTTGAAGTACGCGGTCCCATAGCGTCAGTCATGCGGCGTACAGTCGTCGCGCCCCTGGTTTCGCTGCAGGAGAGTGCGGAGTTGACCCGCGGCGCGCTGGCCACGCATGAGGCGCGCACTGTCGCGCGCGACAGCGTTGCCGTCCGGGCGATGCAGCTCGGTTCGGTGCAGGCGGAGAACGAGCGGCTACGCGAGCTCCTCGGTCTCGGCGGAGAGCTCCGCTGGGGGTTCGTACCTGCCGAAGCGCTGCACACGCGCGGGATCGGCGAGGAGTTCACGCTCACGCTCACGGCCGGCGCGAACGCCGGTGTCGCTCCGTTCTCTCCTGTGGTAGCGCCGGAGGGGCTCGTCGGAATGGTGCAGGCAGTAGACCCGACGATGAGCACCGCGCTCATCTGGCCGCACCCGGACTTCCGCGCGAGCGCCATGGCCGCCGACGGAAGCGCGTTCGGCATCATCGCCGCGCACCTTGGCGAAGGACCCGAGCGCTACCTGCTCGAGATGCGCGGAGTGCCGTTTCGCAGCGAGCTTGCGCCGGGCACGATGATCGTCACGTCGGGGCTGGGTGGCGTCTATCCGCGCGGCATCCCCATCGGAACGGTGCTGGCAGACATCGACACGCCGCAGGGATGGGCGCGCACCTACCTGGTACGTCCCGCCGTGCTCCCGCCCGATGTCGCATCGGTGATGGTGCTTCAGCCGGCGCGCGTAGCCGAGGGGGTCGAGAGCGTCTGGCTGGGCGCGGCCGGCGCGGATTCAGCCGCTCGGCGCATCGCCGCGGCGAGTGACTCGGCCGCGCGAACCGCTGCTCTGGAGGAGGCGGAGGCCCGCCGCGCTGCGATCGCAAGGGCACAGTCCGACTCCGTTGCGGACGTCGCGGCCCCCACCACCACCAACCCCCCGGTCGCTGCCCGGAGGACGCCCTCACAAGTCGCGGCACCGGTCATTCCGCAGGACAGCGCTCCCCCCCCACCTCCGCGCCGGGTACAGCCGCCGGTGATCACGGGTCCGCCGAGTCCCGTCCCGCAGCGGATTCGAGATCCGCGGTTTGCCGCGCCGCCTCCTCCGGTGCGCGCGCCGGCAGTTCGCGACACGACACCGCCACCTCGCACGCGTGCTGACAGTGCGAGGGCAGACACGGTCCGGACCGATACCGTGCCGCCCGATACCGTGCCGCCCGATACCGTCAGGCGTCCGCCCGGGGCCGGCTGAGCTGTGACGTGGGGACGCGTGATTCGCACGGTCCTCGCATTCGCCATCCTGGTGGTGCTGCACTACACGCTGCGGCCATTCCTCGGTTGGCGGACGCCACCCGACTTCCTCATCATCGCACTGCTGATCGCGGCCGTCCGCGTACGACCCGGCGCCGCCGCGTTCATCGGCTTTCTTATGGGACTGTTCGCCGATTCACTCTCCATCGCCGCATTCGGGTCGAGTGCACTGGCGATGTCGGTCGTTGGATTCTCCGCGGCATGGCTCAAGGCGGTGTTCTTCGCGGACAACCTTGTGCTGAACGGCTTCTTCTTCTTTGCCGGGAAGTGGCTGTTCGACCTGCTCTTCCTGCTTGTGGAGCAGAGGGTGCACGGCCTGGAGCTGCTGCAGCAGCTCGCTCTCTGGTCCGTCCTGTCGGCGGCAGTGACCGCGCTTGCCGGTGTCCTTATGCTGGTGGTTCTTCGTCCCCTTCTACAGGAGGCACCCGCGTGAGCGTCCCGATCGTGGATCTCCAGAGCAGACGGGCGCTGCCCCGCGCTTGGCCACGCCGCCCTGGTCCAGGTACTGGCTGGGCCCGGAACAGTCAAGAGTCCAACCGTGCAGCCCTGATTCCCATGAGAGACGATCGCAGCAGCGTGACAGCCGATGAAGAATTCCTGCGGGCAGCAGAGGGAACGGCTGTCGGGTCGCCGTCCGAGTGGCGATGCTGGTTTCAAGCGCTCGGCTTGCGCGAGATATGACCGGCGGTCCCACGCGAACCGAGTTCCGCGTGCGGTACGCCGAGACCGACCGCATGGGGGTTGTATATCACGCGAACTATCTGGTATGGTGCGAGGTAGGACGTACGGATCACATCAGGTCGCTCGGGCGCAGCTACGCTTCCATCGAAGGCGAGGGTATCAGCCTCGCCGTCGCAGCGGCGTCACTGCGATACCACGCTCCCGCCCGGTACGATGATCTCGTCCACGTCGAGACACGGCTGGTCGGAGTTCGCTCTCGTGCGATCATCTTCGATTATGTCATCCTCAACGCGGACACCGGTGAGCGCCTCGTCACTGCCAGCACTACCCTCGTCTCGCTCGATCGGATGGGACGACCCATCGCATTTCCGCCGGATCTTCGGCGCGTTCTCGACAGGGGCATCGCGTAGGGCCGGTCGGCACGCCGCCGTCGCACTCGGGCGGACCGCCGTCTTCATGATGCTGGCTGGCTGCGCGGCGGCTACACAATCGCGCGGCTTCGGAGATCTTCCGCGCGAGGAGGTCGTCACCCGGTACGCGCGCCTTCTCGCAATGGCCGATGCCCGGCGGGTGGACACCATGGTCATCGATGCGGCGCTCGCGTCGCGCGTACCGCAGTTGCGGGCAGCCGCTGCGCGCGCGATAGGTCAACTCGGTCAGAGCGCGCTGGCGCCGCGCCTCCGCATCCTTCTGCGCGACCCCGATACCCTCGTCGCCGCCAATGCCGGCTTCGCACTCGGCCTTCTCGACGATAGCGCGAGCGTTGCTGCGCTCGTTGACGCGCTCACCGCCTCTCCCACGGTCGCCGTCGAGGCTGCGTGGGCGCTCGGCGAGGTGGGCGAGCCGGCGCGAACCGCCATCACGTACGCGCTGTCGGTGCCGCCGCCCGCCGACGCCGTGCGCGGGGAGCTTCTCCTCGCGGCCGCGAAGCTTCGTCCCGTTCCGGTCGGCGCCATCGTTCCGTGGCTGACCGATCCAGGTCGCGACGTCGCATGGCGTGCGGCGTATGCGATCGCAAGATCGCGTGCGCGGGGCGGCGTACGCCATCTGCTCGCCCATGCCCTGCACCCCGATCAGCTCCTGCGCGCCCAGGTAGCGCGTGGGCTGGCGCACGAGGCCGCCGGCGACTCGCTCGCCGAGCAGGCGATCGCACGCCTCGACCTTCTCGCGGCTGACCGTGAGCCGCATGTCCGCATCAATGCCATACGCTCGTACGCGACCTATGGCGAACCGGCGCGGCTTGCGGTGCTTGCCTCACTGAGGGATCAGGACGCGAACGTGCGCATCGCCGCCGCCGGCGTGGTCGGCGACGTGATGGATCGTGATCTTGCGCGCTGGGCCTGGATATGGGACTCCGATACAACGCTGGCCTTCAGGAGCGCCGTTCTGAGGGCGTCGGTCCAGGCGGGAGTCCTGCTCCCCGAGCTCCATGGCTGGCGCGATGAGATCGACTGGCGACTCCGCGCCGCGGCCGCGAGCGCGGCGGGCGCGGCGCGCGATGCGGAGCATCTCGAGCGGCTCGCGTTCCCCCTCATCTCCGACTGGGACGCGCGGGTACGCGAGGCGGCGTACGCAGCCATCGGCACCTACGCCGATTCGTCCGCGCACCCTGCGTTCAGGAGGGCGCTGCTCGACGCACTGGACGATCGCGACTTCTACGTGCGCGCCACCGCCCTCTCGGCGCTCGCGAGTGGAGCGAACGGCTCCGAAGTCCCGCGTGCGCTCGACAGCTACCGGATGGCCACCGTCGATTCGCTCAACGACGCCCGCATCGCCGCGATGCGCTTCGTCGCGGCCGCATGGACGAGCGACAGCTCGGCCTTCACGCCCGCGATGCGCTCGCGCCTCGCCGGCCTTGCCACACCCGACGACCCGCTCGTTCGCCTCGCGGGACAGGCGATCACTCCGCTGGCGCACTGGCCAGGCGCAGCGGACCGCGCACAACCACTCTCGTGGTATATCGACATCATCCGGACCATCGCCTATCGGCCGGACAGCGCGCTGTCTCCTCCGGCACCGCTCTCCGCCGTGATCATCACCTCACGCGGCACGCTCGAGCTAGAGCTGTTCGGGGCGGACGCGCCACTCACCGTTCATAACTTCATGACACTCGCGCGCTCCGGCTTCTACCGCGGAACGCGGTTCCACCGTGTGGTTCCCAACTTCGTCGCGCAGGACGGAGATCCGCGCGGCGACGGCAACGGCGGCCCGGGGTACTCGATAAGGGACGAGCTCAACCGCCACCGCTATCACCGCGGAGCGCTGGGCATGGCGCTCTCGGGGCCGGACACGGGCGGCAGCCAGTATTTCATCACACATTCACCGCAGCCGCATCTCGACGGCGGTTATACGGTTTTTGGCCGTCTGCGCTCCGGCTACGAGACGCTCGACGCGATAGTGCAGGGTGACGGCATCCAGCACATCATCATCCCCTGAAGCGGGAGGGGCATAATCAATGAAACGATACTTCGCCCAAGGACTCGCCCTGCTGCTGGGCGCGGTCCTCATGGTTCCCGACCGCGCGACGGCGCAGTTTGGATCCTTTGGCCAGAACAAGATCCAGTATCGCGATTTCGAGTGGATCGTGCTCGCC
>JBOHTO010000184.1:0-6155 GCA_050733695.1 Gemmatimonadaceae bacterium | reverse complement strand
GGCGACGGGGCGACGGGGCGACGGGGTGTCGGGGTGTCGGGGCGGCGGGGTGTCGGGGTGTCGGGGCGTCTGGGCGTCTGGGCGCCGGGGCGCCGGGGTGTCGGGGGCGGCGGGGCGGCGGGGGCGGGGCGGCGGGGCGTAGCGCAGACACACGCGCGGACGGAGCCCGTTTTTCCGGACCCCCATCCTCTCGCCCCGGTCAGTCGGTGACGATGGCCTCCGCCTCGATCTCCACGAGCATTGCCGGGTCGATGAGGGCGGCGACCTGCAGCATCGCCGTGGCCGGCCGGATATCGCGAAAGAACTCGCCGTGTGCTCGGCCGACGTCCTCCCAGCGGCCGATGTCCGTGACGTAGATGCGGGTGCGCACGACATGCTCGAGCCTTGCGCCGGCGCGTTCGAGTGCGTCTGCGATGTTGCGCAGTGTCTGCACTGTCTGCGCGTACGCGTCGTCACCGCCGACGAGTGTGCCATCGGCACCGGTAGCGGTCGTGCCGGAGACGTGGACCGTGCTGCCGACGCGAACCGCGCGGGAGTATCCCACGAGCGGCTCCCACCTTGTGCCCGACGTGATGTTGAGGCGCTGCATCAATGGCCGTGGTGTTCGCGGCGCTGTTCGCATCCTGCGGTCCGGTGCGTGTCGATGATGTGGACGATCTTCCAGCCATCCGTCCTTCGTACGAGCTGGATGGCATCGGTGCCGCAGTGGCTGAACTCCTGGCCGGCGTGGAAGTCGTAGGCTGTCCACACGGTGGCGATGTTGTCATCGATTCGCACTTCGGGATTCCAGATGCGCTCGTTCCATGGTACGGTCGCCGAGCCGACGGCGGCAATGAATCGGTCGATGGGAAGCGAGCGCGACCTCGGGCTGCCCAGACTGTCATAGCTGGTCGCGACGATTCGCGCGCCGGAGTCGAATACAGCGCGCAGGACGAGCGTGTCGTGCGTTCGCATCGCGTCGAAGGTTCGTTGCACCGCGGCGAGGACGGCCGCGGAGTCGGCCTGTTTCGTGGGCGGCGCCGTCTGGCCGTGGGCGTCGGGCGTCGCGAGGACAGCAGCGGCGAGGAGGGAGAACGTGAGGAGGTTCCGGGTCGTCATCGGTCGCGTGAACTGGTGAAGGGTGACGGGTTCCGTCCGATGATACGCCGCCGGAGACACGAGTGGCAGGGGGAGGGGGTGAGTCCACCGCCGTCGTCATTCCAGCGTCCCCGCAGTGCTGTCATTCCAGCGTCCGCCAAGCGCTTATTCCAGCGTCCCCCCAAGTGCTGTCATTCCAGCGTCCCCCAAACGCTGTCATCCCAGTGTACCCCCGGTGCTGTCATTCCCGGGAAGACGGGAACCCATTTTTCGACTCCATGCGCGATACGGGCCGTCGCCTCGACCTCCACTGGCGGACACAGCGGCACCGCCGTATCAATTGCCAAATGACGCTACGCTGACGCCTGACCGGCTACCTGTCGGTGAGTAGATCAGTTCAGCCGGGGGCGCAAATGGTCCGGGTTCGCAGCATGGGGGAGAGCAGCATCCAGACAGATCGGTCGCGCCTGCGCCCCGAGAGCCAGGTGCTGTTCGCGGTCGTGCTGTATCTCGCCATCGAGCGAGGCAGGCGGATCGGCCGGAAGACGCTGACCGAGCTATTCTGGGCCGGGGTTGCGCCCGAGTCCGGCCGCCACTGTTTGCGGCAGACCATCTACAAGCTGAAGCAGCTCGGTGTGCCGATCGAGGTTGACGGCGACGCCGTATGGCTACCCGCCGACGTGGTGGATCTCGACTACGAGCGACTCTCGTCGAATATGTCTGGTGTGGAGCTGGCGGAGGCTGGAGAGTTTCTTCCCGCGTACGCCCCCGATCTGTCGACTGCGCACACGGAGTGGGTCGAGGCTCAGCGCGCGCACGTCAACGGTCGCCTGCGCCGAACGTTGCTGGGCGTGATGCTGGAGCGTCGCAGCCGCGGCGACTGGACTGGCGTGGAGCTGTTCGGGCGCAAGTGTCTGCGCATCGATCCACTGAACGAGGAAGCGACGCTCGCGCTGGCGGAGGCGACTGCGATGGTCGGTTCCAAGCAGGAAGCGATAGGCATCATCGACCGCTATCTGGTGGAGCTCGGTCCCGATTCGAGCGGCCGTGACATCAGGGTGGCGCCCAGTGTGTTGCGGAGGCGGATTGCAGAGCGGTTGAGCGGAGCGCAGCACATTGGGCCGTCGCTCACACGGTTCAGGGGACGGGAAGAGACGATGGCGCTCCTGGTCGGGCGGCTGGACAGCGCGCGTAAAGGTCGGGGGAGCGCCTGTCTCATCTGGGGCGGCGCCGGGATCGGGAAGACTCGTGTGGTGGCGGAGGTTCGCAAGCGCGGCGATCTCGCCGGTTTCCGCACAGTCGCTTCGCCGCGGCAGCCGAGCGATGAGGGGCGGCCACTTTCATTCTTCGTCGACGTGATTCCTCAGCTCCTGGCGCTTCCCGGCGCGCTGGGCTGTGATCCGGCTTCGCTCGCGTTGCTCAAGCGTCTCACCGATCACGACATCTCCGTGCGGGAGCCGACCGCGGACACGCATGAAGCGGTTCTCCTGCGGCTGCAGATTGAGCACGCGATGATCGACCTGCTGGATGCCACGGCGGAGGAGAATCGGATTCTTCTCGTCGCCGAGGATTGTCACTGGGCGGATGCGCAGTCGCTGGAGCTCATGCAGCGGCTCTTCGGTTGGGTTGGGGGCAGGGCGGTGATGTTTCTCGTGACATCCCGTGTACGGACGCCCGCGCGCGCAAACTGGTCCGGGGACCGGCGCGCCGAGAGTCATCTGGCGCACCGGCTGGAGCCACTTGGGGAGGCTGCGGCTCGTGCGCTTGTTGAGACAATGCTGCGGGATCGCGGCGAGGAGCCGACGGAGGACTTCGTGTCGTGGGCGGTGGGAACGGCGGCGGGCAACCCTCTTTTTCTGGTCGAGTTGGCGCGGTGCGGATCGGCCACGGGATATCGAACCGAGATTCCGCCAACGCTATCGGCGATGCTTCGGGACAGGGTGCTAGCGCTTTCTGCCGGCACGCGTTCCACGCTGCAGTCGTGCGCTCTGCTCGGCCGGAACGCGACGATCGACAGGCTTGTTGAGCTACTGCAGGTGCCAACATCGGAACTCGCGCTGCAACTGCAGGAGCTTCACGAGCAGGACCTGCTGCTGGCTGACGGCAACCACCTGCAGTTGCGGCACGAGCTCATCGCGGTGGAGGTGGTGAATCTCCTGGCTCCGCCGGCGCGACTGCTTCTGCATCGGCAGATCGCACTGCTGCTGGAAGGCGAGGTGGAGAGGACAGGATCGAGCTCGCTTCTGTGGGACTGCGCAGATCACTATCGCGCAGTGGGCGAGGACGCTCGGGCGCTCAAGCTGGCGATTTCGTGCGGTTATCATCTGCTACAGCTCGGCGCGCCTGATGAGGCGGTTCCGATCTTCGAGCGGGCGCTCGCGGGTGCGTCGTTGCAGAATGATCGGGACGTCCTCTTGCGGGGCTTAAAACATGCCCTTTCCGCAGCCGGACGCTGGAGTGCGCTCCTTGTCCACCTGCAACAGGAGGAGTCGGGCCGAAAGAACGCAACGTCCAACGAGGCCCGTCATAGCGACCTCGAGTTCACTCTTCTCGAAACGCGTTGGCACTTGGATACGGATCTGATCGAGCTCTACGAAAAGGCAGCTGCGTGTGCGGTCGATCCTGTTGCATCAAGTGATCATCGAATCATCGCGACCACATGGGCATGCATATTTGCTGACAACATCGGCAAGCCGGCTGCTGCCAAGGACCTGTACGATCTCACCGCGCCTCTCATCTCGACTGCGCCACCAAGAAGCATCCATGCTCTTCACCTGGAACTGATATACCATGCGGGCTTCGGGGACCTTGATCGTGCCCTTCGAGTGGTCGCGCCGTTTGTCGAGATCGCGCGGGAGAATGACATACCAACCCTTATACGATCGCTGCGACATGCCGGGGCCGTGCTACGCTTTGGAGGCGAATCTGCCGACGCTGTCGCTCTTCTCAGGGAATCGTATGAATTATCGTTGCGCCATAAGTTCGTGGCGAGCGCGCGTGCCGCAGCGACACAACTCGCATGGCTCTTTCATGAGGTCCGGGACATCCCGAAGACAAGGGCGTGGTACGACGCATCCATGCAAGTTCAGGTCGCCGATGAAGAACGCTTATTCCTCGAAGGCGACGAGCAGCTTCTCGCCTACCTTGCGCTCGATGGAGAACAGCTAGAACTCGCCGAAGAACTCGCGAAGTCGGGGCTTGAAGCAACCGCTGGGTCGAGAGCCGTGCGGCCAAGGCTCGGTGCTCTTTCCATTGCGGTTCGCGTGGCAAGTGCAATCGGATCAGGACCCATCGATGACAATGTCGTGCGCGAACTCGAGATTCTCCATCGCCAAAGTCGCACGATGAACGCGCAGGACGAAGGGGCCTACTCCCTCTGTCTTGGCCTGAAGCTCATGGGGCGAGACGGCGAGGCCCTAGACCTGCTACGGGAGTACGTTCGGGTCCACCGCCGCGATCGATACCCTTTGCCGCCGGAAATCAGTGCAATGCTTGATTGATCCATGCGTCTTGCACAAGCGCACGGCACAAAGGCGTCCCTTGGGCAAGAGTCAACCTGAAGTCAAGCTCTGTTGCTTTCCGCTCGACGACGAACCGTGGCTCCGAATGCCGGCCCGAATGCCGGCTGGGAAGGAAGTGGCACAGGATGAAACAATCTTGAGAAGTGCGGACTCAGAAGAAGTAGTCGACATAGTTCGGGGTCGAACTGCTTCCCGGCGTATCGGACCAGTTCGCGTCTAACCTCTGCTTCTCCGAGAGCCGCACGATAGGGGCGATCGCTCGTCATCGCGTCGATCGTGTCCGCAATCATGATTATGCGAGCGGCCAGAGGGATTCGTTCTCCTGCGAGTCCCTCCGGGTAACCCGATCCATCCCAGTTCTCGTGATGGTATCGAATAGGCCCTACGACATCCTTGAGTTGGTCGACATTCTGTACGAGTTCTGCGCTCTTTATCGGATGCGTTTGAATAACACGCGTCTCGTCGCTCGTCAGGCGCGCTGGTTTGCGAAGTATCGGGGCATAGATCTCATGAATCTTGCCGACATCGTGCAAGAGCGCCGCAACGCCGATGCGTTCGACTTGCCGGGCACGTAGGCCGCGTGCCCTTGCGATGATTTTGGCATACTCCGAAACGCGGCGCGAGTGACCCGACGTGTAAGGATCCCGCGCTTCAATAGCCGCCACCATGAGCTGTAAGAGATCCTGGTTGATCTTCTGTAGATCTGCGTTGGTCTTGTAGAGTTGGCGAACACCAAGAAGCGGTAGAGAGAGGACCACCGCGCCGATTACATCATACGCCAGGTACGTCCAGGCAAAAATGTACACGAGCGGGAGCGAGAACACGTCGTAGATGATCGTTCCGAGCGTGTTCTCACGCCATACATCCCCGACGCGCCTCCCCTCGCTAATGGCTACGGCAGCGCTGACCGCTGTGGTGTTTGCGACAATGAATGCAGCGAACATCGCCACGTACGGGAGAACGGCGTACTCTTCGCTTCGTAACAACGGGGCACCGCCAAGAAGCCGGTAGACAATAACGGCTATGGCGACGGAGAAGGAGTACTGCGCGACGTTAAAGGCGACCTTAATGGCTGGCCGTCGAGCTAATAGCTGGACGACGAGGGTAGAAGCCGCAGCCGCTACTATTGCGATCCAGCTCGCCGTGAGGACGGCAATAGTAAGCACGGGTATGTACGCTATCGAGCCGATCGCTCCGCGCGCGAGCTGAAACGCAATGAAGCTCGCGAAAGTGCCCAAGATCGCAAAGCATATTGCCGCTCTAACCGCGGAAGGGTCAAGACCCGGCCACGCTACGTATGCCGCTGACGCCGCAGCAACAGCAGCAAGGAAAACGATCCCAACGTAGTTACCAATTCCGCGCATAGTGTCCGGAGAGACCCCCGTCCCCCTAGGGTTTACCCTACCACCACAGCTGATCGGATGCCATTACGAATGACAGCAAATTACTAACGAGCCCGGCCAGGAACTCCATTTGGCGTCACCTCCCCTAGCTACGTTTCACACGGACTTCGTGTGCAATTCGGGTTGGCTCCGCTCGCCTTCTTACTGCCCTGTG
>JBOHTO010000183.1:0-14295 GCA_050733695.1 Gemmatimonadaceae bacterium | reverse complement strand
ACGTGATCCTCGCCAACAACGTGCTGGCGCACGTTTCCGACCTCAACGGATTCGTCGCGGGGGTCGCCGCGCTCCTGCGGCCGGATGGAATCGCGCGCTTCGAGTTTCCGTACATCGGGGACCTGCTCGCGAATCTCGAGTTCGATACGATCTATCACGAGCATCTGTGCTACTTCTCCGCGGGCGCCATCGACGCACTGCTGCGGCGGCACGGACTCGTGTTCACCGATGTGCGGCGGCTGCCGATCCACGGCGGCACGCTGCGCGTCACCGCTGCCAGGCGAGCGGAGGCACAGGGACGCCGACGCGTGGAGGCCCTGATCGAGGACGAGCGCGCCCGCGGCCTGCATGATCGGGAGCTGTACAACCTGTTCGCCACGGATGTCGCTGCCCTCGCCGACCGACTCCGGGCGCTGGTCGTCGGTCTCAAGGAACGCGGCCATCGCGTCGCCGCGTACGGCGCGTCGGCGAAGGGAAGCACGCTGCTCAACTACGTGGATTTCGGTCCCCACGTGCTCGATTTCGTCGTCGACCGCAGCCGCCTCAAGCAGGGGCGATTCACGCCGGGCACGGCACTGGAAATCCTCCCTCCGGAGCACCTCCTCGAGGCGCGCCCTGACTACGTGCTGCTCCTGACGTGGAACTTCGCCGACGAGATTCTCGCCCAGCAGGAGGAGTATCGCTCCAGAGGTGGCCGCTTCGTCATTCCACTACCCGAGCCGCGGGTCGTTTGACTGCTGAACCACGATCATGCGACAACAGCTCTGCCAGCCTTGGCAGGAGGGCCGCGGCGATCGCGCCGTTCGCCCGTTCGTTGGTATGTCCTATCTGATCCACGAAAACCTGCGCCGAATCCTCCGCAAACACTCGGGCAAGGTTGAGAAAGCTGATCCCATCCACATGAATCATCCTGGAGTCCAGCATGGCGGGAACGCGAAGATGCATGCTCCTCACGAGCGATTGATGCGGATCCCTCAGGATCGACTGGAGGATCGTATGCTCGCCGGCCGTCATTGGTTTGCTCGTTCCGTGAACGGTGGGTTGCCAGACGAACAGCGCGCGGAAGCCATATGATCGGGCGAGGGCGCCAACAAGCTCGGCCGTGGCCCCGTACGACTCGACAAGATTTCGACTCATTGAGTCGACCGAGTGTCGCCTGTCTCGTGAAGGGCCTGTCGATTGTCGCAGACGATCAACCAGTTCCACGCGGCCAACGGCCATCTGTCCAATGGCCGCAAGCGCCGCCAGCTCCGCCGCGACATCATGCCGCCAGTTGAATACCTGTCTGCCCAGGCGGAAGTCGCGCGCGCGGTTGACTTCGTTCTGGGGGAGGCCTGCAATTCCGTTCTGCACGGTCGAGTACACGTCATTGATTCCGTCGTAGAACACAACTGCAGCCGGACGCTTCCCCGAACGCAACTGAAGCAGGAGTTCGATTACCTCCTGCGTCGAGACGTATCCAGTCTCTCCGAAGTTCGTGATCGCGACGTCGTGAATCCCGTGATCGCGAAGTCGGCGAGCTACAAGAGAGGGAATCGTGGCAGAATCGCGCTGAAACGCGCCGAACATCGTCGATCCACCGAAAAAGAAAACCTCCCGGACAGGTTCCGAAGCGCGCTCCTGCCTGGTGACTCTATGGCCCGTGGAATCGACGTTGATGTACGCTCCGCGGAACGGCTGCCGCCGAAAGTAGGTGTACGATTTCCATCGAAGCTTTTCGGAGCGACTCTGCTCCAGGAGGTAATCGTCCAACCACGGCGACTTGTGATCGAAGAACACTGCTTCGGTTCTGGTCCCGGCCGCCCGGTTTCGCAGTGCACCCTGCGCCCGGTACGCCAGTTCCAGACCGATCAACAGGACCACGACTATGCCAGCGATGAGCCAGCCGTCGCGCACCAGCCGCAACAGCCGCCGCATCCCGCCGGCACCCGAATCGTTGCTCATGTCGCGAGCAATGTCACGCTCAACCTGCGGGTCTCCAGGGTCCGCGGACCGCGCCCGCAGCGCAGTCGCGTTCGTAGCACGGACGCAACACGCCGTTGCCTCGCGCCTCGCCCGAATCCGCTAATGCCATGGATGTCAACGACATGACGTGGATGAGTTGCTGACATGGCTCTTGCGTTCCCGTTTGCCCGCTGTTCCTCGGAGCGTCGACTCGCACCATATCGTCAGTTAGCGTTGCTCCCGCTGCCCGTGAGGGTTCATGAAGGTGAAGCTTCTCCACGTCGTGGGCGCCCGCCCGAACTTGCCCAAGCTCGCCCCGGTGCACCGCGCCGGTCGCGCGGTGGCGGGCCTCGTGCAGGTTGTGGTCCACACCGGCCAGCATTACGACCAGGGCCTGTCGGGGAGCTTCTTTCGCGATCTCGGCATCCCGGCGCCCGACATCAACCTCGACGTCGGTTCGGCGAGCCACGCGCAGCAGACCGCACGGATCATGGAGCGAATCGAACCCGTTCTGGAGCGTGAGCGGCCGGACTGGGTCGTGCTGTATGGCGACGTGAACTCCACCGTTGCCGCCGCGCTCGTAGCCGTCAAGCTGGGGCTCAGGACGGCGCATGTGGAGGCGGGCCTCCGCTCTCACGACCGGACGATGCCGGAGGAGATCAACCGACTCGTGACCGATCGGCTTGCTGACCTGCTCCTGACCCCGTCGCGGGACGCCGACGAGGCACTCCGTGGGGAAGGGGAGCCGGCCGAGGAGATCGTGTTCGTCGGGAATGTCATGATCGATTCGCTCTTCCACGCGCTCCCAGCGGCGCGGCGGACGCGGTCCCGGTCGGCACTGGGAGTGAATGGCGACGCTGTCATCGTTACGCTCCACCGGCCCTCGAACGTCGACGTGCCGGCTCGCCTGGCGGGACTCGTGCAGGCGCTCGAAGCGGTGGCCGAGGAACGGCCCGTCGTCTTCCCGATGCACCCGCGCACCGCGGCGCGGGTGGCTGCTTCGGGACTTCGCTTCTCGCGGGTGCGGACGCTGGCCCCGGTGGGCTATCTCGAGATGCTCGACCTCGTCGCGGGGGCCTACGGTGTGATCACCGATTCCGGCGGGCTCCAGGAGGAAACGACTGCGCTTGGTGTGCCATGCCTCACAGTGCGCGAAAACACCGAGCGGCCAGTGACGATCGCCGAGGGGACGAACCAGCTTGCGCCGGATCCAGCGACCCTTCCCGGGCTCGTGAAGAATCTCACGCGCCCCGACTCCCCGCCCAGGCCCGAGGGGTGGGACGGGCGAGCTGGAGAGCGGATCGTTCGCGCCCTGCTGGCGCGGAGCGGTTGACACCGTGCGAGCGCTGCTCTGTCCCGAGGCAGAGTTTCTCGCGCTGACCGCCGCCGGCCCCGCGAACGATTCGGCACTGCTCGAGATCCTGGAGCGACCGTTCGACTGGGCCGCACTCTGCGCGTTCGCTCGCGCCGATAGAGCGATGCCCATCATCTGGCGTTGCGTTCAGCGACTCGGATGCGATGTACCGGAGCCGGCTGTCGAGCACATCCGTCGTGCCGCAATGGTCTCCGAATTCGAGCTGCTGCGAGCCGAGGGCAGACTGCGCGAGACCATCCACGCGTTGGCGCGCGGAGGGATTCACGTTGTCCTCCTGAAAGGCGCCGCGGTTGTCCACGCGGCGTACGGATCGTTCGCCGAACGGCCCATGGCCGATTTCGATCTCCTGGTCGAATCCGGCCGGATCGAAGAGGCTCAACGCATCGCCCTGGGCGTTGACTGGGTCCGGAGTCCCGGAGCAGCGCCGGATGGTGCCTACCTGTCCCACCATCACGCCGTTCCGCTGGTCGATGCGACAGGCACCGGGATGCAGCTCGAGCTTCACACCGGTCTGTTCATCCCGGGCCATCCCTTCGAGCTTTCGGCAGATGCTGTCCGGCGACGGGCCTATCCTGTCGATGTCGGCGGCTGCACGGTCGGTGTGCCGCAGCACTCAGTGCTCCTGCTTCACACCTGCCTTCACTTCGCGTGGTCTCACGGCATGAGAAAGGGCGGATGGCGAACACTGCGCGACATCGCCCGTCTCGCCGGTGGTCGGCCGCAGCTTTGGGACGAGTTCGTTCCGCGGGCAATCGAAGCGCGAGGGTCGACGTGCTGCTACTGGACGCTGCGCCTGGCTCGTGATCTCGCAGCCATCCCGGTTCCGGACCACGTTCTCTCGGCACTCGAGACACCAATGCCAGAGGTGTTCCGGACCCGGATTGCCCGGCATTTCGCGCTGCACCTCTTCGCATCCGATGTCGTGTGTCCGTCCGCACGCCTGGACAGGGCCGTCTGGAATGCTGCAGTACTTCCGCGATGGAGTGGGCACGGGCGCGCCCGCCCGTGGAATCAGGCGCACGGCTTCCTGCCAGCGAGAGCGCGAGCATCGCGAACCGCCAGGGCCCGGACGACGCTCACCCGCCAGATGGGTCTCGTTCCCCAGTGGACCCGCTACCTGCGCGCCATACTCGGCGGTGCACAGCATCCGGAGGCGGCGTCGTTACGAAACGGGATGTAGCGCCTCTCCAGGTCGGCTGGCGGCCCACGCACCGTTGTCGCTTCACGACTGTGTGTTGCGCCCGGCCCACACGTGCGGGCGTATGCGGCAGGAAACGCCGCCGAACGCGAAGCAGCGAATGGCCGAGAGTGCGTGTGGGTATGCGGCCGCGCGCGGCGCGTACGTCCGTTTGTGGCAGGGAGTTCCGCCCTTCCGCGCGAGGTGCCGAACGGTCGGCGTCCACGCGGCCCCGGTCGTCCGCGCGACTTGACGCGCCCCCTGCCCGGGGTGTGGTAAACTGGATTTCTTCTTGCCCCGCCTTGGCGCGTCCGGGCTCCTGTCCCCTGCCACCGTGCGGAACCATGTCGACCGTGATTTCCGAGACCCCGTGTTCGGGGCGCCGGGTCGTGTCTACCCGGTCGCCCGGATTCGACTGTCTGGCGATGCAGTCCAGCGACACCACGGGTGCCGGGGGTTCCCCTTGAGTGCAATAGTGGGCGTGCTTCATTTCGACGGTCGACCGGCGAGCGCAGAAGTGCTCAGTGCGATGTCGGCCGCTGTCGCGCACCGCGGCACGGAGGCGGCGGGAGTCTGGGCAGACGGCCCGGTGGCCCTGGGGCATCGCGCGTCCCATACCACGGCGGAATCGGTTCGCGAAAGGCAGCCGCTGGTTCACCAGGCCGGCCTGATTCTCGTCGCCGATGCACGCATCGACAATCGCGCCGAGCTAACCCGCGCGCTCGCCCCTGGCGAGACGCCCCCGCCCGGTGACGCCGAACTCATTCTGCGCGCGTATGCGCGCTGGGGTCGCGAGTGCGCGCACCGGCTCATCGGTGACTTCGCCTTCGCTGTCTGGGATCAGCGTTCCCAGGCGATATTCTGTGCCCGCGATCCGATGGGGGTCAGGCCGTTCTATTTTTTCCTCTCCAATCGATTGTTCGCCTTCGCGTCGGAGATAAAGGCACTCTTCCGCTGCCCCGGTGTTCCGGACCAGATCGATGATGAGCAGGTCGCGCTGCACATTGCTGCCCTTCACGACGATCGGACAGCGACGCTCTATACCGGGATATCGCGCCTGCCGGCGGCTCAGACGATGGTAGTACATCGGGGCAGATCGGTATGCGAGACGTATTGGCGGGCCGAGGTCGGGGCCGAAATCCGCTACTCGACAGATGACCAGTACGCAGAAGCGTTCCGCGAACTGCTCGATACTGCCGTGCGCGTCCGTCTCCGAAGCAATCTGGCAGTCGGCGCGACGCTCAGCGGAGGACTCGATTCCTCCTCGGTGGTCTGCATGGCCCGCCACGCACGGGGCTCGGACCCCGAGTCGCCGCTGCACGCATTCTCGCTCGTGTTTCCGGGGCTCCCGGAGAGTGATCTACGCCTGATCGACGAAAGAGCGTACATCGAGAGCGTCGTCCGCGGTGGCGGAGTCACCCCGCACTTTATCCGTGGCGATCTCCTTCGCCCGCTCGACGATACGCGGTGCATTCTGTGGCACCTCGATGAGCCGTTCTCTGCTCCCAATCTGTATCTGCATTGGGGGATCTACGCAGCCGCACGGGATGCCGGTGTGGGTATTCTCCTCGACGGCTTTGACGGCGACAGCGTTGTCAGTCACGGCTTCGGCCGGCTGAACGGCTTGATGCAGTCGGGTCAGTGGTCGCTGTTCGAGCGAGAGGTTCGGGCATTCGCGTCCCACCGGGGTCGCTCCCCCGACAGCGTTCTCGAGCATTTCGGGCTGCCGTACCTCTCTCACCTGGCGCGCCGCGGCGCGGTTCGCGAGTGGGCGCGGGCCGCGAAGGAACTGGTGCGTCGATTCGATCTGTCGCCACGCGCGACTGTGTGGCGACACGGTCTGCTCCCCATCGCGCGCCCGGCATTGCGCCTCATCGGACGGCGCAGGGTGCTGCCGCTTACCCTGCTGCGACGTCAGTTCGCCGTGCGAGTCGAGCGTCGCATGCAGAGCGAGGCGGAGAAGTCGGAACGCACGAGCGTGCTCGGAGAGCCCGAGATGCACGCCGCCGGGCTTTCCCAACCGGTGTACCAACTCACACTCGAGATGGCGGACAAATGCTCGCGCGCCTTCGGAATCGAGGGACGCTATCCTTTTTTCGACCGTCGATTGATCGACTTCTGCCTCTCCGTGCCGGACGACAAGAAGTTCGCCGGAGGGTGGCCGCGCGCGCTCTTCCGGCGCGCGATGGAGGGCTACCTGCCCGCTGATATCCAGTGGCGAAGCACCAAGGGCAACCTCGCGTGCAACTTCGACCGGGGGCTGCGCACAGCGGATCTCCAGGCTCGCAATGGCGGGAGGCTGCACGCGCAGGGGCTTGCGAGATACGTGGACCCTGCCTCGCTCGCCGCGATCGAGCGTCGATACCGAAGCGAAAAGGGGCAGGCTTGGCGAGCTGCCGACGCTCAGCAGCTTTTCCGGGTTGCTGTCATGGCCGATTGGCTATCGAGATCGTGGAAGCACGCCGGACCGATACGCGACCAAGGCGATTCGGGCACCGGTCCGGAACCCGAACTGGCTGCGGGAGGAACGAGTGGAGCGTCAGGACGTGAATCGGCGGAGTGTCGATCGTGACGAGTCGGCTTGCTCGACCGTTGCTGATCGATCGGCGCCGGGTCGCGCGACCGCACGACCGTGCGGCCGAACATAACTCTCACTGGAGGATCCCGTGTGACAGACGACAGGAACGCAAAAAGCTGGACCGTACCGTCGATTCGACGATACGGAACCTTCGAGGCAGCGACTCAGGGTTGCAACAAGGACTACGGCACCACGGACGGATTCACGTTCCAGGGGCTGGCGATAGTCTGCGCATCCTGATGCCTGGCTGGCGCCGCTGACGGTGCCGGCCAGGCATGCTGCCACGCGACTGTCTCTCCGAACGTCAGGCGCAAAGCGCCTGACGTTCGGAGGGGCAGCCGACCCGCTCGCTCTGCTTTCGCTTCTCTGCGCGAGGACTCCTCGCGCGCGGCGTCCCCGCATCTGATCGATCCAATGACGCCCTTTTCCACGCTGTTCGCGCTGCCGCCCCGGGAGCGTCGCCTGGCAGTACTCGCCGTGTCGCTGGTCATCGTGCTGCGTCTCGTACTGTGGATTCTGCCGTCGCGGATCATACTGCGGAGCGTGCGGGCCCTTGGCCGGGCGCGTCCCCGGGACGTGGTTCCCGGCGTGGATCCGGCGACTGTGACTTGGGCGGTCGAAGCAGCGGGCAGGCGCGTCCCGCACGCGACCTGCCTGACGCGAGCTATCGCGGCACAATTGCTCCTCCTGCGATACGGCTTCGCTTCCCGACTCTGTCTCGGTGTCGCGCATGGACGCGACGCGGGATTTCGCGCGCATGCATGGCTCGAACGTGACGGCACCGTGGTTATCGGGGCGCACGGCGTCCGAGACATGACACGGCTCCCGGACCTCGCGTGGCCAGAGGCGACCTTCGATTCCCGGGGCCGCGTATGACGTCCCCGATTGGATCCCTGGCAGAAGAGTTCCGAGCGCCGGGCGCAATCCGACGCCAGCATGCCATGTGTAACTACGCTGCCTTCGGCGGAGTGCTCCGATCGGAGCTCGCGTTCCCCGAACTTGCCATCGCCGATTCTGCCCCGGTGGACTGGACCCTCCGCGTAGCGGCGAATCCTCCCGATGAATCAATCAACCCGATCGGCGAGCGCCGCGTGCGAGAGGAGACGTATCGAACGTATGGAACTGCAGATGGATTCCGTCTCGATTACTCTCACGCGGGCGTCTTCGACGTGGTTCGGAACGGATCCGAGATAACCTGGCATCCATCCCCGGACGCGTCAGCCGAGCTCGCCAGGGCGATTGTCCTCGGTCCCGTTCTCGCTCTCGCCCTGGAGATATCAGGTCATCTCTGCCTCCACGGGAGCGCGATCGAGATCGCCGACAGGGGGATCGCGCTTCTCGGGCCGAAACATCACGGCAAGTCGACGCTCGCGGTCGCGCTCACGAACGCCGGAGCCCGCTTCCTCGGCGACGACACTATTGCGGTGAGAGTCGGACCACCGGCGGTCCTTCGCCCCGGGATCGGGAGCGTTCGACTCTGGGAAGATGCCGCGCGGGAGCTGCGGGTGCGGGACCTCTGTGACACGGTTCTCGACGGCGTGAAGGCGACGGCATCGGGCTTTGCCGAGCCGGCGCTTCGCCGTTCAGAGGTAGCGCTCGGCGCGGTGTACGTACTCGAGCCGGTCGCGCCGGAGGAAGCGACGGCACCGGTCCGCCGTTCGTCGATCGCACCCGTAGCTGCGGCCGTAGCACTGTCGCACCACGCGAAACTTCCCGACCCGCTCGTCGGATACCAAGCCGCCGGGGCGCGGCTCAGGGCCGCCGTCGCGGTCGCAGCGACGGTGCCGGTGTACGCTCTTCACGTCGCGCGGGATTTCGTGCTGCTTCCCGCAGCAGTAGAGCAGATATTCGATTGGCATTGTGGTGAGTCGCACTCGCCCGGTCCGGTGGGCTCCTGATGCTGCTCGCCGCGCCGGCACCCGTTGTGAGAACCGGACGTCCACCCTCGCGTGTGCCCGCCGTACGCGTCGTCGATCTCACGAAGCGCTTCGCCACGCCGCGTCCATGGGTAGACATGCTCCGGGCCTCTCGTGCGCCCATGCATACAACTGCGCTCGAGAGGGTGAATCTGTCGGCCTCCGTGGGCGAGATCGTCGGCCTGCTGGGACCGAACGGTGCCGGGAAGACGACGCTTCTGAAGATTGCCTCTACACTTATCTTGCCGGACGCCGGCACGGTGGAGGTCGCGGGCGTCGACGTCGTCCGCTTTCCGGCCCGGGCGCGGCGCCTGGTTTCGCCGGTCGCGGCGGATGAGCGAAGCCTCGAATGGCGGCTCTCCGCGCGCGAGAACCTTCGCTTCTACGGGGCCCTGCACGGGCTTGCAGGGGCCGGGCTCAGCCGCGAAATCGACGAGCTGCTGGTCGCCGTGGAACTCGGCGATGCGTCAGAGAAGCGTGTTGGCACCTATTCGTCCGGCATGAAGCAGCGGCTGCTCATAGCACGCGGACTTCTGGTGCGCCCGCAGGTTCTCCTGCTCGATGAGCCAACGCGCAGCCTCGATCCACTCGCCGCTCGCTCCTTTCGCAGCTTTCTTCGCAGAGAAATTGCCGGGCGCCAGCAATGCACCATACTCCTTGCTACGCACGACCCGGATGAAGCACTCGATCTCTGCGACCGCATCGCGATTCTCGACCACGGCCGCGTCGTGATGGCCGGAACGCCGCATGAACTCGTACATGTCTACGGTGAGGAGCGATACCGTGTCTGGGTGCGGACCGCCGGTGCCAATCATGACGTCGCTGCCGTCGCACCGATGCTTTGCGTGCGCCCGGAACTGGACAGCGAGGGATGGTCCGTTGGCGAAGTCCACATTCAGCCAGGTGACAGCGCTACGGATTTCCTGTCAATGCTGGTGCGCAACGGCATCCCGGTGGCGCGCTTCGAGAAGGTTCAGCCCACGGTGGCCGACCTCATGGACCGGGTGCTGCAGCAGCATCGTCGCGAGCACGATGAATAGGATTCTCGCCTTCGTCCGGCGCGACGCGCTGGTCGCCGCGAGCTATCGTACCGGCATGGTCCTATCCCTCGGGTCGCTCCTCACGCTGGTAGTGCCACTCTACTTCATAGCAACCGCGCTTCAGCCCGTAATCGGGCACAGCATCCAGGCGGAAGGGGGCGCCTATTTCGCCTTCGTGATCATCGGAATGGCTTCGTATCAGTTTGTCGCGACAGCCGTCGGCGCGATTCCCATGGCGCTCGGAACCGGAATCCGCACCGGCACCTTCGAGGCCCTGCTTGTCACTCCAACGCGCTTGCCGTTGCTGCTCATTGGGGTGATGGGGTACCCGTTTCTGTGGACGGTGGCGCGGGGGCTGGTTCTACTCGTTGCGGGGCAGATTCTCGGAGCACAGTTCAGCCTGGACCGCATCCTGGTCGCGGTTCTCATCTGGGGCGGAATCACGATCGCCTACGTTCCGTTCGGAATTCTGGCCGGAGCGCTCGTGCTGCTCGCGCGGACAGCGGGGCCGCTCCCGAACGCGGTACTCCTGGCGTCGATGTTCCTGGGGGGCGTGTACTACCCAACGCATGTGATACCATCCTGGCTCCACACGCTCTCCGCCGCGCTGCCCCTGACGTACGGACTTCGCGCCCTCCGCAAGGTTCTGTCGACGGAGACACCTGTGGCGAACGTCGCTGCTGATCTCGGAATGCTGCTCCTCCTCGCCTGCGGGCTGCTCCTGGCGAGCATGCTGGTTTTTCATTACGCCTTGCGTCAGGCGTATCGCGCGGGTTCCCTTGCCCAGTACTGATCGACCAACGTACGAGCGATCGCCGCGGACGGTGCCGCTCAACATACCGATGGAGCGGAAGGCGGGCGTGGCCGACAAGGCAAGCATCACTATCGATTCCAGCGTGGTATGCTCGACGAGCCAGATTTCCTGCGATCTGGCCGACGAGGCGGTGATCCTGAGCCTGGCGACGGGCGAATACTTCGGGCTCAATCCTGTTGCGGCGCGCATCTGGAATCTCGTGCAGCAACCGCGCAGGGTGGCTGACATTCGCGAGACACTGCTTGCTGAATACGCCGGCGTATCGCCGGAGGAATGCACGGAGCAGATGCTCGCGTTGCTCGAGGAAATGGTGGGCCTGGGTCTGATCACCGTTCGCTGAGCCCGGCCCGGGACACCGACAGGTTTCCGTGTGCGATGACGGCTCACGCAGCCTGGATGGCGGAGACTCGGCTAAATTGTTGCGCGAACGCACCACGGATTGCCGTCGCCGGAAGGACGCCGGCTGTCGACGCCCCCCGCTATTGTGATGGCCAAGTCCCTTGGCACCAGCGGTTTGCGCGTTCGGAGCAGACTTCCACGCTTGCAGCGTCGCGATATCGCTGACAGTGAGACGAAACTTGAATGCAGGGATTCACGGTGCGGTCCGGACATCGTGGAATGCGGCCCGTTGCCTTCATCGTGGAAATCATGCGTTCGGAGGATAGTGATGCTGATGCAAGGTGCGCGCTGTCTCGTGACTGGGGGAGCAGGATTCATCGGCTCGCACCTCGCCGCTCGGCTGGTCGCGCTGGGATATCGCGTCCGGGTGGTGGACAGCCTGTCCGCCGGACGCCAGGCAAATCTTGCCAGCATCGCCGACGATATCGAGTTCGTCCGGGGCGATCTTCGGAGCATGGATGTCTGCGCGCGTGCTACTCGCGCCGTGGATGTGATCTTCCATCTCGCTGCATTGCCGAGTGTTCCTCGATCACTCGAGGACCCATGGGGCTCGCATGACGTGAACGTGAACGCGACCGTCCGGCTGCTTCAGGCGGCGCGTTCCACGGGAGTTCAGCGCGTTGTCTTCTCCAGTTCCAGCTCGGTGTACGGCGATGCCCCGGCATTGCCGGCGGTGGAGTCGACTGAACTCCTCCCGCGATCACCCTACGCGGTATCGAAGCTGGCCGGCGAGCAATACGTGCTCGCATACTCGCGAGCCGGACTTCTGGAGGGTGTTGCGCTGCGGTACTTCAATGTCTTCGGCCCGCACCAGGATCCGGACTCGCCCTACGCCGCGGTGATCCCATTGATGCTGCGTGCCGCGCTCACGCGCACACCGCTTACCATCTTCGGTGACGGCGAGCAGACTCGTGACTTCACCTACGTGGATAACGTCGTGCACGCGAACATCCTTGCGGCTTCGTGTCCCGGCGCCATCGTCGCCGGTCATGCGGTGAACGTCGGGACGGGCGAGCAGACATCCGTGAGAGCACTCGTGGATGCTGCTGCCACAATCACCGGGCCGATCGCGTGCCGGTGGATTGGCCCGCGTCCCGGTGATGTACGCCATTCGGTTGCGTCGCTGGAACTGGCCGAAACGCTGCTGGGTTACAAGCCCGTTGTATCACTTCGCACCGGCATGCAGCGAACCTGGATCGGGATGCGCACCTCGTCCGAGAAGGTGATCGCTCGCGGCATCCGCCCCGCGGTGAGCAGCCCGCTGATGGTCACGCATGGGTGAGGTCGATATCGTTTCGCATTCGCATCGCTCCTGTTGCGATCCTGATTCAGGGCGGCGCCGGGCGCCGGAGGATTCATGCGTATGTAGTTGTCTCGTAGTGAGTTGGCGTCCTCACGCAGGCCTGCATGCCTCGTGCAGTGATGGGTTGGGCGAGCCGGCGCGCCAGTCGTGCGTTTACGCAACGCTCGGCGCTCACCATGTCTGAAGGAGAATCGCGAGTGCGCTGCTGTCAGCCGTTCCCGGATGGTCGCGGTTCCGGTGGCGGGTATGGGTCCGGACAGGTGGCTGACCTTGGCGCGGAGCCTCTCCAACCGCCGGGGGCGGCCGAATGCCACCCATGTCGGCGCTGACGGGGCAGGCGGGCGCGGCGCGCGGGGAACCAGGGTCACCCGCGCCGAACGGGAGCCACCTGGAGAGCGGGATCATCGGTGCCGGAAACGGCCAGGCCGGTGGCGACGAGATCCTGGGGATCGCGGCGGACCTGCGGAGTGCGGTGGAACTGGCGCGCAGGACAGCCGCGACGGAGGCCTCGGTCGTGATCAGCGGCGAGAGCGGGACCGGAAAGGAAATGCTCGCGCGCTTCATTCACGGTCACAGCCGGCGCGCGAGTTCGACGATGGTACCCATCAACTGTGGCGCGCTGCCGGAGCCGCTATTCGAATCGGAGATGTTCGGCCATCGCAAGGGTGCGTTCACCGGCGCGCATCGCACGAAACCCGGGCTTCTCGAGACCGCTCACGGGACGACTCTCTTCCTCGATGAAATCGGCGAGCTTTCCCACGCCCTCCAGAGCAAGCTCCTGCGCGTGCTCCAGGATGGTGTCATGCGCCGGCTTGGAGAAGAAGCAGAGGAGGTTACCATCGACGTGCGATTCATCGCTGCGATCAAGGTCGACCCGCGTGAAGCGGTGAGAGCCGGAATCCTGCGGGAAGACTTCTTCTACCGCCTCACCATTGTTCCCATCAACCTCCCGCCGCTGCGGAACAGGCGCGACGACATTCCGATCCTCGCGCGTCATTTCCTGGCGGCGTTCTGGGCCCGGCATCGCGCTGTCGGTGAAGCGATACCCATCCTCTCCAACGCGAGCATGGACCTGCTGCGATCCTGCCGGTGGCCCGGCAACGTTCGCGAACTTCAGAACATCATGGAGCAATTGGCCGTAACGGCGACACCCGGCCAGCTCGTGGGGTCGGACGATATTCCGCTGTATGACGATACTGTGACCGGTGCCTCCGGCTTCCGCTCACACAGCCCAGTGGAGGCGTCGTTCCATCAGGCACGCCGAAGGGTCGTCGCGCACTTTGAACGAGAGTATCTCAGCCGGTTGGTCGTCCGCGCCGGCGGCAACATGTCGCGGGCAGCGCGCATGGCGAGAATGGACAGGACGACACTTTACCGGCTGATAGACAAGCACGGCTTTTCCCGGTCGGCGGCCACGGTGGAGTCCGCAGAGGGGCCGGGAGGACTGGTCCCCTGCTGGGGTCCGGACTGAGCATTCCCTGGGCGGACATCGCGGTGTCGCACGGCCGGTAGCGTGCCCCCCGAATCGTCTCGTCGTAGCATCGAGTCTGTTGCAATGTAACGGCATTTCGATGGGCTGTCGGCGATGACGTCGACATAAGCGGCGGGCGGTCATGCGCTTGGCTTCACGGCGGCCGACGCACGTTTTCTGCATTGACCCGGAGCTGAGACCCAACCGGAGCGAGAACTGGCGGCCGGACTGCGTGTGGCGTTTCATCCCTCGAGCGGCCTCCATGGTTGACAGCGCCC
>JBOHTO010000182.1:0-2901 GCA_050733695.1 Gemmatimonadaceae bacterium | reverse complement strand
CTCCGACACCCTGTACATCGAGGCCCTGGCCGCGCAGGACACCATTGCCACCATTCCGGAGAAGACGCTGAGCGCGTTCGCCGAGCGCGGCCGTGTCGTTGGGGTGCTTGAAGCAGACGGCGGCGACGCCGAGGCGGTACTCGCGCGCTTCGCCGCGGCGGGCATTGATGTCGACCGCCTCGCGATCAAGCTTCAGCACGACGGCGCAGGGGCGTTCGTGAAGTCCTGGCGGGAGCTGTTGCAGCTCGTTGATTCCAGGGGCCGGGCGAAAGCTGATGCCGCTCGACGAACCAGGCGGGCGCGAAACTGACCGGGCAGCACGGCACACTCGCCGATAAACCCGCGGCGCGGGGCATGCGTGCCGACATGCCGTGGCTGAAAGCGGAAAATCCTCATTAGCGCCAGGTTCAAGGTCGGCGATCATGTCCGCTGGAATTCGGAGGCGGGACATGTGAGCGGCACGATCGCCAGGATCTACACGCGCGACACCGAATACAAGGGACATCCACGCCGCGCGAGCAGGGATGAGCCGCAATACGAGATCAAGAGCGACAAGACGGATCACGTCGCCATGCACAAGGGATCGGCGCTGCACAGGATCCCGTGAACGGCAATGACCTCGACGATATGGACGAGAGGCAGTCGCGGACGTGCGTCGCTTCCCGGGTTCGCGGCGTTGCCCGCATTATTCGGAAGCGGCGCTCGACGCCGCGCTGACGGGCAAAGGCATTGCCTACTTGTGGCTCCCAGCGCTCGGCGGCCGGCGCCGGCCGCTGCCGGAATCGCCGAATACCGGCTGGCGGAACTCGACGTTTCGAGGCTACGCAGACCGCATGGGCACGGCGGAGTTCTTCAGGGGCCTGGACGAATTGCTCGCGCTATCCGGGCGATGGCGAACCACGCCGATGCGCGCGGAAGTGGTGTGGTGGCGGTGCCACCGGGCACTGATCGCCGACGAGCGCCCTCCGGATTCGCCGTGAGCGAACGAAAGCGCATTCTCACAGGAGTCCGGCCGACAGGGCCGTTGCACCTCGGGCATTACGCGGGGGCGGTGGAGAATTGGGTCCATCTGCAGCATGAATACGACTGCACTTTCCTCATCGCCGATTACCAGGTTTCGGACTTCGCGGACGACATTCCGCGCGTGCGCAACGCGGTCTGGGGCGTCGCGCTCGACTGGTTGGCGGCTGGGCTGGATCCCGAGAGCAGTGACTTCATCATTGAGAGCATGGTACCGGAGCACTCGGAGCTGCTGACCTGGTTGGCGTGGTTCCTGCCCCTCGGCATGCTCGAGCGCAATCCCACGCTCAAGGCGGAGATGCAGGCGATCGAGGCCCCCGGGGACGGGAAGACGGGAAGAAAGTCGGTCCCGGTGGCGTTCTACATCTACCCGGTGATGCAGGTCGCGAACATTCTCCTGTTCCGGTCGCATCTGGTGCCGGTCGGGGAAGACCAGCTTCCGCTCGTGGAACTGGCACGCGAGATGGCACGACGCTTCAACCGCGAGTCGAAGCCGATCTTCCCCGAGCCCGAGGCTCTCCTGGGGCGGGCGCGGCGTCTCCTGGGCACGGATGGCAAAGCCAAGATGAGCAAGTCGCGCGGCAACACGATCGACCTCAGGGACAGCGCCGAAACCGTGGCGGAGAAGGTGCGCCGCATGTACGGCGGCCCGCCTCGAAGGGCGAATGAACCCGGAAAGGTCGAGGAGAATCCGATCTTCTCGTACCTCGATGCGTTCGATCGCGACGCCGCGCGGGTGCAGGAACTGAAGGTGCGTTACGAACGCGCGGGCGTGAGCGCCACGGAACTGAGAAATCGGCTGACGTCGGTCCTGAATGAACTCCTGGAGCCCATGCGGGAACGGCGCGCGCGATACGAGTCGAACATGTCATTGGTGCGGGAAGCGATCGAGCAGGGCACGAAACGTGGTCGCGTCACAGCCCGGGAAACCATGGCGATGGTGCGTGACGCGCTCGACCTCGACTACCTGCGAGAAGCCGGTGCGCGGCCCGGTGTCCCGCCCAGGCCGTCGAAATGACGGGCAGGTCCTTCAACGGGAGAGAATCACGTCGACCCGCCTGCGCAGCTCAGGCAAGAGATTCCTCTCGAACCCGGGATTGCGTTGCAACCAGGGCGTGTTGCGCGGGGAAGGGTGTGGCAATGGAATGTATGCCGGAGAATATTCACGCCATGACTCCATCGTCGCCGACAGCGACGATTTGCGGCGGCGGCCCAGAAAGTGGCGCTGCGCATGCTGCCCCACGAGCAACGTCAACTCGATCAACGGCAATCTGGTGAGCAGGCGATCAAGCCACAACTCTGCGCACTCGGGGCGCGGCGGCAGGTCGCCGCCGTTGCCGCGACCCGGATAGCAATAGCCCATCGGAATGATCGCGATGCGCGATTCATCGTAAAACTCCACCCTGTCAATTCCCATCCACGCGCGCAGACGCTCGCCGCTCGGATCGTCCCAGGGAATGCCGGTGTTGTGGACGCGCAAGCCGGGTGCCTGGCCGACGATCAGGATCGAGGCCGTTGCGGCAGCACGCAGCACCGGGCGCGGACCGAGCGGCAGATGCGCTTCGCATGCACGGCAAGCGCGCACCGCCTTCATCAAGGCTTCGAGCGTACGATGTTCCTGTTCGATCATCGCTCGGAGCTTGCCGGGCGATCGACGGTTCGCTCGCGCATTGTCAAGGTTGATTTCGCTCCCGGTTCCTCGGAGATGAGGGCTCGCGCGGCAAAGGCAATGATGACGGAGCAGGCGATGAGCCGTGGCATCGCGTTTCATATCGCCAGATTCGATGTTGACGGTCGACAAACATCGTTTGCCTGACTTGCGGGCGGCCGCTACCTTCTTCGTAAGCGAACAGTATTGTCTTCATCGGTGCTTGCGAGAAC